>NZ_JAOTIK010000001.1:6582500-6882732 GCF_030116705.1 Streptomyces sp. ML-6
GCGCGGGACGGGCACCCGAGGGCCTGGAGAACGTCGTACGCCGCGTCGACGGCACCGGACACCTGGCCACCCCCGGCCTGGTCAACACGCACCACCACTTCTACCAGTGGATCACCCGCGGCCTGGCCACCGACCACAACCTGTTCGACTGGCTGGTCGCGCTGTACCCGACGTGGGCGCGCATCGACGAACCGATGGTCCGCGCCGCCGCACAGGGCTCGCTCGCCATGATGGCCCGCGGCGGCGTCACCACCGCCATGGACCACCACTACGTCCACCCGCGCGGCTCCGGCGACCTGTCCGGCGCCATCATCGGGGCCGCCCGCGACATGGGCGTACGGTTCACCCTCGCCCGGGGCTCCATGGACCGCGGCGCGAAGGACGGCGGACTGCCGCCGGACTTCGCCGTCGAGACGCTCGACGGCGCGCTCGCCGCCACCGAGGCCACCATCGACGCCCACCACGACCCCTCCTTCGACGCGATGACCCAGGTCGCCGCCGCACCCTGCTCCCCGTTCTCCATCTCCACCGAACTGCTGCGCCAGGGCGCCGAACTGGCCCGGCGCAAGGGGGTGCGCATGCACACCCACGGCTCGGAGACCGTGGAGGAGGAGAAGTTCTGCCACGAGCTGTTCGGGATGGGCCCGACCGACTACTTCGAGTCGACCGGCTGGCTCGGCGACGACGTGTGGATGGCGCACTGCGTCCACATGAACGACTCCGACATCGCCGCGTTCGCCCGCACCGGAACCGGTGTCGCGCACTGCCCCTCGTCCAACGCCCGGCTGGCCGCGGGCATCGCCCGGGTCCCCGACATGCTCGCGGCCGGCGTCCCGGTCGGCCTCGGCGTCGACGGCACCGCCTCCAACGAGTCCGGCGAACTCCACACCGAACTGCGCAACGCCCTCCTCATCAACCGCCTCGGCGCCCACCGGGAGAAGGCCCTGAACGCCCGCCAGGCCCTGCGCCTGGGAACGTACGGCGGCGCACAGGTCCTCGGCCGCGCCGACCAGATCGGCTCCCTGGAGCCGGGCAAGCTCGCCGACCTGGTGCTCTGGAAGCTGGACACCCTCGCCCACGCCTCCATCGCCGACCCGGTCACCGCGCTCGTGTTCGGCGCCGCGGCCCCCGTCACCCTCTCCCTCGTCGACGGCAGGCCAGTCGTCGAGGACAACCACCTGATCACCGCGGACGAGGAAGCCATCGCCCGCGCCACCCGCGACGAGGCCCGTCGCCTCGCGCAGGTCGCCGCCGGGGCCTGACGCCCCGGGAACCCCCCGTACCGGCCGGTCGAGGGGGACGGCCCTCGACCGGCCTCCGCGGACCCCGAAGGGTCCACGGCAGACCCGGTGCGGCGGAGCGCGCCCCCGCGCACGCCCGCCGCACCGTCGACCCGAGCTGCCCGCACCAGCTGCACGTCATGTTCCACCTGCATCAACGCCCCACTTGCACCACCTCCCTGACACCCACGCCGCCCCAGGCGTGTAACCGACCGGAGGAACCGCCGTGGCAGCTACGCCCAGGTTTCACAACGACGCAGTCGCAGCACCCGACACCGGCCCCGCCCCCGGGCCGGCCCCGACGGACCGGAAACACCCGGTCGACGAGACCCTCCCCCCGCTGAAGATGTTCACCAGCGGCCTCCAGCACGTGGCCGCGATGTATGCGGGCGTGGTCGCCCCGCCGATGATCGTGGGGCCCGCCGTCGGCCTCACGGCCAAGGAGACCGCCTTCCTGATGGGGGCGAGCCTGTTCACCGCGGGCATCGCCACCCTGCTCCAGACCCTCGGCTTCTGGCGCATCGGCGCCCGGCTGCCGTTCGTCAACGGCGTCTCGTTCGCCGGGGTCACCCCGATGGTGGCGATCGGGAAGGACCGGGGGCACGACGGCATCGCCGTCATCTTCGGCGCGATCATCGTCGCCAGTCTGCTCGGCTTCCTGCTGGCCCCGTACTTCTCCAAACTGGTCCGCTTCTTCCCGCCCGTCGTCACCGGCACCGTGATCACCCTGATCGGCGTGTCGCTGCTGCCGGTCGCCTTCAACTGGTCCCAGGGCGGCAACGCCAGTGCCGCGGACCACGGCTCCACGACCAACATCACCATGGCCGCCGTCACCCTGGTGATCGTCCTGGCGCTGCGGAAACTGCTGCGCGGCTTCCTCCAGCAGATCTCCATCCTGCTGGGCCTGGTCATCGGCACACTGATAGCGATCCCGGTCGGCATCACCGACTTCGGTGCCCTCGGGGACGCCGACCCGATCGGCTTCCCCACCCCGTTCCACTTCGGGGCGCCGCAGTTCGAGATCGCCGCGATCGTCTCCATGAGCATCGTGATGCTGGTCTGCATGACCGAGTCCACCGCCGACATGCTCGCGCTCGGCAAGATCGTCGACCGGCCGGCGGACGAGCGGACCATCGAGGGCGGTCTGCGCGCCGACACGCTCGGCAGCGCCATCAGCCCGCTCTTCAACGGCTTCATGTGCAGCGCCTTCGCCCAGAACATCGGCCTCGTCGCGATGACCAAGGTGCGCAGCCGCTTCGTGGTGGCCGCCGGCGGCGGCATCCTGATCGTCCTCGGGCTGGTCCCGGTCGCCGCTTCGGTCATCGCGCTCGTCCCGCTGCCGGTCCTCGGCGGCGCGGGCATCGTGCTGTTCGGCTCGGTCGCCGCGAGCGGCATCCAGACCCTGGCGGCCGCCGCGCTGGAGAAGGGCGAGAACGCGCTGATCGTGGCCGCGGCCGTGGGCGTCGGCCTCGTCCCGATCGCCGCGCCGGAGTTCTACCACGCGTTCCCCGAGGACCTGCTCGTCGTGCTCGACTCCGGGATCTCGACCGGCTGCGTGGTGGCGATCGTGCTCAACCTGGCCTTCAACCACCTCGGCCGGAAGCCTGACCCGGAACCGTCGGAGCAGGACGGGGAGCGGCCGGTGGCGGCCCCGGTGGGCGCGCACTGACCGATCCGGTACAGGACGGTTTGGTCGGGTCCGCTCCGGCCCGGTCGGGTCTGCTCCGGCCCGGTCCGATCAGGTTCGCTCCGGTCCGGTCAGGTACGGGCCGGAGCGATCGGCACGAGCCGGTACGACGCAGCGGCGCGTACGGCGACACCCGCGGGTGCCGCCGTACGCGCCGCGGTCACGGGGTCCGGACGCGTCAGCCGATGTGGAAGCTGTCGCCGTACACCTTCCAGTCGAGCGGCGGGTCGAGGTTCAGGTTGCGCTTCTTCAGGAAGACCCGCTGGGCGGTGTCCACCCGGCTGGTGTCCTCGTGGGCCTCCTCCTGCTTCATCGCCCAGACCCGGGCGTCCAGGAAGGCGTTGAGGTACGTGACCTCGTCGCCGCCCTGGGACGGCGGCTTCGCCTTCGAGAGGGCGCGCTTGCGGATGGAGCTGAAGCTGGTGCTGTCGCCGCCGTCGCCGTGCATGACGATGGCGTCGTAGTACGCGAACTGGCCGAGCGTGCCGACCCCGTCGGCCTTGCCCCGCTTCACGGCCGGGTTGAAGTACACCCGGTCGCGCTCGTCGTCCTGCGCCTTCCTGAACGCCGAGTCGGACGCGGCCTTCACCCAGTCCTTGGTGAAGTTCGGGTCGAGTCCCTCGTGCGAGGGGGTGCCGTCGACCTTCCGCAGCGCGGGGAGGTACTTCGCGAGGATGTTGTCGGGCTTGCGCTCGGTGTACAGCTCGACGAGGTCGAGCATGTCCCCGGTGCCGGAGCAGAAACCGATGATGCCCGCGGTGTAGCCGCGGTCGTCGTCGATGTCCTCGATGTACTTGTACTGGGCCTTCCAGTCGAGGGAGGAGTTCTCGGCGCTGGAGACCAGTTGCATGGCGATCTCCTTCTTCGCCGGGTCGTCCAGACCGGTCGCCGCGGCGACGGTGGCGGCCGGTCGGACCGCCGCCGAGGGCTGCTGTGCCGCCTGGTGCGTGGGGGCACCGGCGTGGGCTGCGACGGGGATCGCCGTGAGGGAAAGCCCGAGCGCGACGACCGCGATGCGCACGGGACGGGCGTTACGACGTGCGGCGCGCTTATGGGGAGCGTGCACCAGAGTCCTCCAGAGGGAGTTCTTCGTTCCGTCGGTCTGTTAGGAAGCTTTCCTATCAGGGTGGAGCGAGGGCCGTACACCCCTCGGCAGGGGGAAGTTGGAGAACTTTCACCGGAACGCGGAACGGCCCCGCACCGCGCGAAGGGCGCGATGCGGGGCCGGGCGGGCCGGAATCCGGGCCGGGGTACGAGGCCGGTGCGCGGACCGGGGTGTGCCGGTCTCAGCAGTCCAGGTAGGCGGTGTGGATCCAGACGCCGGTGCGGCCGCCCCACAGGTCGCCCATGATCCAACTGCCTTCCTGACCGTGGGCATTGAGCTTCTGCCCCCGGTTCACCTGGCCCAGGACGGGGAAGTTGCTGCCGGGGCCGCCGCGGAAGTTCACCCCGTTGTCGTTGACGGTGCAGACCGCTGCGGCGGCCTTCGCGGCCCGGGCCGCGACGGGGCTCTGCGCGGCCTGGGCGGCGGGGCTCAGGACGAACCCGAGGCCGGCCGCCAGGACCGTCGCGGCCAGCATCATCTTCTTCACCATGCGGTTCTCTCCTCCGTGTTCCGGCTCGCGTCGGAGCGGGCCGTCCGTCGACCCCAACGCGCGCGCGGACCGTCCGGTCACGGGCCGAGGACTCCGTTCGAGCAGCAGTGAAAGCGCAGCTCACACGATGTGCGCACCGGCGTGCGCGGGTGGCAGGCCGGTCCCGCGCTCGCGCCGGTGCCGTCGCCGTGAATCCGCCCGTCGGCCGGTCAGCCGTTCACTGCGGGGCCGGACCCGGACCCGGAACCTTCGGCCTGCGTCGGGAGCATCAGCGCCGAGTCCGTGTGGACCGTGATGCGCACCGGTGTGAAGGCGGTGGCGTCCACCGGCGACTCCCCGGTGCCGGGGCTGCGGGCGTAGCGCGGATGGGCGCCTCCGCTGATCTGCCAGCGCATGCGGTGACCCACGGCGAATCCGTGGGCGGTCGAGCTCATCGGCACGGTGATCCGCGACGGCTCCTGCCCGTCCGTCCGCAGCCGGCCCAGCCCGTCGCAGACGTTGACGGAGCGGCCCTGGGGGTCCACGTCGCACAGGCGGGTGAAGACGTCGGCGTGCCCGGTGTCCGTGGAGATGCTCAACCGTGCGGAGACGGGGCCCAGGACGTCCACGGGCTCGGTCAGCGGAGGGCCGGTGAACGTCAGTACGTCTTCCCGGGCCTCCAGGTCGCTGTTGTCGCGAGGACCGGCGGCACGGGAGAGCACGGGGCCGCCGACGGACGGGGTGGGGTCGGCCGGATCGTAACGGAAGGACGTCAGCGGCGCGGAGTCCGTGGGCGCCTGCCGGGTGAGATGCCCGCCGGGGGCGGGGAACCACGGGGCGGCGGCCGTGGCCGGCGGCCAGTCGTCGAGGTCCCGCCAGGCGTCCTCGCCGCCGTTGTGCACCCGCACCTTCGTGGGACGCAGACCGGAGGGGTCGGCCTCCAGGTGGGCGCGCAGCCAGGCGAGGCTCTCGGCGAACACCTCGGGCCAGCCCTGCTGCAGGGCGGAGGTGTGGGTCCAGGGGCCGACGAGCAGGGCGGTCTCGCATCCGGCCCGGCGCAGCCGGTCGTACTGCTCGAAGGTCTGGTCGGCCAGCACGTCGTGCCAGCCGGTGATCAGGCTCGTGGGTACGGTGAGCCGGTCCGCCACCCCGGCCAGGGACGCGCCGTGCCAGTGGGGGTCCTCGGCGTCCGGGTGGGCCATCACACCGTCCAGCCAGGGCACTTCGCCCCCGAGGGCCGGTGCGTACGCACCGCGCAGAGGCTGCGCGGTGGTGGCCTCACGCAGCCCCCGCTGCAGGCGTAGCGTCGCCTTGAGGAACGGTGCCATGCCCCGGTGCTGGTAGGTCATGCCCACGCCGACGACGAGTGCGGTCTCCAGCTGCAGCGCACCGTGCGCGTGGAAGAGGGCGTAGGGATCGTGCAGGCCCACCTGCACCACCATCGCCTTCAGTTCCGGGGGCGGTTCCACGGCCAGGGCCCATTGCACGTAGCCCAGATAGCTGGGGCCGATGGTGCCCAGTGTGCCGTTGAACCAGGGCTGTTCGCGCAGCCAGGCCACCGTGGCCAGGCCGTCCGGGGTCTCGTTGCGCCACAGGTCGAACGTGCCGCCCGAACCCCCGGTGCCGCGGCAGCTCTGCAGGACCACGTGGAAGCCCTGTTCGGCGAAGAGCAGGCCGTACATGGGGGACCACGGCACGCCCCTGCCGTAGGGCGAGCGCACCAGGAGGGTGGGGAAGTCGCCCTCGGCGCGCGGGAAGTAGTGGTCCGTGATCAGCGGGCTGCCGTCGGCGGCCGGTACCGCCAGCCCCGGCTCCCACCCGACCTCGTGCAGTTTCGCCGGGAGGCGGCGCCACATCGCCCTCATCATCCGTGAGGAAAGCGGAGGCTTTCCGGCGGGTGGCGCCCAGGCCGACCTCGGCACCGAACCGTGCGTGCGTGACGTCATCGTTCCCCTCCATTGATTTACGTACGATGTACGAGAATAGAGGATGCTTGACTGGTCCCCGCCGTTGCCGCCGATCGAGGAAGGAGCGTGGACCATGTCCCGGGACGGAGGAGCGGGCGCCCCGGGTGTCGGTCCCGAACAGCTCTGGCTGGCCTCCGACCGGCCGCGCAGGGGCCGCAGGCCCGCCTACAGCCGGGAGGCGATCACCGCGGCGGCCGTTGAACTGGCGGACGCCGAGGGGCTCGAAGCGGTCACCATGCGGAAGGTCGCCGCACGGGCCGGAGCCGGCGTCATGTCGCTCTACAGCTACGCCCCCGACAAGGAGACGCTGCTGGAGCTGATGGTCGACCACGTCAGCGGCGAACTGGCGGCCACGGATCCGCCCACCGGCGACTGGCGCGCCGACCTGAAGGCCGTCGCGCACCTCCAGCGCGCCCTCATGCTGCGCCACCGCTGGCTGCCCGCCGTGCTGTCCACCCGACGCGTCCCCGGCCCCAACGCCCTGGCCTTCCTGGAACACGTGCTCGCCGCCCTGCGGCCCACCGCGCTGGACGGTACGGCGAAGCTGGAGGTCTTCGCCCAGCTCACCGCGTTCGTGGCCGGGCACGTCGCCCACGAGATCGCGCAGGCCGCGGTCTCGCAGTCCCCCGGCCGGGCCGCGGCCGAAGCCCGCTACCTCGCCGCCGTCGCCGCCGACGGCCACCATCCGGAACTCGCCGAAGCCCTCTCCGCCCCCGGTCGCCCCCTCACCCCCGACGCCACCTTCACCCGGTTCCTCAACCGCCTGATCGACGGCCTCGACACCGGCTGATCCCGTGGCGCAGGAGTTGGCGAGCCGGCTCGAACTCCTCGCCGGAACCCGGGTACCGGCATCGGTGTCAGTGCCGGGTGCCATGATCCGTCGCATGGATCTCGAACTGTTCTTCGCCGACGTCGACGCGCAGCCCTGGGCGGAGTTGCGGCACGCCTACGGTGCCGCCACCGACGTTCCCGGGCACCTGCGGGCGCTCGCGGGCGAGGACGAGGAGGCCGCGAGCGAGGCGGTCTCCGAGCTGTACTCCGCCATCCTGCACCAGGGTTCGGTCTACGGGGCGACGGCCCACGCCGTCCCGTACCTCGCGCGGCTCGCCGGGGCCGGGTACCGCACGGAGGACCTGCTGGTGCTCATCGGCGGGATAGCGGAGGGCGGCGCGGACGACGGGGACACGGACGAGGCCGCCTGCCGGGCGGCCGTCGTGGACCAGTTGCCGCTGATCCTGTCATCGGCCGACGCCGAGGAGCCGGGGCTCCGGTGCGCCGCGGTGTGGGCCGCCGCGATGACCGGTGCGGCCGATCGGGTGCTGCCGGTGCTGCGGCGGCTCCGGGAGACGGAGGAGCACCCGCGGGTGCGGGCCGAGCTGATCGGGGCCGTGGCGCGTCTGGACCCGGCGGGCACCGCCGCCGTGGCGGGCGCGGCCATCGGCGGGCCGGAGCCGGACGAGGTGCGCGTCGTGGCCCTGCTGGCCTGCGTGGACGGCGGCCTGCCCTGGGGCCCCGAGCACCACGGGGCGATGCTGTCCCTCCTCCCCGCGGACGGGCTGGTCGTGGACCACCTCGACCAGGAGCGGAACGAGCCCCTGCAGTACGTCGTCGAGGCGCTGCTGCGCCGCGACACCGACGCCGACCGGGACGCGGCGCACGCGCTGCTGGACGCCGCCCTGCGCAGCACGGATCCCGAGGCGCGTACGGAGGCGCTGTGGGCGGCCGAACAGGCCTGCCTGCTGTCGCGCAGCGCCCCGGAACGGCTGGCGGGCGTCGTGCCCGCGCTGGCCGCCGATCCGGACGCCCTGCCCGCGGCGTACTCGCTGCTCCAGAAGCTGGGCCCGCACGCCGCCGCGGCCGGCCCGGAGCTGGCCCGGATCGCCGGTGGGGAGGGCGATCCGGCGGACCGCGCCCTGGAGACGCTCGTCCTGGTGGCCCCCGATCTCGCGGCGCCGCTCCTCGCCCGTGACCTGGGACGACGCCCGCGAGCACTCCGCGCGGCGGGCGGCCCCCTGTTCGGGGTGGTGGTCGGTACCCGGTCCCTGCCGTGCGACGAGGCGCTGCTGGCCGCGATCCGCGCCCGGCTGGTCGCCGAGGACATCGAGGACCACGAGCCCATTCCTCTGCTGTACCTGCTCGCGTCCTGGGGGACCGGGGCGGCGGCCGCCCTGCCCGAGCTGCGGTCCGCGCTGCCGCGTTTCCCGGCGGCCGTGCCGAGGACGCTGGTCGCGGTCTGCCCGCCGGAACACCGCGCGGAGACCGCGCGGCTGCTGACTGCCGCCGCCGTTTCCGGGCCGGAGAACGGCCGGCTCGCCGCCGCGCGGGCGGTGCGCGAACTGACGGGGGAGACCGGCCCGCTGAAGGAAGTCGTCGCCGCCCGGCTCCTCGACGGCGACGACGTGCAGGAGGCCGCGGAGCTCGCCGCCGGGCTGGGCACGGAGGCGCCGGAGCTGGTACCGGCCCTGCGGGCCGCGCTCAGCGACCCCGGGAGCGACCGCGTCACCCCGCGGATGGACTGCGACATCGCGGTCGCGTCGGCCCTGTGGCGGATCACGGGCGACGCCGCGCAGACGGTGCCGGTGCTGGCCGGTGTGCTGGCGGAGACCGGGCG
Source organism: Streptomyces sp. ML-6 (assembly GCF_030116705.1). Classification (NCBI taxonomy): domain Bacteria; kingdom Bacillati; phylum Actinomycetota; class Actinomycetes; order Kitasatosporales; family Streptomycetaceae; genus Streptomyces; species Streptomyces sp. ML-6. Next base: position 6,591,620 of record NZ_JAOTIK010000001.1, read on the forward strand.
GATGTGGATGCGCTGGACGCTCCGCCGGGCGGCGCGGGCGGCCGCCGCGATGGGCGGGGCGGCCCGGCCGCTGGTGCCCCCGCTGGAGGAGCTGCTGACCGACCGGCTGCACGCCCCGGCGGCGGTGCTCGCCCTGCACGCGATCACCCCCGAAACCCTCGACGGACCCCGCACGGCCGGTCTGCTCCTGGACTCCGCGGAGGCGGACGCCGACGCGGAACTCGCGCTGGAGGCCCTGGTCCTCCTCGGCCCCGCCGCCCTCACCGAGGACCACCGGCGCCGGCTGACGGCCCTGGCCGAGCAGGACCTCCGGGTGCGGTCCTCGGGCGTGGAGCCGACGATATGCCCGGCCGACGAACAGCTGCGGGAACAGGCCCGCGAGGCGGCGCGCAGTCTGGGCTGACCGAGCCGAGCGGTACGCCGTCGTCGGCACCGGCCCGCGACCGGGCCGGACCGCGTCCCGCCCGTCCCGCTCCCCTTCCGTCCTGCCCCGTCCCGCTCCCGTTCCGTGCCGGGCGGGGTTCGTACCGGGCCCGGCACGGGAGGAGGCGGTGTGGTTCAGGCGCCCGGCCGCCAGTCCGGGCGTCGGCCGCTCATGGCGACGGTCTGGTCGAGCAGGGACGCGTCGGCCGGGACCGGGACCGGGGGACCGAAGGCGTCCGTCGGGCGGGGAGCGTCGTCGTCAGGGGTCAGCAGGGCCAGCGAGACGCGCAGGCTCGCCTCGTCCGGCTCGTACTCCTGACCGGTCGCCCGGGCCAGGTCCCAGCCGTGGATCACCAGCTCGTCCAGCGCGACCACCACCGCCACCTCGGCCGGCAGGTCCACACCGCCCGCCCTGGTCATCCCCTGCCGGGCCTCGGGGGCGCGCCAGGCCGCCACCAGCTCGTCCAGCAGCTGCGGCAGCGTCTCGCGCCAGTCGTCGGGGAGCACCGGCGGGGCATCGGCCGGTGGGGTGTCGGTCGTCGGCCCGAACTTCTTGCGCGCCGCGTCGCGGAAGGCCTTGCCCAGTCCGACCACATGGGCGAGCAGTTCGCGCACCGTGTAGTCGGGACAGGGCGTCGGGCCGGTCAGCCGCTGTTCGTCGATGCCGTCGAGCAGGGCGGCGATCCGGCGTGCGGCGGGCTCCAGATCGATGGTGGGGATCGTCCCGGTGTGCGTGTCCATACGGTGCAGACCTCTCCCGCGCCCCGGACCCGTCGCTCATCGCACGACGCGTCCACGGAGCACGATCCGGCTCGGGTGGTTCAGTACGGCAGGGTCCTCGGTCGGATCGGTGGCGTATGCGACGAGGTCGGCGGGCGCGCCGTCCACGAGGCCCGGCAGTCCGAGCCAGGCCCGTGCCGTCCAGGACGCGGCACCGAGTGCCGCGCGGGCCGGCAGACCGGCCCGTACCAGCCATTCCATCTCGCCCGCGACCGTCCCGCAAGGGAAGGAGTCCGTCCCCGCCAGCACCGTCACCCCGGCCTCGTGGGCCGCGCGCACATTGTCGAGCATGCCGTCCCACCCGGCCAGCCACAGATCGCGGCGCACGCTCGGCTCGCGGGCCCGCATCCGGTCCACCCCGGCGGCGAAGACGCTCAGCGTCGGCACGAACGCCGTGCCTCGCGCGGCCATCCGGTCCAGCAGCGCCGGATCGAGATGCATGCCGTGCTCCAGGCTGTCGGCGCCCGCCAGTACGGCGTTGCGGGTGCCCTCCGCGGTCTGGCAGTGCACCGCCACCTTGCCGCCGGCCGCGTGCACCGCCTCCACCACCGAGGTCAACAGCGGCAGCGGCACGGCGGGTTCGTCGGCGGCCCAGTCCCCGACGACCTTGCACCACCCGGACGAGGCGGTCGCCTCCTCCACGGCGGCCCGCACCAACTCCGCCTCGCTCACGTCCCGTCCGAAGCCGGGGATGAACCGGCCGGGCGTGGCCAGCCACCGCCCCGCCGACGTCACTCGCGGCAGCTCCGGGTCCTGCGCCACCCAGCCGGGCATCCGCCGCGCCGTGCCCGGGGTGCGCACCGCGAGCACCCCGGCATCCCGGTGCTCCACCAACTGCCGCCGCAGCAACCCCTCGTCGAAGGGCACGCGGGGGTCCGTCGTGCCGGGGTGCGTGTGCACGTCGACGAGGCCGGGCAGCAGCCAGCCGCCGTCCACGACCCTCTCCACGTCCCGGCCCGAGAGGCCGCCCGGCGGGCCGCCCGCGCGGAGCACCTCGCCGTCGATCAGGAAGACACGCTCCTCGCGCTCCGGCAGCACGACTCCTCGTATGCACAGCATCGGACGACCGTACGGCACGAGGGCGCCCCGTCGGCGGAGCGCCACCGTCCCGCCCCGCGGAACGCACGGTCACACCGGCACATTGCGGAACGTTCCGATCCGTCCTCTTGTCGGAGCCCCCCGCGCCGTGCGATACAGGTCTGGACCATTGCTCCCGGATGGAAGGCGCAACTGTGCAACGCCATCACGCAGCCGCCGCGTTGGCCTGCTCCGTCGTCCTGCTCGCCGCGCTGACCGCCTGCGAATCCGCCCCCGAGGCCGACACCGAGAAGCCGACGGTGCCGGGCCACGTGACGGCGCAGGCCGGCAGCGCCACCTCCGTGCACGTCATGTGGGAACGGGCCTCGGACAACAGGGCGGTCACCGGCTACGAGGTCTACCGGGAGGGGAAGCGGGTGAAGTCGGTCCCGGCGACCAAGCTGATGATCGACGTCGACGGGCTGACCGCCTCGACCGCCCACGCCTTCACCGTCCGGGCCCGCGACGCCGCCGGCAACCTCTCCGCACCCGGCGCCGCCGCGCGCGTCACCACGCCCGCCGCCACCCGCGCCGACCGGGAGCCGCCGACCCGCCCGGTGAAGCTGCGCGGCACGGTGGACGGCAGCCGGGCGGTGAACCTCTCCTGGGGCGGCTCGACGGACGACGTCGGCGTCACTTCGTACGACATCTACCAGGAGGACTCCCGGATCCACAGCGTGCCCGGCGACCAAACCACCGCGCATCTGACCGGACTGCGTCCGGGCACCGTCTACACCTTCACCGTCCGGGCCCGCGACGCCGCCGACACCTCCTCGCCGGACAGCAACGCCATCGACCTCACGACCGGGTCCGCCCCGGGCGCCCCGCCTGCCACCGCCCCCACCGACCTGCGGGTCGACAACCGTGCCCAGGGCAAGGAGTACGCCATCGACCTGGACTGGGAACAGCCGGAGACCGGCGGGGAGATCCCCGCGTACCAGCTGTTCATGAACGGCCGGCTGACCACCACGATCGTGTGGGGCGGGGCCCCGCCCGAGGGGCGGGCGAGCTACCGGCTCACCGTGAGCGACCCGCGCGGCACCCGCTACTCGCTGAAGATCCGCGCGAAGCTGCCCGACGGGAAGTGGGGTGACTTCTCCGCCCAGCGCACGGTCGTCCTCGGCGAGTAAGGCGAGTGGGGCGAAAGAGGCGAGAGGGGCAAGTGGGGCGAGAGAGACGAGTGAGGCGCACGAGGGACGCAGGGCGTACGGGGCCATGGGGCTCCGTGGGGCGGGAGGGCTCCACGGGGCGATCGGGGCGCCCGGAGCGGGAGCCGCCGACGCCGGAGGCGTAGGCGTGAGCGGATGCTTTACCCGTGATTGGTCTGTACCTATTGACGAGTTGGTCCAGACCTTTTAGTTTCCCCTGTGCTCCATGGCACCAAGGAATCCGGCTCCCCCCTCAGGACCGCCTCACCGGTCCCTGCCTCATGGGAGAACACCATGTTCGAGCACCTCATGACCCTCAGACGGAGGACGGCGACCGCGCTCGTCGCCGTCCTCGGGCTGCTCCTCGCGCTGCTCTCGCTCCAGGCCGCCCCCGCGCACGCGGCGGGCAAGCTGACGGCGACCTTCACCTCGGCCGACAACGGCTCCTGGTGGAAGGGCACTTACGTCCTGCACAACGACACGGACACCGCCGTCACCGGCTGGGAACTCGAATTCGACCTGCCTGCCGGGGTCACGATCGACACCTCCTACAACGGCACCGTCACCACCCGGGGCAGCCACGTCACCGCGGTCAACGCCCACTACAACGGCACGATCGCCGCCCACGGCACCAGCGAGCCGTACAGCTTCTGGTTCGTCGCCAAGGGGCCCGTCACCGCGCCCACCGGCTGCCGGATCAACGGCGACAAGTGCGACGGCTCCGCCGACGTGCCGCCGGGCGCGCCCGGCGGGCTGAAGCAGACCGACGTCACCGCCCGCACCGCGTCCCTGTCCTGGACGGCGGCCACGGCGGGCGACTTCCCCGTGGCGTCGTACGACGTCCTGGCCGACGGCGAGGTGGTGGGGTCCGCCACCGCGACCACCTCCACCACGGTCACCGGTCTGACCCCGGCCACCGCCTACTCGTTCACCGTCCGCGCCAAGGACACCCGCGGCAACACCTCGGCCGAGAGCGCCCCGCTGACCGTCACCACCGTCGACCCGGCCACCGACACCTCCCCGCCCACCGCGCCCGGCTCGCTGCGCTCCACGGCCGCCGACTCCTCGTCCATCACCCTGGCCTGGAACCCGGCGACGGACGACCAGCGGGTCGCCGCGTACGACATCTACCGGGGCGGCCTGCTCGCCACCACCGTCTCCGGCACCACGACCACCGCCACCATCGGCGGACTCTCGCCCGTGACCTCGTACACCTTCACCGTCAAGGCGCGGGACGCGGCGGACAACGCCTCCCCGGCCAGCACCGCGCTCACGGTGAAGACCGACGACATCGTCGGCGCGGGCAACTACGCCAAGGTCGGCTACTTCGTCCAGTGGGGCATCTACGGCCGCCAGTACTTCGTCAAGAACCTCCAGGACTCCGGGGCCGCCGGCAAGCTCGACATCATCAACTACGCCTTCGCCAACATCGATCCCAACAACCTCACCTGCCTGAACGGCGTCACGAAGGGCACCACCGCCGACCCCCAGGACCCCGACCAGGGCACCGGTGCCGGGGACGCCGACGCCGACTACGCCCGCCCGTTCGCCGCGGCCCAGTCCGTCGACGGCGTCGCGGACGACGGATGGGCCAAACTGCGCGGAAACTTCAACCAGTTGAAGAAGCTGAAGAAGCTCAACCCGAACCTCAAGATCGTGGTCTCGCTCGGCGGCTGGACGTACTCGAAGTACTTCTCCGACGTGGCGGCCACCGACGCCGCCCGCAAGAAGTTCGTCTCCTCCTGCATCGACATGTACATCAAGGGCAACCTGCCCGAATACAACGGCGCGGGCGGCCCGGGGGTCGCCGCGGGCATCTTCGACGGCTTCGACGTCGACTGGGAGTGGCCGGGTACCGGCACCGGACACCCCGGCAACCACTACTCGCCCGACGACAAGGACAACCTGACCCTGCTGCTCGCCGAGTTCCGCAGGCAGCTGGACGCCCTCGGCGGCGAGCACCGGCTCCTCACCGCCTTCACCCCCGCCGACCCGCAGAAGATCGGCGAAGGCTGGGACCTGGCCAAGGTCTTCGACTCGCTCGACGTGGCCAACGTCCAGGGCTACGACTTCCACGGCTCGGGCAGCGACAACTCCTGGGAACCCGACCGCACCGGCCACCAGGCCAACCTCTACCCGGACGACCAGGACCCCTACGAGTCCCGCTTCAGCGCCGACACCGCCATCAAGGCGTACACCGAAGCGGGCGTCGAACCCCGCAAACTGACCCTCGGCATCCCGTTCTACGGCCGGGGCTGGCAGAACGTCACCGACGGCGGGGTCGCGGGCGAATGGCAGGGGGCGGGCGGCGCCGCCCCCGGACAGTTCGCCGAGGAGGCCGGCAACCGCGGCTACTCCAACCTCATCGGCGCGTACCCGACGATGACGGTGCACCACGACGAACAGTCGGTCTCCACGTACGGCTACACCGGCAACCAGTGGTGGTCCTTCGACGACACCTGGTCCCTCGGCAAGAAGACCGACTACGTGAAGTCCGAGGGGCTGCTGGGGGTGATGATCTGGGAGATGTCGGGTGACACGTCCCAGGGCACCCTGATGAACGCCCTGGACACCGGCCTGAAGCAGGGCCGCTCCCCGCAGAAGCGGCGGCAGTAGCCGGCCCGCCGGTCCGCGGAGCCCCACCGGCCCCGCGGACCGGTCGTGCGGCGAACCGGGACCAGCCGCCCCGAACGAGCCCTCCGCCGGGGCCGGACCGCCCCGGCCGCGCACGGCACGGCTCGCCGCCGACGGCACAGCGGCCACGGACCTGAGGTCGCATATGCGCCACCACCCGCTCCGCACCGCTCACTGAGCTGGCTAAGGTGATCGTTCCTGGCGGACCGGAACGAGGGGGGCGGGCCGTATGGCGGCGAGCAGTGAGCGGCGGCGCAGGGCGGACATCGTGCGCTACTGGCGCGCGGTGGAGATGTTCAGCCCACAGAAGGTGGAGAAGACCTCGCCGCCGAAGGGCATGTACCTCGTGGAAGCCGGGAGCCCGCTGCCGTGGGAAGAGGGGCATCCCGTACGGCGGCGGAACCCGGGCCGGAACATGGTGAGGCAGCACACCGTCTACTGCGGGGTGTACCCGGTGGCGTCCGTCCGTGATGTCCTGCTCGATGTCTTCGGCGACAGCGAGGAGGACCACGACGGCCGGGTGGACGGCGACAGTGCCCTGCTGGCCTTCGAGGTCACGGACGAGGGGTTGCTGGTCCAGGACTCCATCACCTTCTCCGCGTGTGCCTGGGCGACGGGGCGCAGCCGTAAGCCCGGCCCCGGGGCCCAGGGATGGCTCGACGGTTTCGAGGCGGAAGCCGACGCGTGCGAAGGCGTGGTGCTGGGTGTCGGCGACGGCAAGGTGACGATCGCGGACACGGCGTCGGGGCGGCGCCGGCGTCCCTTCGCGGGGTTGCTGTGCGAGATCACGGCCGGTGCGGTCGGCGGCGCCTTGAATGCCGTACTCGGACCGGTGCTCGGCGATCTGGCGGCCGGCGCCCTGTCCGGCGCCGTCAGTGCGGTGGCCGACGACGATGCCGGGCGCTCCGCCGGGCGCGGGGACGACGGGGCGCTGGACGAGGGCCCGCTGGACGAGGGCGACGTGGCCGATGCGGCGGACGGCGGCGAGGCTCCGCCCCGGCTCGGGGAAAAGCCGTTGACCGTGCGGGACCTGTCAGCCGTTACCCGCTGGGTCGCGGAACAGTTCGGTGTCACCGACGACCTGCGGCCGGAGACGATTCGGGTCCAGTGCAGGTCCGTGTCCCGGCGGAAGGCCGGCCGGTCGGGCGGATCGGACTTCCTGAACAGCTTCATCGCGGCGGACCTCGGCCTCGTCGCCGACGGTCTCGGCAAGGACGAGCCGGGGCCCGCGCTACGGGACTACCTGACCGCCACCACCGCGCTGCACGGCCGTGCGCGCACCGACGTCAGGGCTGAACCGGCAGCAGTGATCAACGGGGTGCGGCCGGCCCTCTTCCCGCTCGGACGATGGCCGTCGAAGACAGGGCATCCGCTGGTGCTGAGCCAGCAGTTCGCGGTCAACCGAATCGTGGAGCAACTGGCCGACGCCGACGGGTTGTACGCGGTCAACGGCCCGCCGGGTACGGGCAAGACCACACAGTTGCGGGACCTCATCGCAGCCGTCCTGGTCATGAGGGCGGAGCGGCTGTCCGAGCTGCGGCGGCCCGAGGACGCGTTCATCGGGCAGGCGCACCGCTGGAGCACCGGCACGTACCAGCGGTCCGTGGCGTCGCTCAAACCGGAACTTGCGGGTTTCGAGATGGTGATCGCGTCGGCGAACAACGGTGCCGTCGAGAACGTTTCCAACGAGATTCCCGCGCTCGAATCCGTTGCCGAGGAATGGCGGGAGGAAGCGTCCTTCTTCCCGGAACAGGGACGGCTCGTGCTCGATGGCGTTCCGGCGTGGGGAACCCTTGCCGCGAGGCTCGGCAACAAGGGCAACCGTTCGAACTTCCGCAGCACCTACTGGTTCGGCCCTCCGCGCGAGGAGCGGGCCGAGCGTGGCGAAGGCATGCGGGACGTCCTGAGGGCCGCTGCGTCTCGCGGCGGCGACCCGGCAGCATGGCGGGAGGCGGTGGCCCGCTTCCGGGAGGCGCGCCAGACCGTGCTCACCCTGCGGGACGAGCGACAACGCGTGGACGACGCGCTCATGGGCTTCAGCCGTGCCGAGGCGGCCGTCGCCACCGCCCAGCAGTCGGTTCGGACGGCCCGACAGGACCTGGAGGCGCTTCGAGAACCGGCTGTCGCGGCCCGTGCGGCCCGTGGCGCAGCGCAGACGGACCTCGCGGGTCCGGCCGGCCGCAGGGCGGAGCACCGCCGGCACCGGCCGGGCCTCACCGCGGGCATCTTCACCCTCGGCGCGGCGCAGCGCGACTGGCAGGCGGAGGACCAGCTGCTGGCCGAAGCGGAGCAGGCAGCCCGAGCCGTGTACGAGGCACACGCGCAGACGGCTGCCGCGTACGACCGGGCCGAGGGCGTGGGCAGGGCGGCTCTGAGCGAGGCCGAGCGGGCCCTTCACGCGGCGGAGCGGCACCTCTCACAACTCCGGCGCACCGTGGAGACGGCGGCCGAACGCTGGGAGGCGTATCTGCCGCTCATCGGGACGCGGGGCAATCGGGCCGAGGAGGAGGCGAGAGAGCTCTCCTCGCCCTGGTCCGACCCGGAGTTCACCCGGGCCCGCACCCGGCTGTTTCTCGCCGCGATGGATCTGCACCGCGCGTTCATCGAAGGCGCGGCCGACCGGATGCGCAAGAATCTCGACGCCGCGATGGACGTCCTCTGCGGTGACGCACCCAGAACCCTGAAGCCGGAAGTGGTGCTGGCGGCCTGGCAGAGCCTCTTTCTCGCTCTGCCGGTCGTCTCCACGACCTTCGCCTCACTGGACCGGATGTTCGCGGGGCTGGGGCCCCGGGCCCTCGGTTGGATGCTGATCGACGAGGCCGGCCAGGCGACCGCGCAGATGCCGGTGGGTGCGCTGTGGCGGGCGCGTCGGGGCGTCGTCGTGGGCGATCCGCTGCAGTTGGAGCCGGTGGTCACGCTGCCGCACACGGGTCAGCAGGCCCTTCGCCGTACGTTCGGTGTGGCTGAGGAGTGGGAACCGTCCCGCACCTCGGCACAGCGCGTCGCGGACCGGCTGAACAGCTACGGCACCTGGCTCCCGGCACCCCAGGGTTCCGAGGACGACCGGGTGTGGGTGGGGTCGCCCCTGCGCGTCCACCGGCGTTGCGACGACCCGATGTTCACGATCAGCAACGAGATCGCCTACGACGGGCTCATGGTGCACGGGGTGCACCGGGACGACGATTACGCGGTGGCCCGGCGCGGCGTGTGGTGGCCGGTGAGCGGCGGGCGCGCACCGCAGGGCAAGTGGTCGCCGGACGAGGGGGACTGCGCGAACGTCATCGTGCACCGGCTGGTCGACCAGGGCCTGGACCCGGAGCGCGAGCTCTTCGTCATCAGCCCGTTCCGGGACGTCGTGGCAGGACTCCGTCGCAGCCTGTGCCGGGTCGTCCCCCGCGACCGGGTGGGCACCGTGCATACGACCCAGGGGAAGGAAGCCGACGTGGTGCTGCTGGTCCTCGGCGCGGGCGGGGACAAGGCAGGACCGCGAGCCTGGGCGGCCTCCGCCCCGAACCTGCTGAACGTCGCGGTGAGTCGCGCTCGTCGGCGGTTGTTCGTCGTGGGTGACCACGACGCATGGCGCCGGCACCAGCACTTCGACGTACTCGCACGCCGGCTGCCGTGCATCTCGGAAGCCGAGCAGGCGGCCATGCGGGCACTCGCCCCGACGGCGCTCGCCGAAGGGTGCCGCTGCCGGTAGGCATTTGTCGCCCCGACACCTTCCTGACGGTTTTCCGGCTTCGAGTTCATCGCGATACGGGACTGCCCCAGGTGCCGGTGGCACCTGGGGCAGTCGGGTACGCAAGCGGCGGGTCAGCCCAGCTGCTCGTACGCGGGCAAGGTCAGGAAGTCCGCGTAGTCCTGGTCCAGGGAGACCGTCAGCAGCAGGTCGTGGGCCTGCTGCCACTTGCCGGCAGCGAAGGCCTCCTCGCCGATCTCGGCGCGGATCGCGGCGAGTTCCTCGGCCGCGACCCGGCGGGCCAGGTCCGCGGTGGCGTGCTCGCCGTTCTCGAAGACCACGTCCGCGTTGATCCACTGCCAGATCTGCGAACGGGAGATCTCCGCGGTGGCGGCGTCCTCCATCAGGTTGAAGATGGCGACCGCGCCCAGGCCGCGCAGCCAGGCCTCGATGTAGCGGATGCCGACTGCGACGGCGTTGCGCAGGCCCTCGTACGTGGGACGGGCGTCCAGGCTGTCGATGGCGATCAGGTCACCGGCGGCCACCGAGACGTCCTCGCGCAGGCGCTCCTTCTGGTTCGGCTTCTCGCCGAGGACCGCGTCGAAGGAGGCCATGGCGATCGGCACCAGGTCCGGGTGGGCGACCCAGGAGCCGTCGAAGCCGTCGCGGGCCTCGCGGTCCTTGTCGGCCTTGACCTTCTCGAAGGCGACCTTGTTGACCTCGGCGTCGCGGCGGGACGGGATGAAGGCCGCCATGCCGCCGATGGCGTGCGCGCCGCGCTTGTGGCAGGTGCGGACGAGGAGTTCGGTGTACGCGCGCATGAACGGGGCGGTCATCGTCACCGCGTTGCGGTCCGGGAGGACGAACTTGGCGCCGCCGTCGCGGAAGTTCTTGACGATGGAGAAGAGGTAGTCCCAACGGCCCGCGTTCAGCCCGGAGGCGTGGTCGCGGAGTTCGTAGAGGATCTCCTCCATCTCGTACGCGGCGGTGATCGTCTCGATGAGGACGGTCGCGCGGACCGTGCCCTGCGGGATGCCGACGTAGTCCTGGGCGAAGATGAAGATGTCGTTCCAGAGGCGGGCCTCCAGGTGGGACTCCGTCTTCGGGAGGTAGAAGTACGGGCCCTTGCCGAGGTCGATGAGGCGCTGGGCGTTGTGGAAGAAGTAGAGGCCGAAGTCGACCAGCGCGCCCGGCACCGGGACGCCGTCCAGCTGGAGGTGGCGCTCGTTCAGGTGCCAGCCGCGCGGGCGGGTGACGACCGTGGCGAGCTCCTCGGCGGGCTTCAGGGCGTACGACTTGCCGGACCTGGGGTCCGTGAAGTCGATGGCGCGGGTGTAGGCGTCGATCAGATTGAGCTGGCCGAGGACGACGTTCTCCCACGTGGGGGCGGACGCGTCCTCGAAGTCGGCGAGCCAGACCCGGGCGCCCGAGTTCAGGGCGTTGATGGTCATCTTGCGGTCGGTCGGACCGGTGATCTCCACCCGGCGGTCGTTCAGCGCGGCCGGGGCCGGTGCGACGCGCCAGGAGTCGTCCGCGCGGATCGCCGCCGTCTCGGGCAGGAAGTCCAGCGTGGAGGTGCGGGCGATCTCGGCGCGGCGTTCGCCCCGGCGGGCGAGCAGTTCGTCACGGCGGGGCGTGAACCGCCGGTGCAGCTCGGCCACGAACGCGAGGGCCGCTTCGGTCAGGACCTCGTCCTGCCTGGGCAGGGGCTCGGCATCGACGATGGCCAGCGGGGACGGCGCTGGTGCGGACATGAGCGGTCACTCCTTCAGCGGGCGGTGCGGGCGGCGCCCCGCGGCCGCCGGGCCGCCGGGGACGGCACGGCGTGCCGGGGCTCCGGCATACGGGTGGGGCGCCGTCTGAGGTGCAGAGGGCTTCTGGTCAGTGGATAATAGTTTCCTCATGGTGGAAGTTCAATGGTTTGTTGATGTCGAGATTCTCCGGATCGACAGAAGCGGGGCGGCGTCGGCGCGGCGTGCCGTCCCGGTCACTCCAGGTGCCCGAGATCCTCCACCGTGTCGATGTCGTACGCCTGGGCCACATCGGAACACTCGACGAGCGTGATCGCATCGCGGCGCTCCCGCAGATAGCCGCGGGCCCCCCGGTCGCCCACCGCGCCCGCCGCCACCTCCGCCCACAGGTCGGCCCCGAACAGCACCGGATGGCCGCGCTCCCCGTCGTACGCGGCCGCCGCCAGGCTTTTCCGGGAGCGGTACGCCGAACGCACCCGGTCCACCGCCCGGGCGCCGATGCCCGGCTGGTCCACCAGCAGGACCAGCGCCGCGTCGGCCCCCGCGTCGCTGAGCGCCCCGAGCCCCGCCCGCAGCGACGAGCCCATGCCCCGCGCCCATTCGGGGTTGACGGTCACGACGCAGCCGGAGAGGTCGGCGCGGGCCCGCACCTCGTCGGCGGCGGCGCCCAGCACCACGTGGACGGGGTCGCAGCCGCCGTCCCGCAGCACCCGCACCGCGTGCTCGACCAGGGGCCGGCCGCGGTGTTCGAGCAGTGCCTTGGGCCGTCCGCCGAGCCGCCGCCCGCCGCCCGCGGCGAGCAGCAGTCCGGCGACCGCGGGGGTCCGATCGGTGGCCCGTGTCGTTCGAGTCATGCGGACTGGATACCCCACCGCCTCCCCGGCGTGCACTCTTCGCTGAAGCAAGCGACAGGGAATGCGAAGGGGAACGCCGTCCACCGGACGCCATGGAGATCACCCTTACGGGACCCCCCGAATTCTGTCCGCGGAGTGGCGCCCGACACCTTTCATGGCGTTAACTTGCGCGCACGCCCGGATACTTGACCGCGGTGCGCGGACCAGGCGGAACACTGGCACAAGGTTGTGCGAGGGGGAGTGTTTTGTTGCGAAGCGTGGGGCAGACGCGGGTGGCCGGCAGCGGCGAGGACCCGAGGGTGACGGAACTGCGCACGGCGGTCTCCCGGCTCCGCCGCGAACTGGCCGGGCACCCCGCGGAATTCCCGGACCGGGGCATCGCCGAGGACGAACTGGCCGCGCTCGACGCGATGGCGCTCAGCGGTGTGCCGGAGATCCCGCGCCTGCGCCGTTCGCTGCTGCTGATCGCGGGTGCGATCGGCTCGGTCAGCGCCCTGGCCTCCGCGCTCAGGGACGTACGGGTCGCCGTCGACCTCTTCGGGGAACCGCCGCGCGGCTGACCGGGGAGAAGACTGTCGGCAGGCGGTGGGTCAGCGGCGGATCAGCCGGCGCGCCGTGGCCGCCGCGACCGCCGAGGTGCGGGAGTCCACGCCCAGCTTGGCGTAGATGTGCACCAGGTGGGACTTCACCGTCGCCTGGCTGAGGAACAGCTTCTTGCTGATCTGGTGGTTCGACAGACCCTCGCCGACCAGCTGGAGGACCTCCAGCTCGCGCTTGGTCAGCGCCTGGGCGGGGGTCCGCATCCGGTCCATGAGTCGGTGGGCGACGGAGGGCGCGAGCGCCGACCGGCCGGCCGCCGCCGTGCGCACCGCCGCCGCCAGCTCCTCCGGCGGGGCGTCCTTCAGCAGATAGCCCGCTGCCCCCGCCTCGACCGCGGCCAGGATGTCGGCGTCCGAGTCGTACGTGGTCAGGATCAGGACCCGGGGGGCGTCCGGCTCCGCCGTGATGGCCGCGGTGGCCTGCGAACCGTGCATGCCCGCGCCGAACTGCAGGTCCATGAGGACGACGTCGATCCCGCTGGCCGCCGCGAGCGCGACGGCCCGCTCGGCGGTGGCCGCCTCGGCCACCACCCGGAAGCCGGGCTCGGAGTCCAGGACGGCGCGCAGCCCCGCCCGTACCACCGGGTGGTCGTCGGCGAGCAGCAGCCTGATGGGATCGGGCGTGGGCGAGGTCATGCGGCGTCCTGTCCTGGCCGGCCGTCGGGCAGCGGAAGGGGAAGGGTGAGGGCGACGGCGGTGCCCTGACCGGGCGCCGACTCGACGCTGAGCGTGCCGCCCAGCGAACGGGCCCGCGAACGCATCGCGGGCAGTCCGAAACCCCCGGTTCCGGTGTCCGCGGCGGCCGGCGCGTCCCCGGGGGTGAAGCCGCGGCCGTCGTCGACGACGTCCAGCGACACCGAGGTGTCCATGAAGCTGAGGGTGATCTCCGCCCGCCGGGCCGCGGCGTGCCGCACCGTGTTGGCGAGCGCCGACTGCGCGGTGCGCAGCAACGCCACCTCGTACGGGGTCGGCAGCTCCACCGGGGCGCCGCTCACCGCGAACTGCACCGTGAGACCGGGAGCCGTCGTCCGCGACGAGAGCCGCTCCAGGGCCGCCGCCAGCGAACCGTTCTCCAGGTCGGGCGGGGAGAGGGCGCGCACGAAACGGCGGGCCTCGGCGAGATTGTCCTGGGCGGCCTCGCGGGCCCGGCGGACGTGCGCGGTGGCGGGGGCGTCCTCGGGCAGGGTGCGTTCGGCGGCACGCAGCAGCAGCTGGATGCTGGACAGGCCCTGCGCCAGGGTGTCGTGGATCTCCCGCGCCAGCCGTTCGCGTTCGGCGAGGGTGCCCGCGGTGTGTTCGGCCTCGGCCAGCTCCGCCCGGGTGGACACCAGCTCCTCGATGAGTTCCCGGCGCCGTTCGCTCTCCCGGAACAGCGCCTCGTACCCCAGGACCGTCGCGACCGCGACCGCCGCGCCGAGCAGCGGGCCGATGAAGGCGCCCGGCGTGACGGCCTGGCCGTGCAGGGTGAAACCGGCGATGGCGGCGAGCGCGGTGACCGCGACGGCGGGCAGGGACCAGCGCGTCGGCAACAGGTGCAGCTGGAGGAAGTACAGCGGGAAGGCCACCCACAGCGCGTCGGGCGACAGGGCGAGCAGCACCAGCCACCCGGCGCCCAGCACCGCCAGCCACAGGGCGGCCGCCCGGGTGCGCGGCTGCACGGCGGGGGCGAGCGCGCCCGCCGCGTACACCGCGACCGTCAGGACGCAGACCACGACGGCGGCGGCGGAGTACGGGGTGCCGGTACCGACGGCCCGCAGCGCCGCGAGGGCGAGCAGCCCGACCAGCAGCGCATGCAGACACAGCCGCAGTGCGGCGGCGACCGGGGGATGGGCGCGGGAATCCATGATTCGTCCAGCGTAGACAAGGAACGTCCGAGGCCGGTCAATCGAAAGTTTGATGTCGGGCCCCACCGGCGGGCGATGTTCCCGGGGGCTTCGGAGGCCGAGGCTGGGAGCATGTTCGTCGCATGGAGAGATCTTCGGTTCGCCAAGGGCCGGTTCGCGCTCATGGGCACGGTCGTGGTGCTGATCACGCTGCTCGTGGGTCTGTTGTCCGGGCTCACGGCCGGCCTCGCCCGGGAGAACACCTCGGCCGTCACGGGGCTGGACGCCGACCACCTGGCGTTCGCCGCCCCGCCCGACGGCCGGTCGGTGTCCTTCACCGACTCCGTCGTCGCGGAGGACGCCTGGCGGAGCTGGGCGGCCCGGCCCGGGGTGCGCGACGCGCAGCCGCTCGGCATCCGCACCCTGAACGCCGCCGCCGACGAGGGGCGGCGCACGGCGGCGGTGTCGGCGTTCGGCGTGGAACCGGACGGCGGCCTCGCGCCCGAGGGCGCGCGGGTCGGCGCGGGCGAGGTGGCGCTGTCCGGGTCGGCCGCCGCCGAGCTGGACGCCGCGCCCGGCGACCGGCTGCGGCTCGGCGGCACCGAGGTCACCGTCGCGTCGGTCGCGGGGGACGCCTCGTACAGCCACACCCCCGTCGTGTGGACCTCGCTCGACGACTGGCAGCGCCTCGGGGCGGACGGCGCGGGCGGGGAGCGGCACGCCACGGTGATCGCGCTGACCACCGACGACGGCGCCGACCTCGCCGCGGGCGACCGGGCCGCCCGCACCAGCACCCTCGCCCTGGCGGACTCCCTCACCGCGATCGGCTCCTACCAGGCGGAGAACGGCTCGCTCCAGCTCATGCGCGGTTTCCTCTTCGTCATCTCCGCCCTCGTCATCGGCGCCTTCTTCACCGTCTGGACCATTCAGCGCAGCGGTGACGTCGCCGTGCTCAAGGCGCTCGGCGCCTCCACCCCGTACCTGCTGCGCGACGCGCTCGGGCAGGCCGTCGTGATGCTCGTCATCGGTACGGGCGCGGGCGCCGCGCTCGCCTCCGGCATCGGCGCGCTGATCAGCGGCGGGACGGTGCCGTTCGTCCTCGACGTGACGACCGTGCTGGTCCCGTCCGCCGTCATGATCGTCCTCGGCGCGCTCGGGGCGGCCCTGTCCATCCGGCGGATCACCGCCGTCGACCCGCTCACCGCACTCGGGAGTGCCCGATGACCCTCACCCTCGCCGACGTCACCCTCACCTACCCCGACGGCGACGGCCGGCTCACCGCCCTGGACCGGGTCTCGCTGGAGGTGCCCGCGGGCACGCTCACCGCGGTCGTCGGACCGTCCGGCTCCGGCAAGTCCAGCCTGCTCGCGGTGGCCGCGACCCTGGTCACGCCGGGCTCCGGCCGGGTCGTCGTCGACGGGGCCGACACCGGGGGCCTGGACCGGGCGCAGAAGGCGGCACTGCGCCGCGAGCGCATCGGCATCGTCTTCCAGCAGCCCAATCTGCTGCCCTCCCTCACCGCGGTCGAGCAGCTCCAGGTCATGACCCATCTGTCGGGCGGAGCGGCCCGCGGGGCCCGGGGCCGGGCGCTGGAGCTGCTGGACGCGGTCGGCCTCGCGGACCGGGCGGGCCGCAGGCCGCACCAGCTGTCGGGCGGTCAGCGCCAGCGGATCAACATCGCGCGGGCCCTGATGAACGACCCGGCGGTGCTGCTCGTCGACGAGCCGACCAGCGCGCTCGACCACGAACGGGGCGCGGCGGTGCTGGACCTGCTGGTCACCCTGACCCGGGAGCGGTCGACGGCGACGGTGATGGTCACGCACGACCGGGCCCATCTGCACCGGACGGACCGCACGGTCACGATGGACGACGGCCGTCTCACGGTGCCCGAACGGGTCTGAGGCGGGGAGCGGAGGCGGGTGAGGGGCGGGCCGGGGGCCGCCCTCACCCGCCTCCGTCGGCCGGTTTCCCCGTGCGTCAGCCGGCGGAGCCGCTGCTCGCCAGTGCGTCGGAGAGTTCCTTCGCGGCCTGCTGGAGGATCGGCACGATCCGCTCCGTCGCCGCCTCCGTCACCCGGCCCGCCGGGCCGGAGATCGAGATCGCGGCCGAGGTGGGGGAGTCGGGGACGGAGACCGCCAGGCAGCGGACCCCGACCTCCTGCTCGTTGTCGTCCACCGCGTAGCCGAGCCTGCGGACCTGCTCCAGTGCTTCGAGGAAGCCGTCCGGGGTGGTGATCGTCTTCTCGGTGGCGGCGGGCATCCCGGTACGGGCGAGCAGGGCCCGCACCTCGTCCGGCGGCGTGTTCGCCAGCAGCGCCTTGCCGACCCCGGTGGAGTGGGGCAGGACGCGACGGCCCACCTCGGTGAACATGCGCATCGAGTGCTTGGAGGGCACCTGCGCCACGTAGACGATCTCGTCGCCGTCGAGCAGCGCCATGTTCGCGGTCTCGCCGGTCTCCTCGACCAGCCGCGCGAGGTACGGGCGGGCCCAGGTGCCCAGCAGCCGGGATGCGGACTCGCCGAGCCGGATCAGGCGCGGGCCGAGCGCGTAGCGACGGTTGGGCTGCTGGCGCACGTATCCGCAGAGCACCAGCGTCCGCATCAGGCGGTGGATGGTCGGCAGCGGGAGGCCGCTGCTCGCGGAGAGTTCGCTCAGACCGACCTCGCCCCCGGCGTCGGCCATCCGCTCCAGCAGATCGAAGGCACGCTCAAGGGACTGCACACCACCGCCGGAAGCGGCGGGCTTGGAGTCGGATGTGCTGGCGTGGGACGGCGGCACGTCAACGGTCCTTTCGAGGCGGAAGGGCGGGGCGCCCCGCCCGGCGAGGCACCCAGCAGCCTACCGGGCGGTGCCCGATCGGCCCACCGCCCCGGCGGGGCGTCCTGGCCGGTCAGAGCCCGTTTGTCCGGGTGTCGGCGCGCGGCGGAGCAGTTCTTCGGGGTCACGTCGATCCCATGTTACGTTCCGCTCTCCGAAAATGTCCTTTTACTTTGTGGAAATCTCCACGTCCGGACGCGGGCGGCCCGCCGGGGCTCGGGGGAGGGGCGGCGGGGTCTTGACGGGCCCCGGTCCCGAGTGAAGACTCCTTCAACAGTTCGTTGAATCTTCCGGTGGCGGAGGCCGCGGCGGAGAGTCGAAGTGAGGAGCACGGGTGTCCGGTGCTGACGTGAATCTGGTGCTGCGCTCTACACGGGTCGTCACCCCGGACGGGACGCGGCCCGCGACGGTCGCCGTCGCCGACGGGCGGATCGACGCCGTCCTGCCGTACGACGCCGAGGTGCCGGCCGGCGCCCGGCTGGAGGACTTCGGCGAGGACGTCCTGCTGCCCGGCCTCGTCGACACGCACGTCCATGTGAACGACCCCGGCCGCACCGAGTGGGAGGGCTTCCACACCGCCACCCGCGCCGCGGCGGCGGGCGGCATCACCACCCTGCTCGACATGCCGCTCAACTCCCTCCCGCCGACCACCACCGTCGAGCACCTGCGCACCAAGCAGCGGGTGGCCGCCGCCAAGGCGCACGTCGACACCGGTTTCTGGGGCGGCGCGGTCCCGTCCAACCTCAAGGACCTGCGCCCGCTGCACGAGGCCGGGGTGTTCGGCTTCAAGTGCTTCCTCTCGCCCTCCGGCGTCGACGAGTTCCCGGAACTCGACCAGGAGCAGCTGGCCCGCTCCATGGCCGAGATCGCCGGCTTCGGCGGGCTGCTGATCGTGCACGCCGAGGACCCGCGCCACCTGGCCTCAGCCCCGCAGCGCAGCGGCCCCGCGTACGCGGACTTCCTCGCCTCCCGGCCCCGCGACGCCGAGAACACCGCGATCGAGGGCCTGATCGCGCACGCCAGGCGGCTGAACACCCGCGTCCACGTCCTGCACCTCTCCTCCGGCGACGCGCTGCCGATGATCGCCGCCGCCAGGCGCGAGGGCGTACGGATCACGGTGGAGTCCTGCCCGCACTTCCTCACCCTCACCGCCGAGGAGGTCCCCGACGGCGCGACGGAGTTCAAGTGCTGCCCGCCGATCCGGGAGGCCGCCAACCAGGACGTGCTGTGGGCGGGACTCGCCGACGGGACGATCGACTGCATCGTCTCCGACCACTCGCCCTGCACCACCGACCTGAAGACGCCGGACTTCGCCTCCGCCTGGGGCGGCATCTCCTCCCTCCAGCTGGGACTGCCCGCCATCTGGACCGAGGCCCGCAGGCGCGGCCACTCGCTCGACGACGTCGCCCGCTGGATGTCGGCCGCCCCCGCCGAACTCGCCGGGCTGACCCGCAAGGGCGCCATCGAGGCGGGCCGCGACGCCGACTTCGCGGTGCTCGCCCCCGACGACACGTTCACCGTCGACCCCGCCGAACTCCTCCACCGCAACCGGGTCACCGCGTACGCGGGCCGGACCCTGTACGGCGTGGTGCGGTCCACCTGGCTGCGCGGGGTACGGATCGCGGCCGACGGCGCCGTCGCCGGACCCACCGGCCACCTCCTCGAAAGGAACCACTGACCATGACGGCGACAGCCCGCTTCACCGGTGACGCGAACCCGTACGGCGGCGGCGACCCGTACGCCGACTACCGCACCGACGACTTCCCCTTCACCGGCCTCGTCGACCTCGCCGACCGGCGGCTCGGCGCCGGGGTGATCGCGGCCAACGACGAGTTCTTCGCCGAGCGGGAGAACCTGCTGAAGCCGGAACCCGCCGAGTTCGACCCCGAGCGCTTCGGCCACAAGGGCAAGGTCATGGACGGCTGGGAGACCCGCCGCCGCCGAGGCCCGGGCGCGGACGCGCCGCACCCGGCCGACGAGGACCACGACTGGGCGCTGGTACGGCTCGGCGCGCCCGGGGTCGTGCGCGGCATCGTCGTCGACACCGCCCACTTCCGGGGCAACTACCCGCAGGCCGTCTCCGTCGAGGCGACCTGCGTCCCCGGCTCCCCGTCGCCGGAGGAGCTCCTCGCGCCCGACGTGAAGTGGACGACGCTCGTGCCCCGCACGGCCGTCGGCGGACACGCGGCCAACGGCTTCGCCGTCGACGCCGAGCGGCGCTTCACCCACCTGCGGCTCAACCAGCACCCCGACGGCGGGACAGCCCGCCTGCGGGTGTACGGCGAGGTCGTCCCCGACCCGGAGTGGCTGGCCGCCCTCGGCACCTTCGACCTGGTCGCCCTGGAGAACGGCGGCACGGTGGAGGACGCCTCCGACCGCTTCTACTCCCCGGCGACCAACACCATCCAGCCGGGCAGGTCCCGCAAGATGGACGACGGCTGGGAGACCCGCCGCCGACGCGACCGGGGCAACGACTGGATCCGCTACCGGCTCGTCGAGCAGGCCCTGATCGGCGCGGTCGAGATCGACACCGCGTATCTGAAGGGCAACTCGGCGGGCTGGGCGAGCCTCTCCGTCCGGGACGGCGGGAGCGGCGACTGGACCGAGGTGCTGCCCAGGACCCGGCTGCAGCCCGACACCAACCACCGCTTCGTGCTGCCGGAGGCGGTCCGGGCCACGCACGTCCGCATCGACATCTTCCCGGACGGCGGGATATCCCGGCTGCGCCTGTTCGGCACCCCGACCGAGGAGGGCGCCGCACGGCTGGCCGCCCGCCACCGCGAACTGGGCGGCTGAGGGACCGGCGGGTGACCCCGGCCGGGGCCACCCGCCGGTCCCCGGTCGCGGATTCCGGCCGGCCGCGCGACCAACGGGCCCTGATGTCGGATTCCGGCGATGGATTCCGACGGAGGGTCCCGGCCGCGCGGTCCGGTCCGGTGGCCCGGGTGCGCGGTCCGGTCAGGCCGCGTGGCCCCCGTCCACCGCCACCTCCGTACCGGTGATGTACCCGGCCTCCTCACCGGCCAGGTAGGCGATCAGGGACGCCACCTCGTCCGCCGTGCCGAACCGGCCCAGGGCGGTCGCGGCGCGCTGGCCCTCGGCGAACGGGCCGTCGGCCGGATTGAGATCCGTGTCGACCGGGCCCGGCTGGACCAGGTTGACGGTGATGCCGCGCGGGCCGAGCTCGCGGGCGAGCGGTCCGGTGAGCCCGGCCAGCGCCGACTTGCTCATCGTGTAGAGGGTGGAGCCGGGTCCGCCCGCGTACCGGCTCAGGGCCGTGCCGACGCAGATGATCCGGCCGCCCGCTTCCATCAGCTCCGCCGCCGTACGGCAGGCCAGGAACACCGCCCGTACGTTGACGGCCAGCACCCGGTCCACGTCGGCGGTGCTCAGGGTGCCGATCGGTCCGAGGACGCCGATGCCCGCGTTGTTGACCAGGACGTCGAGCCGGCCGAGCGCGTCCGCGGCCCCGGTCACCGCCGCCGGGACCGCTTCGGGGTCGGCGGCGTCCACGCGCAGGGCCGTGCCGCGCCGGCCGTACGACCGGATCTTCTCGACGACCGCCCGGGCGCCGGCCTCGTCCGACACATAGGTCAGTGCCACGTCGGCGCCGTCCCGGGCGAGCCGCAGGGCGGTCGCGGCGCCGATGCCGCGGCTGCCGCCGGTGACGAGTGCGGTCCGGGGCGCGCCGGCGATGGTGCTGGTCATGGTGGTTCCTCGCAGGTCGGGGCGGAGTCCGGCCGGATGCGCCGGTTGCTTCGCCGCGGGCTTCGCCACGGCTCCCGCCGCGGCTTCGACAAGGACAAGGAAAGTCCTTTTGCCCTGCGGCCACCGGCGGGAATCGGACGCCGGGGTGGGGCCGCGCGGCGCCCGCCCGACGCCGCCCGTGCGGCCGGACCGATGAGTTGCGGCCGGTGCCGGAGTCGGAAGAGTGGAGGACGGACGACCGAAGCACCGGGAGAAGAACCATGGCGAAGCTGACCCTCACCACGTTCCTGTCGCTCGACGGCGTCATGCAGGCGCCGGGCGGCCCCGACGAGGACACCGACGGCGGGTTCGAGTACGGCGGCTGGACGGTGCCGTTCGCGGACGAGGACATGATCGACTTCATGAACGGGGTGATGGGGCGGTCCGCGGCCTTCCTGCTGGGCCGCCGCACCTACGACATCTTCGCCGGGTACTGGCCCAAGGTGACCGACCCCGAGGACCCGATCGCGGGCCCGCTCAACAGGCGTCCCAAGTACGTCGTCTCGACCACCCTGAGCAACCCCGGATGGCAGAACACGACCGTCGTGTCCACGGACGTCGCCGCAGAGGTCGCCCGCATCAAGGAGCGCACCGGGGGCGGCGAGCTCCAGGTCCACGGCAGCGGCGGACTGGCCCGGTTCCTGATGGCGCACGGGCTGATCGACGAGTACAACGTCCTCACCTACCCGGTCGTGCTGGGCCGGGGCCGTCGGCTCTTCCCCGAGGACGGGCGGCCGACCGCCTTCGAGCGGACCGGGGCGCGGGAGACCCCGAGCGGCATCTCGATCCGCACCTACCGGCCCACCGGCCCGGCGCGGTTCGGTTCCTTCGACCTCGAGGAGTGAGGCCCGGCGCCCTCCGCACCGGGCCGTTCAGGGGCGGCGACCCCGGCTGTCCCCGAAGGGCCCCGGCCCCTCCGGCTACTTCTTCTGCTCCTTGATCCGGTCGGCCGCCACCATCACCGCGAACCCCGCCACGACCATCACGAGGTTGACGAAGGTCGCGTACGGGCCGATGAAGTCCAGCCGCCGCACCACCGTCCAGAACCGGAACCAGCCAATCCATTCGTTCAGGAGCCCGGCGATCCCCTGGGCACAGACGAGGAAGCCGACCGTCTCGCAGAGTTTCTTCATGCCGGAGAGCCTCGCGGGCGCGGCCCGGCCCCCGCGTCGGCCGACGGGCTGGGCGGTGCCGCCGAAAGTCTCGGCTTCCACGACTTTGGTCGCCCGCCGGTCCCGTACCCCCGGAACACCCGCCCGACCTGGGTAGTTTTGCCGCATGACACGTACGGAGTACCGCTGGCTGCTGCCCTCGGCGATGGCCGGTCCCGAGCTGCCGGGAGACTGGGACGGCCGTTCGCGACGCACCGTGCGGGACTGGGCCGTCGATCTGACCGCCTTCCTCTGCGCGGCCCTGATCGGCGTACTCGCGGTGGCGACGGTCGAAGCCGACCGCACCACCCCCGACATCGTCGTCCTCATCGACTGCGTGGTCGGGGCGGCCGCCTGCTGTGCCCTGTGGGTGCGGCGGAGGTGGCCGGTCGGCGTCGCGGTGGCCCTGGTCCTGGTCTCCACCGTCGAACCGGTCGCCGCGGGGGCCACGCTCGTCGCCCTGTTCGGCGTGGCGGTGCACCGCCCGTTCCGGCCGGTGGCGGCCGTCGGGGCGCTCGCCGTGATCGTCGGCCCGGTGCAGCCGTACCTGCGTCCGGAGCCGGACGCCTCGTTCGCCGAGTCCGTGGCCATCGGCACCCTGCTGTCCCTGCTGGTGCTCAGCCTGGGCATGGTCGTACGGTCCAGGCGCCAGCTCGTCCTCAGCCTGCGCGAACGGGCCCACCGGGCCGAGGCGGAGGCGGAGCTCCGCGCCGAACAGGCGCAACGGCTGGCCCGTGAGGTCATCGCCCGGGAGATGCACGACGTCCTGGCCCACCGGCTGACCCTCCTCAGCGTCCACGCCGGCGCCCTCGAATTCCGCCCCGACGCCCCGACGGCCGAAGTGGCGCGGGCCGCCAGCGTCATCCGGGACAGCGCGCACGAGGCGCTCCAGGACCTCCGCGAGATCATCGGGGTGCTGCGCAGTCCCGGCGAGAGCGACGGCGACCGGCCGCAGCCCACCCTCGCCACCCTGGACTCGTTGATCGCCGAGTCCCGGTCGGCCGGCATGAAGGTCACCCTCGACAACCGGGTCGCCGACCCCGCCGCGGCCCCCGCCGCCACCGGCCGCACCGTCTACCGCATCGCCCAGGAGGCCCTGACCAACGCCCGCAAGCACGCACCCGGCGCCGAGGTCACCGTCACGGTCACCGGCGGTCCGGGGGAAGGGCTCGCCATCGAGGTGCGCAACCCGGCCCCCACCGGACCCTTCGCGCAGGTGCCCGGCTCCGGGCAGGGGCTCATCGGCCTCACGGAACGCGCCACACTGGCCGGGGGCCACCTCGACCACGGCCCCGGACCGGACGGCGGCTTCCGCCTCCGGGCCGCGCTGCCGTGGCCCGCGTGAGCACGGGGCGAGGTGCTTCCCTTCCGCCGTCGCCCGGGTGAGTACGGGGCGGATCGTTCCCGTCGTCGCCCCCGTACGCGCAGGGTGGATCGTTCCCGCAGTCGTCCCGGCGAGTACGGAGCGGGGCGTTCCCGCCGCCTCCTGCGTACTCGTGGCGCCGGGTGCAACGGCCCCCGGTGCGGCCGGTGTCCGGGCCTGGCTACGGTGGTCGGCATGACCACCCCACCTCCGGAGAAACACCCGGCACCGCCCGTCCGGCTCGCCGTCGTCGACGACGACCCGCTCGTACGGGCCGGGCTCGCCCTCATGCTCGGCGGCGCGGACGACATCGACATCGTGGGGGAGGCGGCCGACGGCGCCGAGGTCGCGGAACTCGTCGACCGGGTCCGCCCCGACGTGGTGCTGATGGACATCCGGATGCCGGTCGTGGACGGGCTGACCGCGACCGAGGCCCTGCGCGCCCGCCCCGACGCGCCGGAGGTCATCGTCCTGACGACGTTCCACGCCGACGAACAGGTGCTGCGCGCGATCCGCGCCGGGGCCGCAGGATTCGTCCTGAAGGACACCCCTCCGGCGCAGATCGTCGATTCGGTGCGGCGGGTGGCGGCCGGTGATCCGGTGCTGTCGCCCGCGGTGACGCGCCAGTTGATGGCCCGCGCCGCCGGGACCGGACCCCGGGGCGGCCGGGACGACCGCATGGACCGCACCGACCGGGCGCGCCGGCGGATCGCCGCCCTCGGCGAGCGGGAACGCGAGGTCGCGATCGCCGTCGCCCGCGGCCGTTCCAACGCCGAGATCGCCGCGGCGCTCTACCTCAGCGTGGCGACCGTGAAGACCCAGGTGTCCCGGATCCTGACCAGGTTCGACTTCAACAACCGTGTCCAGATTGCGCTGTTGGTGCACGACTCGGGCCTGCTCGACGACGAGGCAGCGGAAAACGGCGACGTAGGCTGAACCAGTCGATCCGAAGCGATCAGGGACGATCGGGCCGAACGATCGAACCGATCAGACCGGGAGGGACGGTCCCATGTCCGAAGCCAGTGGCCCCGCCGACACCGACACCGGTGCCCATGCCGACGTCGAGGTCGACGTCGACCTGCGCGGGGTGAAGGACTTCACGGCGAACCCGTATCCGTACTACGAGAAACTGCGCGCCGCAGGTCCCGTGCACACCGTCCGTACCGACGAGTTCGAGCGGATCTGGCTCGTGGTGGGGTACGACGAGGCCCGCGCGGTCCTGGCCGACCAGCGGTTCGGCAAGGACTGGCGGGGCATGCCGGGCGCGCCCGCCGAGAGCGACCCGATCTTCCTCAACATGCTGGAGCTGGACGCGCCCCACCACACCCGGCTGCGCAAGCTCGTCGCCCGGGAGTTCACCGCCCGCCGGGTCGAGGCGCTGCGTCCGCGGGTCCAGCAGATCACCGACGAACTCCTCGACGCGATGGTGCCCGCCGGGCGCGCCGACCTCGTCGACGCGCTGGCCTTCCCGCTGCCGATGACCGTCATCTGCGAGCTGATCGGCGTCCCCGACCTGGACCGCAAAGCCTTCCGCCGGCTGTCGAACGGCATCGTCACCCCCGTCTCGCCGGAGCAGGAGCAGGAAGCGGTGCGCGCCATGAACGCGTACCTCGGCGAACTCATCGAGCAGAAGCGGCGCTCACCCGGCGACGACCTGATGAGTGCGCTGGTCAGGGCGCGCGACGAGGAGGGGGACGGGCTGTCGCCCGACGAACTGGTGGGCATGGCCTTCCTGTTGCTCGTCGCCGGGCACGAGACCACGGTCAACCTGATCGCCAACGGGGTACGGGCGCTGCTCGACCACCCCGACCAACTCGCCGCCCTGCGCGCCGATCCCGAGCTGCTCGACGGCGCGGTCGAGGAGATGCTGCGCTACGACGGACCGGTGGAGACCGCCACGTTCCGCTACCCCCGCGAGCAGGTCGAGATCGGGTCGCGGGTCGTCCCGGCGGGCGATCCGGTGCTGGTGTCGCTGGCCGGCGCCGACCGCGACCCCACCCGCTACCCGGCACCGGACGCCTTCGACATCCGCCGTGACACCCAGGGACACCTGGCCTTCGGACACGGGGTGCACTTCTGCGTGGGCGCGCCGCTGGCCAGGATGGAGGGCCGGATCGCGATCCGTACGCTGCTGGAGTGGTGTCCCGGCCTCGAAGCGGACGCGGAGGCGGCGGAGTTCGACTGGCTTCCCGGGCTGCTGATCCGCGGTCGGCGGGGACTGCCGGTCCGCTGGTGAGACGGGAACCCGACGGTGCGGGAAGCCGGGGGGCGGAGAACCCCGCGGTGCGGGAAGACCGGAGACGGGGAACCCGGCCGTGCGGGAAACCCGATGAGGGACGGACCCCGGTGAGGTAGGAACTCTGTCATGACCGGACTCGATCTGCCCATGGCCCAGAAGGTTCTCGACAGCCAGCCGTTCAGCGGCCTCGTCGGGGCCCGGATCACCGCCTTCGGGGGTGGTGCGGCCACCCTCGAAGTGGACATACGCCAGGAGCTCCAACAACAGAACGGCTTTCTGCACGGCGGGGTACTGGCCTACGCCGCCGACAACTCGATCACCTTCGCCGCCGGTACGACGCTCGGCCCGGCCGTGCTGACCGGCGGCTTCTCCATCCAGTACGTCCGGCCCGCCACCGGACGCACGCTCGTGGCCAGGGCCGAGGTCGTGCACACCGGCCGCCGCCAGGCCGTGGTCCGCTGCGAACTGTTCGCCGCGGGGGAGGGCGGGACGGAGACGCTCTGCGCGGTCGCGCAGGGAACCGTGCTGTCGGCCGGCGCCCCGTCCTCCTGACCACGCCCCGGTCCACCGACGGCTGGTCCATTGACGGCCGGACACCGACGGCCCGGACACCACCGGGCCCGCGCCGCCCCTCTCGCCGGGGCGGCACGGGCCCGCCGATCACCCGTCCTCCGTCACCGGCCCTTCGTCACCCGGCCGCCCCCCTCGGCGGCCTTCGCGACCTCCGCGACCGTCACGGGGCGCCGCTCCCGGCGGGACACCTCGCACGCCTCCGCGACCAGCAGCGCGTACCACGCCTCCCGGCCGTCGCACGGATTGGCCAGCTCGCCCCGCACCACCCGTACGAACGCGTCCAGCTCGGCCTCGTACGCCGGGGCGAACCGCTCCAGGAAACCGGGCCAGGGCCGGGCGGGGGCGGCGGGGCCCAGCGGCTCGGCGGAGGTGACCGGCGTACGGTCGTCCAGGCCGACCGTGATCTGGTCCAGCTCGCCCGCCAGCTCCATCCGCACGTCGTAACCCGCGCCGTTGCAACGGGTGGCCGTCGCCGTGGCCAAGGTGCCGTCGTCGAGGGTCAGCAGCGCCGCCGCCGTGTCGACGTCACCCGCCGCCCGGAACATCGCGGGCCCGGCGTCCGACCCGGTGGCGTACACCTCGGTCACCTCACGGCCCGTCACCCACCGCAGCATGTCGAAGTCGTGGACCAGGCAGTCCCGGAACAGCCCCCCGGAGAGCGGCAGGTACGCGGCGGGCGGCGGTGCCGGATCCATCGTCGTCGCCCGCACGCTGTGCAGCCTGCCGAGCGTCCCGGCCCGCACGGCGGCGCGGGCCGCCCCGTAACCGGCGTCGAACCTGCGCATGAAGCCCAGCTGGAGCAAGCTGCCTGCCTCGTCGACCTCGCGCAGCGCGCCCAGTGTCCCCGGCAGGTCCAGCGCGATCGGCTTCTCGCAGAACGCCGGGAGCCCCGCCCGCGCGGCCCGGCCGATCAGCTCCGCGTGGGCCGCGGTGGCCGAGGCGATCACCACGGCGTCCACCCCGGCGCCGAACACCTCGGCCGCGCTCCCCACGGCCGACGCGCCGACGTGCCGCGCGACGCCGGCCGCCCGGTCCCCGTCGGTGTCCGTCACCACCAGGGCGTCCACCTCGGGGTGGCGGGCCAGTACACCCGCGTGGAAGGAACCGATCCGGCCGGTGCCGATGAGTCCGATGCGCATGGACCCAACGTGCCGCCCACCGGCTGCCCTGTCAACCATATGTCCTTACAAGGTGTGACTTGTTCAATTGTCACGACATCCGGGCATCACAACTCCTTTACTGCTAGGCGCCGTTGACGTCCGGTACGACCGCCGCTAGAAAACGTCCAGCCGCACTCCGGCGGCCGTGGAGAGAAGGCGGACCCCCATGCGCACCTCCCGCAGAGCAGCAGCCCTGATCACCGTCACGGCCCTCGGCCTCGCCCTCGCCGTCTCCGGATGCAGCGGCTCCGGCGGCAAGGACGCCGAGGAGAGGCCCGCGGGAAGCGGCGGCGGGAAGGCGGCCGGCACCCCCCGGATGAAGATCGCGATGGTCACGCACTCGGGGGAGGGCGACACCTTCTGGGACATCGTGCAGAACGGTGCGAAGCAGGCGGCGGCCAAGGACGACGTCGAGTTCCTCTACTCGGCGCACAAGGAGGGCAGGGAACAGGCCCAGCTCGTGCAGGCCGCCATCGACCAGAAGGCCGACGGCATCGTCGTCACCCTCGCCAAACCGGAAGCGCTCAGGACCGTCGTCACCAAGGCGGTGAAGGCCGGCATACCCGTGGTGACGATCAACGCGGGCGCACGGTTCTCCGCGGAGTTCGGCGCGCTCACCCACATCGGCCAGGACGAGGCCGTCGCCGGCGAGGCGGTCGGCGAGGAGCTCACCGCGCGCGGACGCAAGAGGGTCCTCTGCGTCATCCACGAGCAGGGCAACGTATCGCTGGAGGAACGTTGCGCCGGGGTGCGGAAGACCTTCGGGGGCCACGTCGAGAACCTGAACGTCGAGGGCACCAACATGCCGGCCGCCACCTCCTCGATCGAGGCGAAGCTCCAGGCCGACCGGGGCATCGACGCCGTCGTCACCCTCGGCGCCCCCTTCGCCGCCGCCTCCGTCAAGGCCAAGGACGGCTCCGGCAGCAGGGCCGAGATCGACACCTTCGACCTGAACGCCGAGGTTGTCGGACGGCTGAAGGCCGGGGAGGTCGGCTTCGCCGTCGACCAGCAGCCCTACCTCCAGGGCTACCTCGCCATCGACGCCCTGTGGCTGAACCGGACCAACGGCAACGTCGTCGGCGGCGGAAAACCAGTGCTCACCGGCCCGGC
Source organism: Streptomyces sp. ML-6 (assembly GCF_030116705.1). Lineage (NCBI taxonomy): Bacteria > Bacillati > Actinomycetota > Actinomycetes > Kitasatosporales > Streptomycetaceae > Streptomyces > Streptomyces sp. ML-6. The sequence goes on from NZ_JAOTIK010000001.1 coordinate 6,620,548, forward strand.
GATCGTCACCGCCGACGACGTGCCGCAGCTGGAGAAGTACACCGCGCGCGGTACCCGGTGAAGCCTCCGCGCCCCGCCGCGGGCACCCGGCCCCGACCCCCGCGCCCCGCCCCTGCCGGGCCGCGCCCCGGACGACTCGGGGATACTTGGCCAGCCGGTCGGGGCGCGAACCGCCCCCGGCCGCTCCAAGCAGTACAGCGAGCAGCACAAGAAGGGCACGGCGTCGTGGCAAGGGTTCGGACAGGGGTACGTGCGATGGGCGCCGTGCTTGCGGCGGTGCTCGGGGCCTCCCTCGTGGGATGCAGCAGCACCGGCGGCAAGCGGGCGGAGGAGCGCGCGGCCCGGGCCGCCGCCGAGGGCCGGGCCGCGGTGGACACACCCCGCTGGACCTTCGCCATGGTCACCCACTCGGGCGATGGCGACACCTTCTGGGACATCGTCCAGCGCGGCGCCGAGCAGGCAGCCGTCAAGGACAACATCAAGTTCCTGTACTCGCACCACGACGAGGCGCAGCAGCAGGCCCAGCTCGTGCAGGCCGCCATCGACCAGAAGGTCGACGGGCTGATCGTCACCCTCGCCAAGCCCGACGCGATGAAGGACGTCGTCACCAAGGCGGTGAAGGCCGGAATCCCGGTGGTCACGGTGAACTCGGGCTCCGCGGAGTCCAAGCGGTTCGGCGCTCTCACCCACATCGGCCAGGACGAGTCCGTCGCGGGCGAGGCGGTCGGCGAGGAGCTCACCGCGCGTGGCCGCAAGAAGGCCCTGTGCATCCTGCACGAGCAGGGCAACGTCGGCCACGAGCAGCGCTGCGCCGGAGCGAAGAAGTCCTTCGACGGACAGCTGCAGAACCTGTACGTGGAGGGCACCAACATGCCCGACGTCCAGGCGTCCATCGAGGCGAAGCTCCAGGCCGACAAGAGCATCGACGCGGTCGTCACCCTCGGCGCGCCCTTCGCGGACGCCGCCGTCAAGGCGAAGAAGACCGCGGGCAGCAGGGCCGAGATCGACACCTTCGACCTGAACGCCAAGGTCGCCACGGCCCTCCAGGACGGAACCCTCGGCTTCGCCGTCGACCAGCAGCCCTACCTCCAGGGCTACGAGGCGGTCGATCTGCTCTGGCTCAACCGCTCCAACGGCAACGTGCTCGGCGGCGGCCGCCCGGTCCTCACCGGACCGCAGATCATCACCTCGAAGGACGCCGCGGAACTGGCCCAGTACACGAAGCGGGGGACCCGATGAACACGATCGCCGGACCTTCCGCCCCGGTGGGGAAGGACGAGCGGCTGCTGCACACCTCACCGCTGCGCAGGCTCCTCGGCCGCCCCGAGCTCGGCTCGGTGGTCGGCGCCGCGGCCGTCTTCGTCTTCTTCTCGATCGTCGCCGACAGCTTCCTGCGCGCCTCCAGCCTCGGCACGGTGCTCTACGCGGCCTCGACGATCGGGATCATGGCCGCCCCGGTGGCGCTGCTGATGATCGGCGGCGAGTTCGACCTCTCCGCCGGGGTGATGGTCACCAGCTCCGCGCTGGTCTCGTCGATGTTCAGCTACCAGATGACGGCCAACGTCTGGGTCGGCGTCCTCGTGTCGCTGCTGGTCACCCTGGCCTTCGGCGCGTTCAACGGCTTCATGCTGACCCGTACGAAACTGCCGAGCTTCATCATCACGCTCGGCACGTTCCTCATGCTGACCGGCCTCAACCTGGGGTTCACCAAGCTGATCAGCGGTACCGTCTCGACGAAGGCCATCGGCGACATGGAGGGCTTCGACTCGGCCCGCAAGGTGTTCGCCTCGCAGTGGACCATCGGCGGCGTCGAGCTCAAGGTCACCATCCTGTGGTGGGCCGCCCTCGTCGCGATCGCCACCTGGATCCTGCTCCGCACCCGCTTCGGCAACTGGATCTTCGCGGTCGGCGGCGAGGCCGACGCGGCCCGCGCGGTCGGCGTCCCGGTGATCCGCACCAGGATCGGGCTCTACCTCGGCGTCGCCTTCGCCGCCTGGGTCTCCGGCCAGCACCTGCTGTTCTCGTACGACGTCGTCCAGTCCGGCGAGGGCGTCGGCAACGAACTGATCTACATCATCGCGGCCGTCATCGGCGGCTGCCTGATCACCGGCGGCTACGGCTCCGCGATCGGCTCCGCGGTCGGTGCCTTCATCTTCGGCATGACCAGCAAGGGCATCGTGTACGCGGAGTGGAACCCGGACTGGTTCAAGTTCTTCCTCGGAGCCATGCTGCTCCTGGCCACCCTGCTCAACGCATGGGTACGCAAGCGCGCGGAGGCGACGAAATGACGGCCCCCCAGGCACCGGCCGCCCCGGAGACGCCCCGCCGGGCGCTCGTCGAGCTGGACCACGTCAGCAAGTACTACGGCAACATCCGGGCGCTCGACGACGTCTCGCTGGAGGTCCACGCGGGGGAGATCTCCTGCGTGCTCGGCGACAACGGGGCCGGCAAGTCCACCCTGATCAAGATCATCGCGGGGCTGCACCGGCACGACGCCGGCACCTTCCTCGTCGACGGCGAGGAGACCACCCTCGTCAATCCGCGCGACGCCCTGGACCGGGGCATCGCCACGGTCTACCAGGACCTCGCCGTCGTCCCCCTCATGCCGGTCTGGCGCAACTTCTTCCTCGGCTCGGAGCCGACCACGGGCGTGGGCCCCTTCAAACGCCTCGACGTGCGCCTGATGCGCGAGACGACCCGCTCCGAACTGCTGCGCATGGGCATCGACCTGCGCGACGTCGACCAGCCGATCGGCACCCTGTCCGGCGGCGAGCGCCAGTGCGTCGCCATCGCGCGGGCCGTCCACTTCGGCGCCAAGGTGCTCGTGCTGGACGAGCCCACCGCCGCACTCGGCGTCAAGCAGTCCGGGGTCGTGCTCAAGTACGTCGCGGCCGCCCGCGACGCGGGTCTCGGCGTGGTCCTCATCACGCACAACCCTCACCACGCGTATCTGGTCGGTGACCGGTTCGTCCTGCTCAAGCGGGGCGCCATGGCCGGCAGCCACACCAAGGAGAGCGTCACGCTGGACGAACTGACCCGCCAGATGGCGGGCGGCAGCGAGCTGGAGGAGCTCAGCCACGAGCTGGAACGGGCCACCGGCCCGGCCCGCCCGGACACCGACGAGCCCGCGTAGCCCCGGCGGGTGCCCGGCCCCGCCCGCCCCGGTCCGCCCGCCCCGGCCCTCCGGCAGTGGCAGAATCGAGCCCGACGGGCGCAGTCCGCCGCCGGGGGCACCACTCCCGGCTCCCCGACCCCGCAGGGACGATGAGCACGTACCGCGACTTCACACACCGCGGCTCCGCCCGCGCCACCGTCCTGCGGACCGTGGGCACCAGGGAGCGGCGCTCCCACCTCACGGCGCCCCGGGTCCCCACCGTCGGCATCGACATCGGCGGCACGAAGGTGATGGCGGGCGTCGTCGACGCCGACGGCAACATCCTGGAACAGTTGCGCACCGAGACGCCGGACAAGTCCAAGAGCCCCAAGGTCGTCGAGGACACCATCGTCGAACTGGTCCTGGACCTCTCCGACCGGCACGACGTGCACGCCGTCGGCATCGGGGCGGCCGGCTGGGTCGACGCGGACCGCTCCCGGGTGCTGTTCGCCCCGCACCTCGCCTGGCGGGACGAACCGCTGCGCGACGCCCTCGCCTCCCGGCTCGTCGTCCCCGTCATGGTCGACAACGACGCCAACACCGCCGCCTGGGCGGAATGGCGCTTCGGCGCGGGCCGCGGCGAGGACCACCTCGTCATGATCACGCTCGGCACCGGCATCGGCGGCGCGATCCTGGAGGACGGCCAGGTCAAGCGCGGCAAGTACGGGGTCGCCGGTGAGTTCGGCCACATGCAGGTGGTGCCCGGCGGACACCGCTGCCCCTGCGGGAACCGCGGCTGCTGGGAGCAGTACAGCTCCGGCAACGCCCTGGTCCGCGAGGCCAAGGAGCTGGCCGCGGCCGACTCCCCGGTGGCGCACGGCATCATCGAGCGGGTCAAGGGCAACATCCCCGACATCACCGGCCCCCTCATCACCGAACTGGCCCGCGAGGGCGACGCGATGTGCGTCGAACTCCTCCAGGACATCGGCCAGTGGCTCGGCGTGGGCATCGCCAACCTGGCCGCCGCGCTCGACCCCTCCTGCTTCGTCATCGGCGGGGGCGTCAGCGCCGCCGACGACCTGCTCATCGGCCCCGCCCGGGACGCCTTCAAGCGCCACCTCACCGGCCGCGGCTACCGCCCCGAGGCCCGGATCGCGAAGGCCCAGCTCGGCCCGGAGGCGGGTATGGTCGGCGCCGCGGACCTGGCCCGGCTGGTGGCCCGCAGGTTCCGCCGCACCAACCGCCGCCGCGTCGAACGGTACGAGCGGTACGCCCAGATCTACGACCAGGCCGCGAGCACCCTCCGCAACACGCGAAACACCCGCACCTCCTAGGGACCAGCAGACACATGACCGCAGCCGAGCACCCCGTCCTGCCGCGCCAGTCCCCGCCGCCCGACGACGAACGGCCGCCGCAGGACCGGCGCCGGATGATCCGCCGCCGTCTGATCACGGCGACCATCATCGTGCTGCTCATCGGCATCCCCGCCGGCTACCTGCTGATCTCCGCCGGCCAGAGCCGCCGGGCCGGCCAGAACAAGGAGGCCGAGGCGGCCGCCCAGGGGCTCCGGGAGGGCTGGCCGTCCCGGATGCAGCGCCGGATCTTCGAGCTCCCGATGCCCGGCAACTCCCTGGACGTGCAGTACTACGAGACCAACAACTGGAAGGCCAGCCGGCTGTACGTGGAGTTCCGCACCACGTCCGCCGGACTGGACCGGTTCCTCAGCCGGCTCGGCAGCGGGCGGGGCGACCTGCGGCCCGGCGAGGTGACCATCGGCGCCCGCGACCGGCAGGTCTCGGGCTGGTCCTTCGACCCCGGGACCGACTGGGCGGGCACCACGCACACCAACAAGGACCCCCGGCCCACCCAGGACATCATGGTGAACATGACCGACCCGATGAACCCGGTCGTCTACGTGGTGTCCGCGGCGACCCCCTGACGGAGGACCGGGAAGCCGTGCCACTCCGGCCCCCTGACGGCCCGGCGCCCCCTGACGGAGGACCGGGAAGCCGCGCCGCCCCGGCCCGGCGGCCCTCAGGAGGCGTCCGGGGCCGGAGCGAGTGCCGGGGAGACGAGGTCGAAGGCCTCGTCCAGGAGGGCCACCGGGTCCGGGGCCGTGTCGCTCTCGCTCCAGCGCCGCAGGACCACGTGGAAGGCGGCCAGGGCCGTCCCGGCGGCCAGTCGCGGGTAGAGGTCGCTCCCGGCGTCCCGGCCGACGCGGCGGGCGAGTTCCTCGGCGAGTTCGTCGCGCCACCGGTCCTGCCGCTCCAGGAACCGGGCGAGCAGCGCGGGGGTGCGCAGGATCAGCCGCACCACGCGCAGGGCCCGCTCCGAGTGGGCGGCACACGTGGTCACGGGCACCCGCACGGCGTGCCGCAGCGCCTCGGCCGGCGACTCCTCGGCGGGCCGCTCCGCCAGCGCCGCCCGCATGTCCGCCCCCATGTCGGCCAGGAACTGGACGACGACGTCCTCCTTGGACGCGAAGTAGCGGAAGAACGTCCGCTTGGAGACGCCCGCAGCCGCCACGATCTCATCGACGGTGACGGCGTCGAAGCCCTTGAGCGCCAGCAACTGCAGGGCCGCCTCGGTCAGTTCGTCCGAGACGAGCCGACGTTTGCGTTCGGCCAGGCTCAGATCGGGTCGCGTACTCACCCCCGCATGGTACATGTCGTGCCGTGAATGGCACTTGGTATCTCCTTGACACCAAGTGCCATTGGGGTCAGTCTGTGCCGCATGAGACAGGAACGCTGGAATGCCGGGCGGATCGTGGACCAGACCGACCGGGTGTTCGTCGTCACCGGGGCCGGAAGCGGCCTGGGCCTCGCGACCGGCCACGCACTCGCCCGGCGGGGAGCGCGGGTGGTCCTCGCGGTGCGGGACACGGAGAAGGGGCGACGGGCCGCAGCCGCGATCACCGCCGACACCCCCGGCGCCCGGCTGGAGGTGCGCCACCTCGACCTGGCCGACCTCGGGTCGGTGCGCGGCTTCGCCGACGCGCTGCGCGCGGACCATCCGCGCATCGACGTGCTGGTCAACAACGCCGGCATCATGGCGCCGACCCGTGCCCTGAGCCCGCAGGGCCATGAGCTGCAGTTCGCCACCAACCATCTCGGTCACTTCGCGCTCACCGGCCTGCTGCTCGACCTGCTGGCCGAGGGCGTCGATCCCCGGGTGGTCACCGTGAGCTCGCCCAACCACCGCCGGGGCCGGATCGCCTTCGATGACGTGGACGGGGAGCGGACGTACTCCCCGATGGGCCACTACAACCAGTCCAAGCTGGCCAACGCCGTCTTCGGACACCAGCTGCACCTGCGCCTGACCGGGGCCGGGAGCCCGGTGCGGAGCGTGCTCGCCCACCCCGGCTACGTCGCCACCGGACTCCAGAGGGGCACACCGGTCAGGGCGGTGCGGCTGCTGTACGGCCGCCTGCTGTCCCCGCTCGCCGGGAAGCCCGCCGAGGGCGCGCTCTCCCCGCTGTACGCGGCGACCGAACCGGGCGTGCGCGGCGGCGAGTTCATCGGCCCCGACGGCGCGGGCGAGCTGCGCGGCGCGCCCACCCGGGTGCCCCTCGCGCCCCGCGCGAAGGACGACGCCACCGGGCGCCGCCTGTGGGAGCTGTCGGAACGGCTGACCGGAGTGCGCTTCCCGTTCCCCGCGACCGCGTGAGAACCGCACGGACGTGACCGCGCGGACGTGACCGCGCGGACATGACCGCGGCACCGCGCGGACGTGACCGCCGACCGTCGGCCGCCGCCCCTCGGCCGCCCCAGGGCCGATCGGCCCTAGTGGCGACGGGGCGCCGATGGGTTCACTGCGATGCATCGCACGCCGCTGGTGCGCGCGGGAGGGAATCATGGTGATCGCAGTCGTCGGGCACAGGGACCTCGGCAAACCGACCCTGGAGCTGGTGGAGGCCGAACTGAGGGCGAGGCTGGACCGGTTGGCGGAGGGGGCCGCCGCGCTGGTGCGGGCCGGGTCGGGGCTGCCGCTGGTCTTCGGGCGGGCCGCCCGGGAGGCGGGCCGGAAACTGACGGTGCTGCTGCCGGCCCAGGGCGCGGTTCCCGCCCCCCTGCCCGAGCCGGACCGGTCGGCCGCGGGCGAACTGCTGGTCCTGGCCGAACACGTACGGCTGCTGGCCTTCGACCCGGCCGACCGGGACGCGTGCGTCGGGGCCGACGAACGGCTGGTGGAGACCTGCCGGACCGTGCTCGCGGTGTGGGACGGATCACCGTCGGACGGCCGGGACGCCACCGCGCACCTGGTCGCCTTCGCACGTGCGCGGGGCATCCGGGTGGAGGTCGTCTGGCCGGACGGTTCGGTGCGGGGGCGGGGACGGGCATGAAGCTGTCGGAACGCCTCGCGGCGGACCACGAGGACGCCGACGGCACCGAGGAAGGCGACGACGGCGGGAGCGGAACCGGCCACGCCCCGGAGCGCGCCGGAGCGGGGCGGGGAACGGCCTGGCTGCTGATCGTCACCGCCGCGCTCGGGCTGCTCGGCTCGTTCGTCATCACGGTCGACAAGATCGAACTGCTCGTCGACCCCGGCTTCGTGCCCGCCTGCTCGCTCAACCCCGTGATGTCCTGCACGAGCGTGATGACCAGCGACCAGGCGTCGGTGTTCGGCTTCCCCAACCCGCTCCTCGGGCTGATCGGCTTCGCGGTGGTGCTGTGCACCGGCGCGGGCCTGCTCGCCGGTGCGCGCTACCGGCGCTGGTACTGGCTGGGACTGAACCTCGGCACACTGCTCGGCGTCGGCTTCTGCATGTGGCTGATGACGCAGGCCCTGTACGAGATCGGCGCCCTGTGCCTGTGGTGCATGCTGGTCTGGGCGGTCACGATCTTCATGTTCTGGCACGTCACGGTGCACAACCTGCGCCACGGGGTGCTGCCCGCACCGCGCGCGCTGGTGGCGGCGGCGCTGGAGTTCCCGCTGGTGGTGCCGGTGGCCTGGTGCCTGGCCGTGGTCATGCTGATAGCAGTCCGGTTCTGGCCGTACTGGCGGACATTCCTGTGACCGTTCCCATGCCGGTGGTGTCGAGGTGAATGTGCGTGTCCGGTATCCCGGCGGCGGACAGCCGGGCGACGATGTCCTGCTCCGCCCCGGCCGCGGCGGTCTCGGGGGAGAGGGCCACGAAGGCGTGCTGCCGGGCGAGGGCCCGTGCCCCGAGGTCCCCGAGGCGGGCGCCCGCGGCGTCCGCCGCGACGACGGTCAGCCAGGGCCGGGTGCGCCGGAACACCTCCAGGCACGCCGCGTCGTACATCTCCTCGTTCGCCGCTTCCCCCGGACCGGTGCGCCCCAGCAGCAGCCGCACCCGGTGCACACCGGAGCGGTCCGCCTCGATCCGCTGGAGCAGCGCCTTCATCGGCGCCCAGCCCGTGCCCGAGGCGAGCAGCAGCAGGTCCGCGGAGAGCAGGTGGTCCGGCAGGGCCAGGGCGCCGCGCGGCGCACTGAGCCGGACGGTGCCGCCCTCCCGCGTGCCGTGCACCAGCGCGTCGCTCACCCCGCCGGCGCCCCGGGCCCGTACGTGGAACTCCAGCTCGCCGTCCGGGTGCGGGGCGCGGGCCAGGTAGTACGGGCGCCAGGCCTGCTCCAGCAGCGGCGACTCCAGGGACGCGTACTGGCCGGCCTCGAAGGCGTAGGGCTGGTGCGGGCGGACCCGCAGTACCGCCAGGCCGGGGGCACGGAGCTCGTGCGAGGTCACCGTCGCCTCCCAGCTGGGCGGTTCGGCGATCGCCTCGTCCGCGCCCCTGACCATTGCCGAGACCGCCAGGTTCAGCATCCGCAGCCAGGCGTCCTCCAGCGCACCGGTCCACCGGGCCCCGGCACGCAGTCGCAGCGCCTCGATGAGCGCCGCCTCGAAGGCCTCGAACTGTGCTCGACGGACCCCGAGTTTGCGATGATCGCGCCCCAACTGGCCGAAGACGCGGATCAGTTCGTCCGTGCGGTGCAGATTGCCGATCAAGTAGTGGAAGATCGAGGCGAGATGGTCCTGCTGGAACGCCATCGACTCGGGGAACAGCGCCCGGAGGTACGGGTGCCGCTCGAACAGGACCCGGTACAGCTCGGCGATCAGCTCCTCCATCGGGGCCACCAGCGCCAGCGAGTCGCTGATCAGCAACTGGTCGGCCGTGCCGTCGTAGCCCCGGGGGACCTCGGCGCTCCACCGGTCCGTACGGCTGTCGGCCGGGGCCAGGATGCGTCGTCGCAGCCGCATGGCGTCGTGCCGGGCGAGCAGTGCGTGGTAGTCCTCGCTGGAGGTGTTCATGGGCCGGGGGCTCCTTGATGCAGCGCAGTGGGGGTGGCCGGAAGGGAGATGTCCGTGGCGCCCGGACGATCTTGGCGGCGTCAGTATGGCACCGGGCCCCGCCCGCTGACCGGCCCCCGTGCACAGGGACTTTCGGCCCTGTTCATATGCCGTTCACCATGCCGTGACACCCCGCCGGAAGCGCCTTCGGAGCCGGGCACATACTGTTCCCGGCCCTCTCCCCGAACCGATAGAGCCTGATGTGAGTGAGTTCGCGAACACCCCACCGAGCACGACCCCACCGAGCGCCTCCCCCTCGGGCACGGCCCCCTCGGGCATGACCCCGCCGGACGCGGACCCGTCACGGCCGGCGGCCCCCGTACGCGTGTTCATCCTCGACGACCACGAGGTCGTACGGCGCGGAGTGCGCGACCTGCTGGAGGCCGAGGGCGACATCGAGGTGGTCGGCGAGGCCTCCACCGCCCGGGAGGCGCTGGTGCGCGTACCGGCCGCCAGGCCGCAGGTCGCCGTGCTGGACGTACGCCTCGGCGACGACCGGGGCGGCGACCACGCCGGGATCGAGGTGTGCCGGGAACTGCGCGCCCTGATGCCCGAACTCGCCTGCCTGATGCTGACGTCGTTCGACGACGACGAGGCGCTGTTCGACGCCATCATGGCGGGGGCCGCGGGCTATGTGCTCAAGCAGATCAACGGCGCCGACCTGATCACCGCCGTGCGCCGGGTCGCCTCGGGCAGCTCGATGCTCGACCCCCGGACGACCGCCCGGGTGATGGAACGGCTGCGGGGCGCCGAACAGCCCCCGGCCGAACCGTCCGAGGCCTCGGAACTGGACGGGCTCACGCCCCGGGAGAGGCAGATCCTGGACCTCATCGGCGAGGGACTCACCAACCGGGAGATCGCCGAACGCCTCTTCCTGGCCGAGAAGACCGTCAAGAACCGCATCTCGTCGATCCTCGCCAAACTGGGCGTGGGCCGCCGCATCCAGGCCGCGATGCTCGTCGGCCGGGTCAAGGACCGCCAGGGCTGACGGCCCCGCGCCGGCGAACTCCAGGGGCCCGCCGTGCCCTCCGGCCGGACGGTCCTGCGTCCCAGGGCCCCCGCGCCCCAGGGCCCGCCGCGGCCCTGGGCCGGACGGGCCCTCAGTCGTGGAGCGGCGCGCGCCAGACGATCCGGGTGCCGCCGTCCGCCGGCCGCTCCACGGCCAGCGAACCGCCGCACAGCTGTGCCCGCGTACGCATGTTGGCCAGTCCGCCGGGGCGCCCGGCCGCCGGTTCGCCGGCCGCCGGGCCCGCCCCGGCGGCGGCCACCACCCCGTCCCGGATCCCGACGCCGTTGTCGGTGACGGTCAGGGTCACCACCTCGTCGGCCGACAGCTCGATGTCGATGCGGGTGGCGCGGGCGTGGCGGGAGGCGTTGGACACCGCCTCGGCGGCCACCGCCACCAGGTGCTCGGCCAGTTCGTCCGGCACCGTGGTGTCCACCGGCCCGTCGATCCGCAGCGAGGGCTGGAACCCCAGGGCGTGCGCCGCCGTACGCGCGGTCTCCGCCATCCGGTGCCGCAGCCCGCCGCGCCCCGCCCGCTCCGCGGTCCGCAGGTCGAAGATGGTGGACCGGATGATCCGGATCGTGGTGTCCAGATCGTCCACCGCCCGGCTGACCCGCTCGGCCGCGTCCGGCCGGTCCGCGATGGCACGGGTGGTGCTCTGCAGCGTCATCCCGGTCGCGAAGAGCCGCTGGATCGCCAGGTCGTGCAGATCGCGGGCGATCCGGTCCCGGTCGTGCATGACGGCGAGCTCCTCGGACTCGGCCCGCCTGCGGGCCAGTTCCAGGGCGATGGCAGCCTGGTCGGCGAAGCCCGAGACGAGCGCGATCTCGGTGTCGTCGAACGGCGGACGGTCCACCGGCCGCCCCAGCCGCAGCGCGCCGCTCGCCCCCGTGTCGACCCGCAGCGGCACCGTCACCACCGGCCCCAGCCCCTCCTCGACGCCGCCGCCGAACGGATGGGCCCGGGGATCGGTCCGTACGTCGGCGCAGTGCATCGGCGTCCCGGTACGGGCCGCGAGCCCGGCCAGTGACCCCCGGGCCGGGACGGACAGCCCCGTGACGCGCCCGGCGTCCTTGCCGTGGGCGACCGCGACGGTCAGCCGCGCGTCGGCCGCGTCCGCGGCCCCGGTGGCGGACGGTGTCGGCAGCAGGATCGCGGCCCGGTCGGCCCCCGCCACCTCCATCGCCCGCTCGGCGATCAGATGCAGCACCTCGTCGGTGTCCGTCCCCGAGAGCAGGGCGCGGGTGATCTCGCCGAGCGCCTCCAGACGCCGCTCCCGGCGGCGGCTCTCGTCGTACATGCGGGCGTTGTCGATGGCCACCCCGGCCGCGATCGACAAGGTGGTCAGCACCGCCTCGTCGTCGGCGTCGAAGCCCGCCCCGCCCCGCTTCTCGGTGAGGTAGAGATTGCCGAAGACCTCGTCCCGGACCCGCACCGGCACCCCGAGGAAGGTGCGCATCGGCGGGTGGTGGGGCGGGAACCCGAAGCTGCGCGGATGGCTGCTGAGATCGGTGAGCCGCAGCGGTTGCGGCCGGTGGATCAGCTCACCGAGGATGCCGCGCCCGCACGGCGTCTGACCGATCTCGGCGGCCAGCTGCTCCGATATGCCGACCGGCAGGAACTCCAGCAGCTTCTGCCCGTCCCCGACGATGCCGAGCGCCCCGTACTCCGCGTCGGTCAGGGCCACCGCGGCCTCCACGATGCCGCGCAGCACCTCGGGCAGCTCCAGGCCCCGCCCCAGACTCATCACGGCGTCCAGCAGGCTGCGCATCCGGTCCGGCCGGCTCGGCTGCGGCCAGGCCGCCGGAACGGGGCAGTGCGCCCCGTGAGGGGCGGGGGAGCCGGGGGAAGGGGTCTCGCAGGGGAGGCCGGGCACCGTGGGTGCTGTCTCTGTCATCGGGGTGCCGCTCTCAGGTTCCGTGTGCCGTATGCCGGTAGGTCGTTCACCGGATCAACGCGGGGCTGGGACCGGTCCACGGCCCGTCAGCCTACGGCAGCCGCCGGCCCCGGCGGGCGGACGGTGGGGCCGGTCGGCCACCCGCGGGGCCGCCGAGTGGGGCCGGTCGTCCCGGCCGACGGTGCCCGTCGGTCCCTGGAGGGCCCCGGAAGGCGCGGCCAGCATGGTGCGGTCGGGAAGGTCCGGCCCGTCCCCCTCGTGCTCCCCCGGACCTTCCCGGCCGCTCCCCGCCGCCCTCCCCGCGGCGGGGAGCGCTCGTGGAACCGCAAGAGCTGGAGGACACGGTCCGGTGGACGCAATGGAAAAGCAGGGCAATCGAGCCGCCCCCGCACAGGGGCCCCTGCCCCCCGGCCCCGGCCTGCCGGGCCGTGCCTCCCGCGGGCGGATCGTCGTCTCGTGGCTCACCACGACCGACCACAAGCAGATCGGCACGCTGTACCTCGTCACCGCGTTCGTGTTCTTCCTCGTCGGCGGCGCGATGGCGCTCGTGATGCGTGCCGAACTCGCCCGCCCCGGCACGCAGATCATGTCCAACGAGCAGTTCAACCAGGCGTTCACCATGCACGGCTCGGTGATGCTGCTGTTGTTCGCGATGCCGCTGTTCACCGGATTCGCCAACTGGCTCATGCCGCTCCAGATCGGCGCGCCCGACGTGGCGTTCCCGCGGCTGAACATGCTGGCGTACTGGCTGTTCCTCTTCGGCTCGCTGATCGCCGCCGGGGGATTCCTCACCCCGCAGGGCGCCGCCGACTTCGGCTGGTTCGCCTACGCCCCGCTGTCCGACGCCACGCACTCACCGGGCATCGGCGCCGACATGTGGATCATGGGCGTGGCGCTCTCCGGCTTCGGGTCCATCCTCGGCGCGGTCAACTTCATCACCACCATCATCTGCATGCGCGCCCCGGGCATGACCATGTTCCGGATGTCGATCTTCACCTGGAACGTGCTGCTGACCGCCCTGCTCATCCTCCTGGTCTTCCCGGTCCTGGCCGCGGCGCTCTTCGCCCTGGAGATGGACCGGAAATTCGGCTCGCACATCTTCGACCCGGCCAACGGCGGTGCGCTGCTGTGGCAGCACCTCTTCTGGTTCTTCGGCCACCCCGAGGTCTACGTCCTGGCCCTGCCGTTCTTCGGGATCGTCTCCGAGATCGTCCCGGTCTTCTCCCGCAAGCCGATGTTCGGCTACATCGGCCTGATCAGCGCGACGATCGCCATCGCAGGCCTCTCCGTCACCGTCTGGGCCCACCACATGTACGTGACCGGCGGTGTGCTGCTGCCCTTCTTCTCCTTCATGACCTTCCTGATCGCCGTACCGACCGGGGTGAAGTTCTTCAACTGGATCGGCACGATGTGGAAGGGCTCGCTGTCCTTCGAGACTCCGATGCTGTGGACCACCGGATTCCTGATCACCTTCGTCTTCGGCGGACTGACCGGGGTCATCCTGGCGTCGCCGCCGCTCGACTTCCACGTCTCGGACTCGTACTTCGTCGTCGCGCACTTCCACTACACGCTCTTCGGCACGGTCGTGTACGCGATGTTCGCCGGATTCCACTTCTGGTGGCCGAAGTTCACCGGGAAAATGCTCGACGAGCGGCTCGGGAAGATCACGTTCTGGACCCTGACGGCCGGATTCCACCTCACCTTCCTCGTCCAGCACTGGCTGGGGGCCGAGGGAATGCCGCGCCGGTACGCCGACTACCTCGCCGCCGACGGCTTCACCGCCCTCAACACGATCTCCAGCATCGGATCGTTCCTGCTCGGACTGTCCTTCCTGCCCTTCTTCTACAACGTCTGGAAGACCAGCCAGTACGGCACGAAGGTCACCGTCGACGACCCCTGGGGCTACGGCCGCTCCCTGGAATGGGCCACCTCCTGCCCGCCGCCCCGGCACAACTTCACCTCCCTGCCCCGCATCCGCAGCGAATCCCCGGCCTTCGACCTGCACCACCCGGAGATCACCGCACTCGAAACCACCGCGTCGCACTGACCCGCCCGCCCCCGCGAGCCGTTCCCCGAGGAGTGTCGCCGATGTCCCACGGAGTACTGGCAGCAGGAGTCCTCGCGCTCCTCGCCGCCGGCAACGTCTGGTACCTGCCCGCCTACGTCGACCTGCGGGCGGGCCAGGACCGGCCGCGCTCCCGACGGCCCGCCGCGGCCGCCGTGCTGACCGGGTGGGCGACGGTCACCCTCACCCTGTTCCTGCTGCTCCTGCCCGTGGCCCCGGGGCTGGCCGTGCTCCCGGCGGTGGCCGGTGCCGCCGCCGTGGCGTGCCTGGCCGTCCGGTCCCGGCTGCTGCGGGCCCGGGAACGGCGCGAGGAGGAAGCGTGCTGGTCCGCCCTCTTCCCGGCAGGGGCGGCCGGGAGGCGGGCGACCGAGTAACGGCGGAGCGGAACCGGATGGGGCGGATTTTCGTCCGGTAACACACGCATGCGGAGGTCCGGCGCGCGTCCCGACCCCTCTCCCACCGGAAAACGTGAGATATGGGAGCGTGGGCGGGTGAGTGAGACGACGACTGAAACCCTGCAGTACCGCTTCGACGGGCCCGAGGACGCGCCGATCCTGGTCCTGGGGCCCTCCCTCGGCACCTCGTGGCACATGTGGGACCGCCAGGTGCCGGAGCTCACCCGGCACTGGAGGGTCTTCCGCTACGACCTCCCGGGCCACGGCGGCGCCCCCGCGCACCCCGCCACCGCCATCGGTGAACTCTCCGACCGGCTGATCGCCACCCTCGACGGCCTCGGCGTCCGGCGCTTCGGGTACGCGGGCTGCTCCATCGGCGGCGCGATCGGCGCCGACCTCGCGCTGCGCCACCCGAACCGGATCGCCTCGCTGGCCCTGGTCGCCGCCTCGGCCAGGTTCGGCAGCGCCGACGAGTTCCGTCAGCGCGGGGTGGTCGTCCGCACCAACGGTCTGGAGCCGATGGCGCGCAGCGCGCCGGAGCGCTGGTTCACCCCCGGGTTCGCCGCCGCCCAGGCGGCCATCGTCGACTGGGCCGTCCAGATGGTCCGCACCACCGACCCCGGCTGCTACATCGCCGCCTGCGAGGCCCTCGCCGCCTTCGACATCCGCGGCGAGCTCGGCCGCATCACCGTCCCGACCCTCGCCCTGGTCGGCTCCGAGGACCGGGTCACCGGACCGGGCGACGCCCGCACCCTGGTCGCGGGCATACCCGACGCCCGGCTCGCCCTCGTCCCCGGCGCCTCCCACCTCGCGCCGGTCGAGCAGCCCGGAGCCGTCACCGACCTCCTCCTCACCCACTTCTCCACGGCCTGGCAGGACACCCTCGCGGCCATCCCCGTCCCGCCGGACGTCCCCCGGCTCTCCGCCCCCGTGCTGCCCGTCGCGGAGATCACCGCGGCCGCCCCGCAGCCGCAGCCGCAGCCCGGAACGGCCGGCCGCCCCGACCCGTACGACGCCGGCATGAAGACGCGCCGCGAGGTGCTGGGCGACGCCCACGTGGACGCGACCGCGGCCGCCGCCGACGACTTCACCGGCGACTTCCAGGAACTGGTCACGCGCTACGCCTGGGGGGAGGTGTGGACCCGGGAGGGGCTGGACCGCCGAACCCGCAGCTGTGTCACGCTCACCGCGCTGATCGCCTCCGGTCGCATGGAGAGCCTGGCCGCCCACGTCAGGGCCGCCCTGCGCAACGGCCTCACCCCGCCCGAGATCAAGGAAGTGCTGATGCAGACCGCCGTCTACTGCGGGGTGCCCGCCGCGAACGCCGCCTTCACCATCGCCCAGGGCGTCATCCGGGAAGAAACGACGCCCCGCCCGTAGCAGGATGGGGCCCATGAACGCGGAGAACCCCACCCACCTGACCCTGACCAAGAAGACGCACTCCTGCATCCGCCTGGAGAAGGACGGGCGGACGCTCGTCATCGACCCGGGCGGCTTCTCGGAGCAGGACGCCGCCGTCGGTGCCGACGCGATCCTGGTGACGCACGAGCACCCCGACCACTTCGACGAGGGGCGGCTGCGGGCCGGCCTGGAGGCCGATCCGGCCGTCGAGGTCTGGACCCTGCGCAGCGTCGCCGAGCGGCTCTCCGCCGCCTTCCCCGGCCGCGTCCACACCGTCGGCCACGGCGACGCCTTCACCGTCGCGGGCTTCGACGTCCAGGTGCACGGCGAACTGCACGCGGTGATCCACCCGGACATCCCCCGGATCACCAACATCGGCTTCCTGGTGGACGGTTCGGTGTTCCACCCGGGCGACGCGCTCACCGTCCCCGACCGGCCGGTCGACACCCTGATGCTCCCGGTGATGGCCCCCTGGAACAAGATCTCCGAGGTCATCGACTACGTGCGCGAGGTCGGACCGCGGCGCGCCATCGACATCCACGACGCGCTGCTCACCGATCTCGCCCGCCCGATCTACGACAACCAGATCGGTGGCCTCGGCGGCGCCGACCACGGGCGGCTGGCCCCGGGGGACTCGACCGGCCTGTGACCGCCGCCGGACCGCCGCCGGACCGGCGGCTGTCGGTGGCAGCCGCTAGGTTTACCCCCATGCGCATCGCCACCTGGAACGTCAATTCGATCACCGCCCGGCTCCCGAGGCTGCTGGCCTGGCTGGAGAGCACCGGCACGGACGTGCTGTGCATCCAGGAGACCAAGTGCGCCGCCGAACAGTTCCCGGCGGACCAGCTCCGCGAACTCGGCTACGAGTCCGCGGTCAACGCCACCGGGCGGTGGAACGGCGTGGCGCTGGTCTCCCGCGTCGGCCTGTCCGACGTCGTCACGGGCCTGCCGGACGGACCCGACTACGAGGGCGTGCAGGAGCCGCGGGCCGTCTCGGCGACCTGCGGCCCGGTCCGCCTCTGGTCGGTGTACGTGCCCAACGGCCGCGAGGTCGAGCACGCGCACTACGCGTACAAGCTGCGCTGGTTCGAGGCGCTGCAGAAGGCCGTCGCCGCGGACGCGGCGGGCTCGCAGCCGTTCGCCGTGCTGGGCGACTTCAACGTGGCCCCGACCGACGAGGACGTCTGGGACCCGAAGCTGTTCGAGGGCGCCACCCATGTCACCCCCGCCGAGCGCGCCGCCCTCGCGGCCCTGCGCCAGGAGGGGCTGTCGGACGTCGTGCCGCGCCCGCTCAAGTACGACCGCCCGTACACCTTCTGGGACTACCGGGAGCTGCGCTTCCCGAAGAACAAGGGCATGCGGATCGACCTGGTCTACGGCAACGCGCCCTTCGTCGCGGCCGTCGAGGACAGCTACGTGGACCGCGAGGAGCGCAAGGGCAAGGGCGCGTCCGACCACGCGCCGGTGGTGGTGGACCTCGGCCTCTGACGCCGCCCGCCGCCCCGGTGGCGCCCCGTCCGGCGGGCGGGGCGCGGCTCCCGGGCGGCGTTGTCAGTGGTCGCCGCTAGCGTGGTTCCCGTCCTTATCCCGCTTGCTGGCTGCTTGCAGAGAACAGGACGGCCCCGCCCGTTCAGCGCCGGGCGGGGCCCACGACCCGCTCGTCAGAGCGCGGCGACCTCGTCCCGGCCGGGCCCGGCGACCCGCCGGATGCCCGGCGCCGCGGCGGTGCCCAGCGCCAGGACCATCAGCAGCGCGCTGACCCACAGCGGGGCCCGGAAGCCGAGCCCCGCGTCGATTGCCAGCCCGCCGAACCACGGCCCGAGCGCAGCGCCCACATTGAACGCGGCCGTCGCGAACGAACCGGACAGGGTCGGCGCGTCGGCCGCCAGCCGGAACACCCACGACATCAGCGCCGTCCCGGTGCCGAACGCGAGCGTCCCCTGGACCAGTACGAGCACGACCGTGGCGAGCGGACTGCCCGCGGTCAGCGCGAACCCGGCCCAGCCGACGGTCAGCGCCACCAGCCCGGCGGCGGTCCAGACGACCGGTCGCGCGTCGACGTACCGGCCGGTGGCGGTGACGCCGAGGAACGAACCCACCCCGAACAGCGCCAGCAGCACCGGCACCCAGGCGTCCCCGAGCCCGGTGACCCGGGTGGCCAGCGGTTCGAGGTAGGAGAACGCGCAGAACGTCGCCCCCTGCACCAGGGCGCTCGTCAGCAGGGTCAGCAGCAGGGGCCGCCCGGTCAGGACCCGCAGCTCGGCACTCGCCCGGACGGGGACCGGCTCCAGCCGCTTCGCCGGGATCGCCCCGGCGATGACGACGGCGGCCGGTACGCAGACCAGGGCCACGGCCCAGAACGCGGACCGCCACCCCCAGTGCCCGCCCAGCGCCGCACCGGCCGGCACCCCGGCCACGCAGGCGAGGGTGACGCCCCCGACCACCACCGAGGTGGCGCGGGCGCGGGCCTCGGGCCCGACCATGGACACCGCGGTCACCAGGGCCACGGCCCAGAAGCCCGCGTTGGCCAGCGCCCCGACGACCCGGGTCGCCAGGAGCACCCCGTAGCCGGGGGTGAGCGCACCGACCACATGGGCGGCGCCGAAGACGCAGAGGAAGAACAGCAGCGCCCGACGCCGCGGCCAGGAACGGCTGAAGAGCGCCATCAACGGCGCCCCGACGATCATCCCGATCGCGAAGGCCGAGGTGAGCAGGCCCGCGGCCGGGATGGACACCTGCAGATCGGAAGCGATGTCCGAGACCAGACCGGACAACATGAACTCGGATGTGCCCTGGGCGAAGACGGCGAGCCCGAGCGCGTAGACGGCAAATGGCATGAAGGAACCCCATGGACGGCTGATGGATGGACCGGGCAGAGGGGGTGCGGGCCGCGCCCGCCCGTCATGACGGGCGGCGACGCGGAAGAACGTCCGGGAGCACCCGGGACGTGAACCGGCGGGACGGCGGAAGCCGGGGCCGGGGAACGGGCGCCTCGTCGTATCGCGTACGGGGACGACGCCGTACGGACGTATCGCGTACCGAAGCGATGACGAGCGCGTCGGGAGAGCGCAGCCCACACCGTGGCGGTCCTGCGGCGGCAGCCGGGCGGAGACGATCCGGGGCCGGTCTCCGGCCCCGCGGGATCGATTCGACGACGGATCGGCCACCGGCGGACCGGTGGCTAGCCTCTGTCGGACTCGGGGCTGGACATGGGTGCGAAACTACCAGCCCTGACGACCGGGCTCCACCTTTTTCGGGCCGGGGCCCGGAGCGCCTGCGCGAGGGACGGACACCGGGGCCGGTCGGGTGCTCGGGCGCCGCGCCGCGCGCCCTGTGGTGCGCGCCACGCCAGGGATGCGACCCTGAGCGGTATGAACATCCCTTTCTTGGACAACTGGCGTAAGCGTCACGACGGCACACGGGGGGCGGGGCTCGCCTCCGCGGCCGCCGTCGATGCCGAGGGCGTGGCCGAGCTCCTCGCCGAGTGCGAGCTGCTGCGTGTCCGGGTGGGGCAGCGCGGGCTCCGGCTCGACGACACCCCGGCCTCGTTGGCGGCCCTCGACCAGTTGCCGCCGCGCTGGCGCGACGACCCCGAGGAGCTGCCCTGGCTGGGCAACGACGCGGGCCTGTACCTGGGGACGGTGCTGGTGCGGAACGTCTCCGGCGCGGTCTGGAGCATCAGGCCCGGCGGGCAGCCCGTCGTGCGGCTCGCCTCGGGGCGGGAGATCGACGTGGTCGAGGCGGGTCTGGACTGGGCGATCTCCGGCAGCCCCGAGCTTTCGCAGGTGTACTCGGAGTCGGCCGAGGGATAGGGATTTTCCCTACAACCGAATAAGAAGCCTTATGCACCATTTGTGCGTGTCGGTGGTGAAGTCCCTTTATGGGCTGGTTAGTTTGCGCTGACCTCGGCACAGCGAAAAGTGGGTAGGGCAGCGTATGGCCGTCGATCCGTTGATCGAGCTGCGGGACGTCAACAAGTTCTACGGACAGTTGCACGTACTGCAGGACATCAGTCTCACCGTCGGCCGCGGGGAGGTGGTGGTGGTCATCGGCCCCTCCGGCTCCGGGAAATCGACGCTCTGCAGGACCATCAACAGGCTCGAGACGATCGAGTCGGGGAGCATCACGATCGACGGCAGACCCCTCCCCGAGGAGGGCAAGGGGCTGGCCGAGCTCCGGGCCGAAGTGGGCATGGTCTTCCAGTCGTTCAACCTCTTCGCGCACAAGACCGTGCTGGCCAACGTCTCGCTCGCCCAGCTCAAGGTCCGCAAGCGGAAGAAGGACGAGGCGGACCGGCGCTCCCGCGAACTGCTGGAGCGGGTCGGGCTGGCCGCGCACGCCGACAAGTACCCCGCCCAGCTCTCCGGCGGCCAGCAGCAGCGGGTGGCCATCGCCCGCGCCCTCGCCATGGACCCCAAGGCACTGCTCTTCGACGAGCCGACCTCCGCACTCGACCCGGAGATGATCAACGAGGTGCTGGAGGTCATGCAGCAGCTCGCCCGGGACGGCATGACGATGGTCGTCGTCACGCACGAGATGGGCTTCGCCCGCTCCGCGGCCAACCGCGTGGTCTTCATGGCCGACGGGCGCATCGTCGAGGACCGCACCCCCGAGGAGTTCTTCACCGCTCCGAAGAGCGACCGCGCCAAGGACTTCCTGTCCAAGATCCTCAAGCACTGACGGGGGCTCCGTGTTGCGTACGAGAAGAGTTCTGGGCGCCCTGACCGGCCTCCTGCTGGCCGCCCTCGCCGCCGCCGGCTGCGGCAGGGAGGGCAGCCCGCCGGTGAAGGGGCCCAAGCCCGAACAACTGCCGGTGTACAAGGTCGACACCGGCTTCCGGCTCCCCGGCTCGCCGACCTGGACGAAGGCGAAGAAGCGCGGATACCTCCGGGTCGGGGCCAAGGAGGACCAGCCCTACCTGGGCGAGAAGGACCCCGCCACCGGCATCTACTCGGGCTTCGACATCGAGATCGCCAAGATGATGGCGGCCTCCCTCGGCTTCGACCCGAAGACGATCCGCTTCCGGACCATCGCCTCCGCCAACCGCGAGACGGCGCTGCAGAACGGACAGATCGACTACTACGTGGGCACCTACACCATCAACGACATGCGCAAGAAGCTCGTCGGCTTCGCCGGGCCGTACTTCATGGCCGGGCAGGGCCTCCTCGTCCGCACCGACGAGAACGACATCGACGGACCGCAGGACCTGGCCGGGAAGACGGTCTGCTCGGCCGCGGGATCGACCCCGTACCAGCGCATCGCCGCCGACTTCCCGAAGGCGGTCCTGGTTTCCTACGACACGTACTCGATCTGCGTGGACAACCTGCTGACCTACCAGGTCGACGCCGTCACCACCGACGACGCCATCCTGCTGGGCTTCGCGGCCAAGGCCCCCGACGAGATGAAGGTGGTCGGCAAGCCGTTCTCCGAGGAGCCGTACGGCATCGGGGTCCCGCGCAGCGACAACGCGTTGCGGTTCGCGCTCGACGACGCCCTGGAGGCCAACCAGAAGAACGGCAACTGGAAGAAGGCGTTCGAGGCCACGCTCGGCCTGTCCGGCGTCCCCGCGCCCACACCGCCGCCCATCGACCGCTACCCGGCGACCTGAGAGGGCGGACCACGATTATGGACGTACTCACCGAGAACTTCTCGCTCTACGGCAAGGGCTTCCTGGGCACGGTCGAACTGACCGTCTACTCCTCGATCCTGGCCCTGTTCCTCGGCTTCTTCATGGCCTCCTGCCGGGTGGCCCCCGTCGGCTCGCTCCGGGTGCTCGGCACGGTCTGGGTGACGGTGCTGCGCAACACCCCGCTGACCCTGCTCTTCTTCGCGGTCCTGCTCGGACTGCCCCGCTTCGGCCTGGTGCTCCCCTTCCAGGTCTTCGCGGTCCTCGCACTCGGCTGCTACACCTCCGCGTTCATCTGCGAGGTGCTGCGCTCGGGCATCAACACCGTGCCGACGGGACAGGGCGAGGCGGCCCGCAGCCTCGGCATGACGTTCGGCCAGACACTGAACACGGTGGTGCTGCCGCAGGCGTTCCGGTCGGTGATCCCGCCGATCGGCTCGACGCTGATCGCCCTCGCCAAGAACTCCGCGATCGCCGGCGCGTTCAGCGTCACCGAACTGCTCGGCACCTACAAGACCCTCAACGAGCTGGGCTACAGCATCATCTGGACCTTCATCTGGATCGCCGTCGGCTACCTGATCATCACCCTGTCCATCAGTGCGCTCTTCAACGTGATGGAGAAGCGCTGGGGAGTCGCCCGATGACCACCCGCACCGCACCGTCCGCCACCGCGCTCTACGACATCCCGGGTCCCGCCGCCCGCAGACGTCACCTGGTGTACGGGATCGTCTCGACGGCGCTGATCCTCGCCCTGCTCGGCTGGATCGTCCACCTGCTCATCGACACCGGGCAGTTCACCGGCGCCAAGTGGACCCCCTTCACGTACCAGGGCATCCAGGAACTGCTGCTGCGCGGACTGGGCAACACCCTCAAGGCGTTCGCGTACGCCGCGGTGCTCTCCCTGCTGCTCGGCGCGGTGCTCGCCCTCGGCCGGCTCTCCGAGCACCGGGTCGTGCGGTGGATCGCGACGCTGCTCGTCGAGTTCTTCCGGGCCATGCCCGTACTGGTGATGATCTTCTTCGTCTTCGTGGCGCTGAAGGTGCAGCCGCTGCCCGCCCTGGTCACCGGGCTGACCCTGTACAACGGCTCGGTGCTCGCCGAGGTGTTCCGCACCGGGATCAACTCGGTGGAGCGCGGCCAGCGCGAGGCCGCGTACGCCCTGGGGATGCGCAAGACGCACGTCATGACCTACGTCCTGGCCCCGCAGGCGGTGCGGGCCATGCTGCCCACCATCATCAGCCAGCTGGTCGTGGCGCTGAAGGACACCTCGCTCGGCTTCCTGATCACCTACGAGGAGTTCCTCCACGCGGGCAAGCTCATCGCCTCCAACCTCGACTACGATCTTCCCTTCATCCCCGTGGTGATGGTGATCTCACCGATCTACATCGGGATGTGCATGCTGCTCTCCTGGTTCGCGACCTGGGTGGCCGAGCGGGAGAGGCGCAATCCGAAGATGAAGGCCGTGGAGGTCGCCCCGGCCGAACCAGGAACGCTGCTGCCGGGAGTGCAGTAGCGGGGGCCCGCCGCGAGGCGGTCCCCGAGGAGCGGTGCCCCGTCGGCAGCAGCCGGTGATCACTTCTCGCGCGGGACGACGGATCCGTGCCACGGGCCCTTTCCGGGCGAGAAGAAGGTCAGCTGCGTGCCGGCCGGGCCGTGCTCGACGCAGGGCGGCCACGGCGTCGCCCGCCCCGGGGCGGTCCCCCCGGGGCGGGCGACGACGGGCGCCCGCCCCGGCGCTCCGCACCCCCGCCGTGCCCGTGGGCCGCCGGGATCGCTCCCGCCGAACCCGTGGGGCCCGCAAGGGGCCCGTTCTTCCTGCTACAGCGCGCTCTTCGCCTGCCAGTCGGCCCACGACACGTTCCACGCCCCGTAGCCGTTGCCCTCCGCGACCGTGCCCTTGGCGTCCGCACCGGTGATCTCGAACGGGTCGCCGACCCGCACCTGCCCGTACAGCGCACCGGCATCGGCGTCGCTCATCCCGATGCAGCCCGAGCTGCGGTTCGCTGCCCCGAAGTAGGCGGCGTTCCACGGCGCCGCGTGGGCGTACATCCCCGACCAGGTCAGCCGCATCGACGAGTCGACCATCTTGTCGTAGGCGTCGCCGAGGCCGACCGTCTCGGAACGCATGTTGATCGTGCCCTCCTTGGACATCAGCACGGCCGTGCCGCGCCAGGACGCCTTCTCGCCGCCGGGGGTGCCGGCCGACATGGGCACGTCCATCACGGTCTTCCCGCCCCGCTGCAACGCGAGCCGGTGGCGGTCCAGGTCGACCTTCACCACCTGCTCGTCGCCGATCGTGAAGGTGGTCCGGTAGTCGCGGACGAACCAGCCGCCCGACGGGCCCGAGTCGACACCGTTGAGATCGGCGTCGAGCGTGACCTTCGTGCCGGACTTCCAGTACTCCTTGGGCCGCCAGTCGACCCGGTCCTTGCCGGAGTAGTCCTGCAGCCAGCCCCAGGAACCCTCGGTGTTGTTCGAGGTGGAGACCTTCAGGGCCCTCTCGACCGCGGCCCGGTCCTTCACCGGGTTGTCGAAGACGATCGACAGCGGCTGGGCGATGCCGACCGTGGTGTTCTTGCCCGGGGCCAGCGTCAGCTTGTTGACCTTGTCGGCGGCCGCGGTGGTGAAGGCGGCCGTGCCGCTGCCGCCCTCGGTGTTCTTCGCCTCGACGCGGTACGCGGTGCCGGGCGCGGCCACCCGGTCCGACGTCCAGGTCCGGCCGTCGGCGGATATCCGGCCGGTGAGCGCGTCCCCTCCGTCCGCGCTCACCGCGACCGACTTCAGCTTTCCGCTGCCGAGCGTCACCTTCACCGGCTTCCCCGGGGCGGCGGCGTCGCCCCGGAGGTTCACCGAGATCTCGGCCCCGCGCGCCGCCCCGGCCGAACCACCCCCGGCCGAGTCCGACGCGGCGGCCCCGGAACAAGCGGTGAGCGTGAGACCGAGCACCGCGGTCCCGGCGGTCAGGGCGAAGCGGACCGGGCGGGCGGGAGCGGCGGTACGGCGTACGGGCCGACGTGCAGCGAACAACGGAAAAACCTCCAAAGCAGTGCTTCTCGCCGAGAGAGAGGCGATCCCGGAGGGGACAGGTTCCACGAAATGGACGGAAATCGGGAAATCGCGGTGTGAGATGGACCGCAGTGCCACAGGCCGCCCCCGGCCGCCCCACCGCCATTCGGACGGGCACCCACGCACGGGGTACCCTCCATCCCTGATCCGGACGCCCGCCCGGTCGCTCCGCCGGACGGAGCAGTGACGGCGATCGGGCCGTCAAGACGCTCGGGGGAACGGGAGACCGCGGTGGGCGGAGCCATGGACCACACCTCGGACCGGAAGCCCCGGAGGCCCCGAGCCTCCTCGGCGGTACGGGGGCGCCGGTGACGACCGCCCCGCAGGCCCCCGCCGAACGGACCGCGGAGCGCCGGTCCGGCTCGGTGCTGCGCAGCGGCGCCGTCATGGCCGCCGGCTCCGTCGTCTCCCGCGCCACCGGCTTCATACGCTCGGCGGTCGTCGTCGCCGCACTCGGCACCGGGCTCCAGGCCGACGGGTACAACGTCGCCAACACCGTGCCCAACATCCTCTACACCCTGCTCATCGGCGGCGCGCTCAACGCCGTCTTCGTCCCCGAGCTGGTGCGCGCCGCACGGAACCACCCCGACGGCGGGGCCGCGTACACCGACCGGCTGCTCACCGTCTGCACCGTCGCCCTGCTCGCCCTCACCGGCCTCACGGTCGTCGGCGCCCCGTGGATCGTCGAGGTCTACGCCCCCGGCTACCACGGCGCCCAGGCGGAGCTGACCGTGGCCCTGGCCCGCTACTGCCTGCCGCAGATCCTCTTCTACGGACTGTTCACCCTGCTCGGCCAAGTGCTCAACGCCCGCGACCGGTTCGGCGCGATGATGTGGACCCCGGTCCTCAACAACCTGGTGATCATCGCGGTGTTCGGGATCTTCCTGGGCGTCGCCACCGGTTCCGACGGCACACTGACCCCGGCCCAGGCCCAATGGCTCGGCTGGGGCACGACCGCGGGCATCGCCGTCCAGACCCTCGCCCTGGTGCCCGCCCTGCGCGCCGCGAAGTTCCGCTGGCGGCCCCGGTTCGACTGGCGGGGCAGCGGCCTCACCCGGCCGCTGCGCGCGGCCGGCTGGCTCGTCATGCTCGTGCTGACCAACCAGATCGCGTACTGGGTGGTCACCCGGCTCTCCACCACCGTCGGGCAGAGCGCCGCGGACCAGGACATGGCGGGCGGCCCCGGCTACACCGCGTACAGCTACGCCTATCAGCTGTGGGTGGTGCCGCACGGCATCGTGACCGTCTCGCTCGTCACCGCGCTGATGCCCCGGATGAGCCGCGCCGCGGCCGACCACGACCTGGCGGGGGTGCGGCGCGACGTCTCGTACGCCCTGCGCACCTCGGCGGCGGTCGTGGTGCCCGCGGCGGCCCTGCTGTTCGCGCTGGCGCCGTGGGTGATGGGCGCCGTGTACGGGTACGGGCGCACGGACGACGCGGACATCACCGTGATGGCGGGCATGCTGATGGCGTTCGCGCCCGGACTGATCGCCTACTCGGGCCAGTACGTGCTCTCCCGCGCGTTCTACGCGATGGGCGACACCCGGACCCCCTTCCTCCTCAACCTGGTGATCGCCGCGCTCAACGCCGGTCTCTCGGCCGCCGCCTACCTGTTGTTGCCGATCCGCTGGGCCGTGACGGGGATGGCCGGGGCCTACTCGGTGGCCCTGTTCGTGGGCTTCGGGATCACCGCGTACGTGCTGCGCCGCAGGGTCCCGGACCGCGCCGCACCCGGTGCGCCGCCGGTGCGCTCCACCGCGCCGGCGGCACAGGCGCGGCTGGTGGTGGCGGCCGTGCCCGCCGGACTGCTGGGGTACGCGGCGGCCCGCGCCTGCGCGTCGTACGGGGACTTCGCCGCCCTGGGCGCGGGGACCTGCGTCCTGCTGCTCACGGTGGCACTGCTGGCCCGGCCGCTGCGGCTGCGGGAGGTCGAGGCCGCGCTCGCGGCGGGGCGGAGGCGGCTGCGGCGGTCCGGGTGACGCCGGCCCGCGACGCCCCGCGGGGCGCTCCCGGAACGGTCATGGAGCATCGCGGTCCGTTACCGGCCCCCGCAACCTCGGCCGTTCGCCGGGGCCACCACCGGTGGGGGACGGGTACACCGTCGCGTGTCTCAGGTACTGCTGGGCCGCCACCTCGACCACCTGCGGCAGGATCTGGCCGAACGCCTCCATGCTGGGCACGCCCCTGGCCGCGGGGCGGCAGTGGGCGCGCCCCTGGCGCATCAAGGACGGCATGGTCCGTTCGAGCTTCCCGGTCAGTTCGGCCTCGGCCGCCATGCTCTGCCGGTCCTCGCGGCTCCACGGCACGGCCGGAGCGATCCAGGGGCGGTTCTCGGCGTCGAAGGCGGCGAGCCTCCTGCGCCGGTCCTCGTCCTGGAGGGCCCAGCGGTCGACGAGCAGGATCTCGGGGCTGCCGGGCGGCTGCTTGCTGTTTCCGTGCTCCGTCTCCTCGTCGAAGGAGGTGATGGTGGCCTGGTAGTTGAGGGAGCGCACCAGGTCCTCGGCGACATAGGCCAGGGGGCGGGTGGTGGCGGGGTGGTAGGGGTTCCAGTCCTGCGCACTGTCGCCGTAGTAGTCGGCCAGGCGCCCCTCGGGCAGGTCGCGGCGAGTGGGGGCGACCACGGTGATCCGAATGGGGCGGGGCCCGGACGCGCTGTTGCGCGGGCCGAAGGCACTGGGGGCCTGTCGGTAGTCGACCGGGCGCCCGGTGCCGATTCTGGTCGTATCGGCGACGTTGACGATGCGCCTGGCGAGCTTGTACACCGCGCGCTCGTACTCCTCGGCGAAGAGCCTGAGCTTGATGAGGCCGTAGAGCCCGTCGCTGGCGTAACGGTCCCCGAAGTCGCGGTGGTCGAACTGCAACCGCTCGGCCGGACCGGGGAGCTGGCTCGGCGGCACGGGCACCCAGAGCGCCGGGACGATCGCCTCGGCCGGCTGGTTGGAGCGGGCCCGGTGGTGGATGGCGCGCTGCGCGAAGGCGTACCACTCCTTGCCGCACATCTCACTGGCGAAGTAACGCGGCGAGAACAGCGGAACGAACACCCGGCAGGTGGCGAGCACCTCGCCGAGCCGCTCCGACCAGCCCTCGCCGGAGCGTACTTCCCGGTCCATGAACCCCGCGGGCGCGCCCGCGGGCAGATCCGTCATGGCCGCCACGTGGTCACAGAGATCCCTGAAGAGGCGTTCGACCCACATGTCGGGGTCCGTTCCACCGCCGTACCCCGGGGTGTGGGCATAGCTCAGGAAGAAGTACGGGGCCGTCGCGCGGGCGGTGCTTCCTTCGAGCACGGTCGGGGCGGAGGAGACGAGGCGCCCCGACCCACCGGCCACCGACGTCCGGACAGGGGGCCCCACTGGTTCCGAGGGGGGCTCGGCAGGCGGGAGTTCGGCGGAGGCGGCCATCGTGAGGTCGGCCGGCTCCGGTGTTCGGGCCGGGATGCCCAGCGCCAGCAGGACACCGGTCGACACCTCGCCGAAGGGCTCGGGATCCATCGCGATCCCGTCCGCCCCGGCTCCGGACACGGCGGCCCGGAAACGCGTGGGAGAGGCGGATTCACTCCTGACGAAACGGACCACGGCGCTGTGCAGGAGCCGGGCGTCCCGGGCGCCGAGCCTGGGCATGAGCTGCTCACGCGTGCCGTCCCGGAAGCGCAGTACGGGATGGCCGCCCGCCCGGGCGGCCTCGGTGATGGTGACGAGACCGCCGACGACGAACTCGGCCAGGTCGGAGGGCGTCGCCTCCGGGACCAGGTTCTGCTGGACGACCCGGAGCACATCGACGCTCACCTGCGGGTACAGCGAGCACAGCACGGCCAGCCGGACCGCGGCCGCGGACGCGCGGTGCAGATAGGCGTCCGTCAGGGACCGGCCGCTGCGCGGTCCCTCCTCGTCCTGTTCCACCAGCTGGTCGACGAGACCCGGCGCGGGCAGGAGCAGGGCTTCGCAGCCGGCGGGGTCCGAGAGCATGAGGGAGCGGGCCCAGCCGCCGATCGAGTGGGGCGACAGGGAGCTCACGGGGACCGGCAGCCAGTCCCGGTCGGTGGTGCCGGGAAACGCCTGGTTCATCAGGAGCGTGGTGACGAACCGCAGCCGGGCGTTGTGCGCGCCGGGCGTCCCGGGCGGGACCACGCGGACGGCCGGCAGGCTCATGCCCGTCTGCCGCCAGATCTTCGACGGCAACGGGTTGAGCAGGACGGTGGGCATGGCGGCGGCCCATGTGCGGAGCTGGTTCCACTGGGAGCCGTCGCGCCACGCGGCCGACGCCCAGTCGGAGAGGACGAGCATCAGCCGCCGCGACGCGACGGACCTTCCGCCACCCTCCACGACGCGCTGCCCCAGCGGGCCGTGCAGGGCCGGTGTGCTCCCCGGCGCCCCGTCCAAGTGGAGCTCACGGACCCGCAGGGTGCGGAACACACCGGTGCGGGCCAGCAGACGCACCAGTTCGTCGGCCGTGCCCGCCCACACCGCCATGGTGGGGGAACGGTCGATGACCACGGTCGCGTCGAACCAGCGCTCCGGTTCGCCGGAGAACACCGGGGTGAGTTCGCCGGCGCGCGCGTAGTCGGCCACCGTCGCCGGGATGTCCAGTCGCTGCCTGCGCCCCCGCGGCCATGGCCGCTTCAATGGTTTCAGGGCCCGGGCCAGTTCCCGGCCGTGCGGCAGTGTGCTGTCGCGGGGCAGTGACACCCCGACCGCTCCCGGGCCCGGCGCACCGTCCTTCCAGGGCGTGTGCAGCGGGCTCCGCCGCGCGGCCCCGTCCGTCTCCGCCGACTGCCCGGCGTCCGCCGTCCGGGCGTCCGGCTCCTCCCGGCTCTCGGTGTCGCGGGTCCGCGGACCGTCGCTGTCGCCCCGGGCGGCGAGCCAGAGCAGCTCGGCGATCGACACCGCGTCGAGGTCCCTGCCCAGACCGAGCAGCGAGTCGACGACGGCACCCAGCCCGTCGGTCCGGTCAGGCACCGGACAGGTTCTTCATCAGCAGCCCGATGAGCGCGCCGCGCTCCGACGCCGCCACCTTCGCCGGCCCGTCCAGCAGATGGAGGGTACTGAGCAACTGGTCGATCGCGACTCGCTCGCCGTCGCCCACCCGGCGCACGAAGTCGTCGACGAGATCGGCGAGCGGACCCGACCCGGGCACGTCGAGCCGCAGGTGCCTGCGCACGATCTCCCGGACGAGCTCCGGTGTGGGGCGGGGCATCGTGTAGCGCAGGCACCGCCGCAGGAACGGCGCGGGCAGCTCCTGCTCCCCGTTGCTCGTCATCACGATGAAGGGAAACTCGGTGCACTGCACATGGCCGTTGCGCACGGGGTACGCGGCGTCCCCGCCGAACATGCGCAGATGGGCGAGGTCCTGTCCCTCGCGGCGCAGTTCCTCGATGCGGAACTCGCCGCGTTCCAGCACGTCGAGCAGGTCCCCGGGAAGATCCAGATCGGCCTTGTCGATCTCGTCGATGAGCAGGGCTCGCGGCCGGTCCGACGGCAGCAGCGCCGTTCCCAGCGGCCCCAGGGTCATGAACGCCGCGATGTCGTCGGTGCCGACGTCCCGCTCACCGGCGCGCGCCCGCTCCTGCTGCAGCCGGTGGGCGTGGATGCGCCCGAGGGCGTCGTAGTGGTACAGCGCGTCCCCGAGCGTGCTGCGCGAGGTCACGTGCCAGCGCAGTACGGGGCCCAGCGCGAGCTCCGCCGCGACCTGTTCGATCACGGTGGACTTGCCCGTGCCCGGACTGCCCGTGATCAGCAGGGGCCGGCGCAGGGCGAGGGCCGCGTTGACCGCGGGGACGAGCCCCTCCGGCGGTTCGAACAGCCCTGGGGACGGCACCCGGGGGAAGGTCCGCCACGGCGGCGGGTCGGGCAGCCGGGTGTCGTGCCGCACCTCTCCGTCGCCTCGGTAGTACGGGTTCCACGTCATGAGGTTTCCTCGATCGTGTTCTGGACGGGGGGAACGGTGGTTCGCACGAGCCGGCAGAACCTCAGCCATGCCCGGTCGTCCCAGACCGCGCGCAGATCGGCGAGGTGGTCGGCGCACTCGCCGCGCCATCGCCGCTGGTAGGCGTGGCCGAGCCCTTCCGGCATGGTCAGCCACTGCGGCTCCAGGCAGTGGTGCCGGTCGACGGGGAACCCCTCCGTTCCCTGGGGCCACAGCAGTACCGGGGTGTAGGAGAGGAGGATTTCCATCAACTGGTCGTCCAGTCCGGTGTGGTGCGTCAGGCCGATGGCCCGCCGGTACAGGCCGTCCCGCAACTTGCCCTGCAACGGCGGCCGTTCGGCCGTGTCGGAGACGTCTAGCCAGTCGACGGGCACTCCGGTGCAGGCGGCGATCTCCTCCCACCGCTCGTTCACCGCGCCCTGGATCCGTCGCAGCAGGGGATCGGGGGCGAGCCGACGGCTCCAGTGCAGCACGACGTCGTACTGCACCCCGAAACGCAGGCCCCGGCCGGCCTCCTCCGGGCGCCACTCCAGCAGTACACCGCTCGGCACCGCGACATCGAGCCACCTCAGCCGCAGCCCAAGCGCCTCCGCATGATCCTCCGCCCAGACGGCCGCCTCCTCGACCGCGGCCTCCGCACCCGCCCGGTCCACCGTGGGGCAGTCGAAGTCCTGCCGTTCGAGCAGTTCCCCGTCCCGGAGCAGCCACGCGCTCACGGCTTCCGGCCAGCCACCCGTCAGCGAGGAGTCGAGGCTGACGGCGAGCCTCAGCTGCTGGTCCTCCCGGTCGTCGAGGACCTTCGCCACGGCGTCGTTGAGTTCCTGCTGGGCGTCCACGGACCGCGCCCACGCGTGCAGTTCCGAAGAGGTCAGGTCCTTGCCCGAGGCGAGGGCGAGGCGCACCACGAACTCGGCGACCGAAGGTTTGCCGTTGCTCCGGGTCACCGCGTGGTCGAAGACCAGCCGGTCCAGGATCGCGATGTCGGTGAACTCGGGCAACGGGGAGGACAGCGCGCGGTGTTCCGATACCAGCAGGGCCCGCAGGGCCTGACGCAGCCGGGCCGTCGTCAGCTCGCCACCGATCCAGCCGCGGAGGAACCCGACGGTCCGCAGTGCGGTGAGGGCGAAGAGCACAACCTCCCTGGCCCGGTCACGGGCCGGGGAGGGGGGAAGAGCGCTGAGCGCCTTCAGGAGGTCGAGCGCGGACTGCACGTCGTGCGGCACGTGCGGGACGGACACGGTGGCGGGCAGTGCGCCGAACGCCTCGGTGAGGTCCTCGTGCGCCAGCCGCCCGAGGAGCCCACCGGGGTCGGCGTCGCGGTCCTGCGTGTTGCGGGTGACCCAGACGCGCCCCGTCGCGAAGGGGTCGCCGTCGTGCTGGAAGACCGTCACATCCTGCCCGACGACCGATTCGCGCAGCGCCCGCTGCACGTCGTCCACCCCCAGCAAAGGGCCCGCCCCGGGCACGCCCTTCCTGATCAGCTCAGTGAGCGCCCGGGAGAACGAGAGGTCGACCGCCTGCTGGGTGAGCGACGCGGACATCAGCACGGCGAGTCGGCTGCGCCCGTTGCCGGCACCGCCCGTGAGGTCCTGGCCCGGGGGTGTCGCACCGGCGGCGTGGCAGGTGTCGACGATGCCGAGCACGCTGGGGATGCCGGGCCTGTTCGCGGCAGCGGCGAGGAGTTCGCCCACGTTGACCGCCCGTTCGGGCGCGTCCTCGACGGAGTCGGCGCCCATCAGGTACAGCGTGTGCGTGCTTCCGGGCACGAATCCGTGCCCCAGCAGGACGAGGACGAGTGAGGCACCCCGGTCCTCGGCATGGCTGATCGCCGCACCGATCAGCGTCCGGATCCAGTTGCTCGTCAGCCGCTCGTCGACGACCAGGGAACGTCCGTCGGGGAGCCCCGGAGCACAGTCCCCCATGTCCGGGTCGGCCAGCGCGGCATGCAACGCCGAGGCCGCCTCCCCGAGGCGGGTGAGATGCCGCATCGACGCGCACTGGGGTGCCACGACGAGAAGGTGACGCGGGGGCTCCTCACTCATGGGGCGCGGACAAGAGGGCTTCCGCGACGGGGCCCGCGACGGCGGCCTGGGCCAGGTACTTCCCGGCGGAATGGACCCAGATCCCGTCCGAGTCGATCCGGCTGCTGCGGGGAAGCACCCCGGCCGCGTTGGCCGCCACATCGCGTTCGAGCAGGGGGCGGATGGCGATGATGTCGTCCTTGTCCCAGAAGTTCAGCCATCGTTCGACGCGCTCGGGTGTGCGCGGCGGCTGCGGCAGGAGCCTGGGCCGGACGACCGTA
Source organism: Streptomyces sp. ML-6 (assembly GCF_030116705.1). Classification (NCBI taxonomy): domain Bacteria; kingdom Bacillati; phylum Actinomycetota; class Actinomycetes; order Kitasatosporales; family Streptomycetaceae; genus Streptomyces; species Streptomyces sp. ML-6. The sequence continues at coordinate 6,653,629 of NZ_JAOTIK010000001.1, forward strand.
CGCGTCGAGAGCGGTGACCCGAGCGTGACGAGGAGGGGAGTGGCCGCCCGGTGCTCGTGCAGTGCCTCCAGTGCGACGACGGTCCCCAGGGAGTGCGCCACCACCACCGCCGGGGCGTCCCCGAGCGCCTCGTGCAGACGGTTGCGTACGCGGCGGTCGAGGGTCAGCCCGGACGCGTCCTTCTCCCCGCGCGCCAGATAGCGCGACACCTGGGCGAGGTCCCTGACCATCAGCTTGGGAGTCGCCCAGCGCGCGACACCGCTCCACGGCTTGAGCGCCATCAGGGTGGTCGCCACGTTCAGTGCCCTGCGCAGTGCCGACAGGCTTCCCTGGGCCTGGCCGGACGTGCCGGCCTCGGCACGGGCGTGGGCCAGGATCCGTTCCCGGTTGCGCCAGGCACCGTCATGGGGCGCCCCGGTGGCGGAGTGCTCGGCCGCGAGGGTGGTCACCAGCTCGACGAGGAGGTCTTCGAGGATCTCGCCCGCGTCGCCCTCGGCCGTCGTCCCGCCGCCGCCCTGGGCCTCGGGGGGCGAGAAGAGATCGGCGTAGGAGGCGAAGACACAACGGTCCGCGTCCGTGGTGGTCAGCCGCTCGGCGAGTGCCGTGTGCCCGGCTGCCCGCATCCCGTCCGCCAGCGCGCCCGCCCATTCGGCCAGTTCGCGTTCGGCATCCCGGGGCCCGCCTATTCCGTGCACGAAAACCAACCGCGGCACCAAGTGAACCTCCCCTGCGCGTCGTTCGTCCCGAGGCTACCAACCGAGTCGCCGCCCGCCCATGCCGTTCAGCCCGTGGCCCGGTGGGAGTTGCGCGGTACCGGGACGGGCGCCTGCGCGGCACGGGTCACGTCCGCGACGAGTTCCACCACGTCGGGGCCGTACGCCTGCGAGTTGACGACCTTCAGCAACAGGCAGAAGGTGTGGTCGCCGTACTTGCGGAACAGCTTCTCGTGGTTGCGGGCCAGGTAGCGGGAGGCCGCCTGGTTGGTGATCGCCTGCTGACCGCAGAACAGGAAGACGGGGCGCGCGTCCTGACCGACCGTCAGCCGGGCCAGCAGCACGTGCTCGGCTACCCCCTTCTCGGCCCGGTAGCGCTCCGTGCCGATCTGGAAGGCACCCCGGTCGGGGCCGGGCTCGGCGCTGGTGTTCACCTTCACGCCGGGCAGCAGGGAATGGAGGTGCGCGGCCATCCGTCGGTTCGAGACCGGCCCGCCCACGCAGAATTCGGTGCGCTCGCCGAAGCCCTGCTGCGCGACGTCGTGGGACACGATCTGCGCGTGGGCGGAGCAGTCCTTGATGAGCGCGGAGAGTTCGAGCAGGGCGAAGACGTCGTGGCGGTGGACGGAGCCGTCACCGCCCGCGTCGCGGTTGACGACGAGCAGGCACTCGGAATTGCCCGGGAGCCCGAAGAAGGCCTGCTTGCGGCGGAGTTTGCGGCGCCAGAGGTAGGTGCGGGTGAGCCAGCCCAGCGAGGCGCTGATGCCGGCGGCTATCACGCCCAGCAGGATGTTGCGTACGTCGTCCGTCATGGGCGGGCATGGTAGCGGGCATTCGGCCCCGGTTTCACGGTGGTCCTGACGGGGCGGGCGGAGCGGCGCTACCCTGCGCGGACGTTCACGTACTGGAGGCACGCATGAGACGTTCCGTCGCGCGGAATGTGTCGTTATCAGCTGTTCTGGCCGCTGTGGTCACGGTCGGGGCGGCCGGTCCTTCCTCGTCCGCACCGGCCCTCGAGCCACCGCCCAAATCGCCCGTCGCGGTGGGGTACGGAGGCGCGGTGTCCAGCGTCGACCCGGACGCGTCGGCCGCGGGCATCGAGGTGCTCCGCAAGGGCGGCAACGCGGTGGACGCCGCCGTGGCGACCGCGGCGGCGCTCGGTGTGACCGAGCCCTACTCGGCGGGCATCGGCGGGGGCGGCTACTTCGTCTACTACGACGCCCGGAAGCAAACGGTCCGGACGATCGACGGCCGGGAGACCGCGCCGCGCAGCGCGGACGCCTCGCTGTTCCTGGAGAACGGCGAGCCGATCCCCTTCGAGGACGCCGTCACCAGCGGACTGGGCGTGGGCACCCCGGGCACCCCGGCCACCTGGGACGCCGCGCTCGACGCCTGGGGCAGCAAGTCGCTGCGGCAGGTGCTCGAGCCGGCCGAGCGGCTCGCCCGGGACGGCTTCGTCGTCGACGAGACGTTCCGGGCGCAGACCAGGAGCAACCAGGCCAGGTTCGCCGACTTCCCGGCGACCCGGGAACTCTTCCTGCCGGGCGGTCGACTCCCGGTGGTCGGTTCCGTGTTCAGGAACCCGGACCTGGCGCGCACCTACGAGCGGGTGGGCCGCAAGGGCGTCGACGAGCTGTACCGGGGCGAGGTGGCCGAGGACATCGTGCGCACCGTCCGCAAGCCGCCCGTCGACCCGGCGGCCGACCGTGTGGTGCGGCCCGGCGACCTCACCGCGAAGGACCTGAGGTCCTACCGGGTGCTGCGACAGGCCCCGACGAAGGTCGACTACCGCGGCCTCGACGTGTACGGCATGGCGCCGTCCTCGTCCGGTGGCACCAGCGTCGGCGAGGCGCTCAACATCCTGGAGTCCACGGACCTCTCGAGGGCGAGCGAGGCGGAATACCTGCACCGCTACATCGAGGCGAGCCGGATCGCCTTCGCCGACCGGGGACGCTGGGTGGGCGACCCGGCGTTCGAGGACGTGCCGACGCGGGAACTGCTCAGCCAGCGGTTCGCCGACTCGCGCGCGTGCCTGATCAAGGACGACGCGGTGCTGACCAGCCCGCTCGCACCGGCCGACCCGCGCCACCCGACCGACTGCACGGCCGCCGGTACGGCCGCCCCGACGACGTACGAGGGGGAGAACACCACGCACCTGACGACGGCCGACAAGTGGGGCAACGTCGTCGCGTACACCCTGACCATCGAGCAGACCGGCGGCAGCGGCATCACCGTGCCGGGCCGCGGCTTCCTGCTCAACAACGAGCTGACGGACTTCTCGTTCGCGCCCGCCAACCCCGCGGTCCACGACCCGAACCTGCCCGGTCCGGGCAAGCGTCCGCGCTCGTCCATCTCGCCGACGATCGTGCTGAAGCACGGCGAGCCGGTGCTGGCCCTGGGGTCGCCCGGTGGCGCCACGATCATCACGACCGTGCTGCAGTCGCTCATCGGCACCGTCGACCGGGGGCTCCCGCTGGTCGACGCCATCGCGGCGCCGCGCGCCAGCCAGCGCAACTCGGCGACGACGGAGCTCGAACCGGGGCTGTGGGACAGCCCGGTGCGGGCCGAGCTGGAGTCCCTGGGGCACGCCTTCAAGCCGTCCTCGGAACTCGGGGCGGCGACCGGGGTGCAGCGGCTGCCGGACGGGCGATGGCTGGCCGCCGCCGAGAAGGAGCGCCGGGGCGGCGGCTCGGCGATGGTCGTGAAACCGGCCGGACGCCCGTGACCGTCGGGATGCCGCCGTCCGCCGCCGGGCGGGCGTGAGGCGGATGCCTGACGTTGATGTCACGTCGATGTCCGTACGGCAGGAGCTGCTTCCTCGTGGAACCTCGCGAGGAAGCAGCCCCGCGGCCTTGAGGGGATGGGGCAGGAGCCTATTGAGCGAGTCCCGTCGGCCGGGCGGTCGGCGGCGTCGCAGCGACGGGTCGAGCAGCGGGGGCGGGGTGTCGTTCTTCTCGTGCGCGGCGAGGGGCCGGGGCCCCGGAGCGATCCCCGCTACGACGCGCGTCGGCTGGTCGAACTCCTCGTCGCGGGACTGCGTGCCCCGCACTGACCCCCGCCCGGCCCGGCCGTCGCCCGGGTGCGTCCGGCCGGTGCCGGGTGCGTGCGGAAGGCGGCGGCGCCGGTCACGGGGCGGTCAGGATCCGCGGGCCGTCGTTCGTGATCGCCACCGTGTGCTCGGCGTGCGCCGCCCGGCTGCCGTCGGACGTGCGCAGCGTCCAGCCGTCCCGGTCCGCGTGGAAGGCGTCCTTGCCGCCGCCGATCAGCATCGGTTCGATCGCCAGCACCATTCCGTGCCGCAGCGGCATGCCGCGACCGGGGCGCCCCTCGTTGGGGACGCCCGGGTCCTCGTGCATCGACCGGCCGATGCCGTGGCCGCCGAACCCCTCCGGAATGCCGTATCCGGCCGTGCGGCAGACCGTGCCGATCGCGTGTGCGATGTCGCCGATCCGATTGCCGACGACGGCCGCCGCGATGCCCGCCTCCAGTGCCTCGAAGGCCGTCTCGACGAGCCTGGTGTCCGCGGGCCTGGCGCTTCCGACGGTGAAGCTGATCGCCGAGTCGCCCGCCCAGCCGTCGAGCATCGCGCCCGCGTCGATGCTCACCAGGTCGCCGTCGCGCAGTCGCTGGTCGGTCGGGATGCCGTGCACGATCGCGTCGTTGACCGACGCACAGATCACGGCGGGGAACGGGGTGGGCGCGAAGCGCGGCCGGTAGTTCAGGAACGGCGACGTGGCCCCGGCCCCGCGCAGGACGCCGCGGGCCACCTCGTCGAGTTCGCGCAGGGAGACGCCGATCGTGGCCGCCTTCCGTACGGCGTCGAGCAGGCGCGCCACGACCCGCCCGGTCTCGCGCATCGCTGCCATGGATGTGTCCGTCTTGAGTTGCACCATGCCAATTAATATACCGGTCGGAGCGGTATTAGAATGACGGCATGGTTCGAACTCCCCTGACCCCGGAAGAGCGCCGCCGCGGCGAACGCCTCGGAGAGCTGCTGCGCGAGGCGCGCGGCGGGCGCAGCATGGTCGAGATCGCGGCGAGCGCCGGAATCTCCGCCGAGACGCTGCGCAAGATCGAGACGGGCCGCGCGCCCACCCCCGCCTTCTTCACCGTCGCGGCACTGGCCGGGGCGCTCGGGCTCTCGATGGACGAGATCCTCGTACGCTGCGCCCCGGAACCGGACGCGGTGCCGCTGGCCGGATAGCGGCGGCTCTCAGATCACTTCCGCCCCCGCGCCGCGCTCGTCGGAATCGCCGAGTTTCCCGGGCACGCCGCGCTCGTGGGGGCCGGGCAGTGTCCTCCGGTCGGTTTCCAGCGGCGGGTAGAACCTGCGGGCCCACCGCCGGAACGGTCCGATCGGGCCGTCGCCGGGGGCCAGCCGGGGCGGTTGCTGGTACTGCTTGTGGTGCCAGATCGGGAAGTCGGCGGCGGTGAACTCGCAGCTGGAACGGAAGACCGCGCGGTCCAGCAGCCGGGCCGCGGTCCGGCTCACCGCCCGCGCGAGCGGTGCCGGCAGCCGGGAGGGCTCCGCGAAGGAGATCCGGTTGAGCTGGCGGAACTGCATCCGGTTGGGCGCGATGGCGGTCGGCATCACCATCGTGCACATCCGCAGCCCGAGCCGGGGCGTGTGCACGTCGGCGTGCAGGCAGCCGAGTCCGTAGCCGTCCACCTCCACGTCGACGACGAAACCGCCCAGCAGGGGGGCCGATTCATGGGCCCGCATGGACACGTGGAACGTGGCGTCCTCGTAGGCGACGGGCCCGCCGATCTCCGCCCTCTCCCAGCCGTGCAGGGTGGCGAAGTGTCCGAGGTCCACCGAGTTCTCGATCACCTCCTGGACGTTGCCGGCCAGCTCCCACGCGGCGGTGCGGGCCGGCCGGTGGCCGATCTCGTGCCAGCGGGGAATGAACCAGTCCGGGGCCCGGCCGTCGTGGTGCCGCCAGACGAAGACGGCGCCGTTGACCTCCTGCACCGGCAGTTGGGTCAACGGCGATCTCGGCGGCGACGTGTCGTACCCCGTCCGTACGCACGCCCCGTCGGGGCCGAACGCGAAGAAGTGGAACGGGCACACGAGATCGTCCCCGTCGACCTTCGCCAGGCCGAGATGGGCGCCGAGGTGCGGACAGTACGGGCGGATGGCGCGGAGGGCCCCCGTGCCGAGCCGGTACAGCACCACGTCCTGCCCCGCCAGCGGCCGGGTGAGCACGGTGCCCGGCCGTAGTTCGTCCGAGAAGGCCAGTGCCGCCCAGCCGCTCGGGTAGGGCAGGGCGGTGGCGCCCGCGGCATCGGCCGGGGTCGGCCCCTCGGTGATGGCGCGTCCGTACTCGCGTGACAGTCCCACGACTTCCCCTTCCAGGATCGGTCGCCTGGACCCTGCCCAGCTCACCCGGAAATCCCCTCGGCATGCCACACATCACCTGAAGGGGAAAAAAAGTGGCGAGAGTTGACGTCCGGGGCCCGTGCCGGGCCGAACGGTTCCGACCGGGCACTGCTCACGACGGGTTCGGACCGTGCTCCGCCGCCCCGGCCGGAACGGTCACGGCCCGGGGTGCGCCCATGCCCGCGCCGTTCCCGGCGCGGGCGCACGGTGGGGGACTACTCCCGGCCCGCCCGCTGCTCATAGCCCACGAGCCTGACGCAGACGGCGAGCCCCGTGATCGCCTGCTCCAGCTCCGGGAGGCCCGGGTAGCTGGGGGCGATGCGGATGACCGCGTCGCGCGGGTCGTCGCCGTACGGGTGGGTGGCGCCGGCCGGGGTCAGCACGATGCCCGCCTCGGCGGCGCGGCGCACGACCTCCTTGGCGCAGCCGTCCGGGACCTCCAGCGTGACGAAGTACCCGCCCTTGGGCGAGGTCCAGGACGCCAGTCCGCTGCCGCCGAGCTCGGCGTCCAGGATCCGGGCCACCGCCTCGAACTTCGGCTGCAGCAGGGCGCGCTGGTGCGCCATGTGGCGGCGCACGCCGTCGGCGTCCCGCAGGAACAGCACGTGCCGCAGCTGGTTCACCTTGTCGGGGCCGATCGACCGCTTGGAGTTGTTGCCGAGCAGCCACTGCACGTTCGCGGGCGAGGAGCCGAAGAACGCCACGCCCGCGCCCGCCGCGGTGATCTTCGAGGTGGAGCCGAACACGAACGCCCGGTCGGGGTTGCCCGCTCCGGCGCAGGCGGCGAGCAGATCGGCGATCTCGACGGGCTCGTCGGTGAGGTGGTGGGCGGCGTAGGCGTTGTCCCAGAAGATCCGGAAGTCGGGGGCGGCGGTGTCCATCGAGGCGAGCCGGGCCACGGTCGCGTCGCTGTAGCAGACGCCGTCCGGGTTGCTGTACTTCGGCACGCACCAGATGCCCTTGACCGTCGGATCCTCGGCGACGAGCCGTTCCACGGCCTCCATGTCCGGCCCCTCGGCGGTCATCGGCACCGGGATCATGTCGATCCCGAACCGCTCGCAGAGCGCGAAGTGCCGGTCGTAACCGGGCACCGGACACAGGAACGCGATCCGCTCCTGCTCCACCCAGCGCGACTCGGCGCCCGGCAGCACGCTCAGCAGGGCGTGCACCAGGCAGTCGTGCATCAGCTCCAGGCTGGAGTTGCCGGCCGCGATCAGCTGCCCCACCGGGACCTGGAGCACGTCGGCGAAGATCTCCCGCAGCTCGGGCAGTCCCTGCAGACCGCCGTAGTTGCGCACGTCCGTGCCGTCGGCGGAGGTGTGCCGTCCACCGGGCAGGCTCAGCAGGTCATCGGAGAGGTCGAGCTGCTCGGGAGCCGGCTTGCCCCGGGTGAGGTCGAGCGAGAGCCCGAGTGCCACCAGCTCCCGGTAGTCCTGGCGGGCCCGGTCGAGGAACTCGGTGAGGGCTTCGGGACTCAGCTCGGTGGTCATGGGGTTTCCTCTCGCAGGTGCCGCACGGGCAGGGCTCCCGCCGAGAATACAAACCGCGTCCCCCGCCGCCCGGAACCGGATCGGCACCCGGCTCCGCACGTACGCCCCGGCCCCGCCTCCGCGGCCCCGGAACAGCATCTGCTTTCCAAGGGTGAGGCCGGGGGAGCGTGTGGACCGCACGGGTGTGAAACAAGATCGACTCCGTCGGTTCACGGCGATGGTCTTGCCCCGCTGTGTGGCGGGGCTTACGTTCTCCTCTACGTCCGTGTCTACGGGCGTAGAAAACGCGTTGAGGCTCTCTGACGCCGCGTCGAAGGAGCAGCTCATGTCCCAAGTCGTACGCGCCGCCCTCGTCCAGGCGACCTGGACCGGCGACACCGAATCCATGATCGCCAAGCATGAGGAACACGCACGCGAGGCCGCCCGTCAGGGTGCGCAGATCATCGGCTTCCAGGAGGTGTTCAACGCCCCCTACTTCTGCCAGGTGCAGGAACCCGAGCACTACCGCTGGGCCGAGGCCGTGCCGGACGGGCCGACCGTCCGCCGGATGCAGGACCTCGCCCGGGAGACCGGCATGGTGATCGTCGTGCCGGTCTACGAGGTCGAGCAGTCGGGCTTCTACTACAACACCGCCGCCGTGATCGATGCCGACGGCTCCTATCTCGGCAAGTACCGCAAGCACCACATCCCGCAGGTCAAGGGCTTCTGGGAGAAGTACTACTTCAAGCCCGGGAACGTCGGCTGGCCGGTCTTCGACACCGCCGTCGGCAAGGTCGGCGTCTACATCTGCTACGACCGCCACTTCCCGGAGGGCTGGCGTCAACTCGGTCTCAACGGAGCCCAGTTGGTGTACAACCCGTCGGCCACCTCGCGCGGCCTCTCCGGTTATCTCTGGCAGCTGGAACAGCCCGCCTCCGCCGTCGCCAACGAATACTTCATCGCCGCGATCAACCGCGTGGGCCAGGAGGAGTACGGCGACAACGACTTCTACGGGACCAGCTACTTCGTCGACCCGCGCGGCCAGTTCGTCGGCGAGGTCGCCAGCGACAAGGAGGAGGAGCTCGTCGTCCGCGACCTCGACTTCGGCCTCATCGACGAGGTCAGGCAGCAGTGGGCGTTCTACCGGGACCGCCGCCCCGACGCGTACGAGGGACTGGTGGAGCCGTGAGCAGCCTGCACGACCGCCATCTCGCCGTCTGTCCCGACTGGCTGGCGCTCTATTACAAGAAGCCCCTGGAGATCACCCACGGCGAGGGCCGGCACGTCTGGGACGCCGACGGCAGGCGCTACCTCGACTTCTTCGGCGGCATCCTCACCACCATGACCGCCCACGCCCTGCCCGAGGTGACCAAGGCGGTCGCCGAGCAGGCGGGGCGGATCATCCACTCCTCCACGCTCTACCTCAACCGGCCGATGGTCGAGCTGGCCGAGCGCATCGCCGCGCTCTCCGGCATCCCGGACGCCCGGGTCTTCTTCACCACCTCCGGCACCGAGGCCAACGACACGGCCCTGCTGCTCGCCACCGCGTACCGCAAGTCGAACCAGATCCTCGCGATGCGCAACAGCTACCACGGCAGGTCCTTCTCCGCGGTCTCCGTCACCGGCAACAACGCCTGGTCGCCCACCAGCCTGTCGCCGTTGCAGACGCTGTACGTGCACGGTGGCGTCCGCACCCGGGGGCCGTACGCGCACCTCGGTGACGCGGAGTTCGTCGCCGCCTGTGTCGCGGACCTGGAGGACCTGCTCGGCCACACCCGGACCCCGGCCGCGCTGATCGCCGAACCCATCCAGGGCGTCGGCGGGTTCACCTCGCCGCCCGACGGGCTGTACGCGGAGTTCCGCCGGGTCCTCGACCGGCACGGCGTCCTGTGGATCTCCGACGAGGTGCAGACCGGCTGGGGCCGTTCCGGCGAGCACTTCTGGGGCTGGCAGGCGCACGGCCGGAACGGGCCGCCGGACATCCTCACCTTCGCCAAGGGCATCGGGAACGGCATGTCGATCGGCGGTGTCGTGGCCCGCGCCGACGTCATGAATTGCCTGGACGCCAACTCCATCTCGACCTTCGGCGGTTCCCCGGTCACCATGGCGGCGGGCCTGGCCAACCTCTCGTACCTGCTGGAGCACGACCTCCAGGGCAACGCCCGGCGGGTCGGCGGGCTGCTGATCGAGCGGCTGCGGGCGATCGGTGCGGGTTCGGAGCACGTGCGGGAGGTGCGCGGCCGGGGCCTGATGATCGGCATCGAGCTGGTGCGGCCCGGCACCGACGAGGCGGACCCGCAGGCGGCCGCGGCCGTGCTGGAGGCGGCCCGGGAGGGCGGCCTGCTCATCGGCAAGGGCGGCGGCCACAACACCAGCGTGCTGCGGATCGCGCCGCCCCTCTCGCTGACCATCCCGGAAGCGGAGGAGGGTGCCGAGATCCTGGCCGAGGCCCTTCGGTCGGTGGCCTGAGACCAGGTCCGGACGGTCCGGTGAGGGCGGGCCGGTGCGCCCCGGCCCGGCCGGCCGACGCGGGCGGGCCGGGGCGCACCCGACCGGCCCGCCGACTGCGGCGGGACGGGCCGGTCGGTGGGCGGGCCCCGGCCGGTGGCTCCGGGGCCCGCCCGGCCGGTCAGCCGCGGTTGCCGGTGGGACGGGTGAGGTCCAGGCTGCGGACCGGGTCGAGCTCGCCGTGGTACGCGAGGTCCCGGTAACGCACCTCGGTGATCCGCAGCGACGCCTTGGCGACGCCCCGGTCCACCGTGGCCTTGAAGCGCACCGAGCCGTCCTTCTTCGTGGTGCCGGTCAGCCTCCGCACCGTGCCGCCGGACGTCAGCTCGGCGGTGACCTCCGCCCCCTTCACCGGCGTGCCCTGCGCGGTCGTCACGACGCCGTGCGCGGTGACCTTCCAGGGCGCGTCGGAGCCGGGCCGGCCGAGCAGCTTGCTGCCGGCCGTCAGCGAGGCCACGGCGAGCTGCGACGGCGGGGCGGGCTGGTCGAGGGCGACCCGGTCCACCGTCCAGAAGGCGCTGTTCGTGCCGGTGTAGCGGAAGCTCAGCCGGGCCGTCCGCGCACCCGCCGGAACGGCCAGCTCCAGGCGCTCCACGGTGTTGCTGTTCGCCCGGTACGACTTCACCGGCTGCGGGGCGCCGCCGTCGTACGAGACGTACACGTCGCCGGTCTGCGGGCCGTCGACCCGGTAGTTCGTCGCGTACGAGACGGTCGCCGTCGCCGCGCCGTTCAGCTCGTACGCGGGGCTGACCAGGATGGAGTCGAACTGGCCGGCGCCGTGCGCCTTGTCGTCCCACTCGTCGGAGTCGGCGACCGCGAACACGTCGCGGGCGCGGACGTTCGTCTCGCGGCCCTGGCCGCGCTCGGCGTTGGTCCAGAACTCGTCGGTGGCGAAGGCCCAGCCGCGCCACTCGGTGACGCCGCCGGCCGGCATCCTGGAGTTGTCGATGGACCAGCCCCCGGGCGCGGAGTTCGTCCACCCCCTGGCGTCGGCCGGGAGCTTCGTCTCGTCGACGGGCCCGCGCAGCGAGGGGCGCAGCGCGTCGAAGGCGTCCGCCTCCGGCTCGGCGAGCGAGGTGCCGTCCAGGTCCCAGGCGGGGTCGGTGGCGACGCCCTCGTGGCGCAGGACCGTGGGCGCGATGTCGGTGATTTTGACGTCGTCGCGGACCGAGCCGGGCCGGATGTCCTTGCCCTTGGCGATCACGAACGTGCCGCGCTCCAGCGGGGTGTTGCCGCCGTGCCCGCCGGTGGGGGTGTGGCCGTGGTCGGAGGTGACGACGACCAGCCAGTCCTCCTGCGCGTACGTCGGCCGCGACGTCACGGCGTCGAGCAGCCGGCCGACCTGGGCGTCGGCGGTCTTCAGGGCCTTGAGGTAGGCGGCGCTGGAGGAGCCGGTGCCGTGGCCGGCGCCGTCGACCTCGTCGAGGTGGACGAAGGTGGAGTCGGGGTTGCCGTGCGCGAGGTAGTCGGTGGCCTTGGCGGTGGTGCCCTCGTCGTTGCCGCCCGCTGTCCGCAGATCGGTCCTCGCGCCGAACACGGTTTGGGGGATCGGGTTCCAGGTGCCGACGACCAGGGTGGACGTGGCCGGGTCCGCGGTCTCCAGCCGGGTCGCGTAGTCCGGGTAGCGCTCGTAGTCCGGATTCGTGAAGTTGTTGTCCTTCACGTTGTGCTTGTCGGGCCAGACCCCGGTGGCGATGGACGACCAGCCGGCGCCGGAGACGGTCGGGGCCATCGGGTTGGCGTACAGGTTGCTCCGGGCGGTCAGCCCCTCGGCCATCAACCGCTCGATGCGCGGTACGTCGGCACGCGAGAAGGCGTCGAAGGTGGCGCCGTCGATGCCGATGACCAGGGTCTTCGCCTGCTTGGTGCCGGACGGCAGACCCGCGTACGGGGCGGCGGACGGCGAGGCGGGGCTCTGGGCGTGGGCGGTGGTGGTGGCCAGCGGCAGGGCGACGGCGGCGACGGTTGCGGCGGCCAGCACCGTACGCACGGAGCGCGACAGGGACACGTGATCCTCCGGGATCGGTCGAGGGGCACCGGACAACGGGGGGCGTCCGGTGGTGGGTTCGAGGCTGGCCATCGGTGGTGAGCGGATCACGCCGGGTACGGGACGGGCGCATGAACCGTACTCGACATCTGGACCAGACCCGTCATCAATTCGTTACCCACGGACGGGTCCGCGAGCCCGCGGCTGTTCCGCGCCCGCCCCCGCGCCGCCCCGCCAACGGCGCCGGTCCGCGACGCGCTGTGGGCCGGTGGAGTGTCGGGCGGATGAAACAGAAACGTCTTCAGCGGTTGGCGGCAGCGGTATTGCCACAGTGGGTAACCCACTTCTACGTTCTTCACCACGCACCTCATCTACGTGCGTAGACCCATTCCGCCACAGTGAGGAGGGGTACATGAGCCGCGCCGTTTTCCACGGCGGTCCCGCCGGCGTCGCGTCCGACGGGAGCCGGGCCGGCGTACGCACCGGGGGTGCCCGCGCCGTGGCCCCCGCGGCACACGGCATCCGCGCCGCCGACGCCCTCGGCACCGGCCCCCGGGCGGCCGGGTGAGCGCGCGGGCGGGCGGGACCGCCGACCGGCCGCCGCTCGGACGCCCGGGTGTTCCGACCGGACGGGCCGTCCGCCGCAGCACGGCCGGGGGCAGCCGTGTTCCCCGGCGGACGCGATGTGAAGGGACTTGTGAGGTATGACTCGGACTCTGATTACCGGTGGCCTTGTGATCACGGCCGCCGAGGAGCTGCGCGCGGACGTGCTGATCGAGCACGGCCGGGTGGTGGCGCTGGCGACCCCGGGCAGCCAGCAGTGGACTGCCGACCGGGTCGTCGACGCGTCGCACAAGTACGTGATCCCGGGCGGGATCGACGCGCACACGCACATGGAGATGCCGTTCGGCGGAACCTTCGCGTCGGACACGTTCGAGACGGGCACGCGGGCCGCGGCGTGGGGCGGCACGACCACCGTCATCGACTTCGCGGTGCAGTCCAAGGGAGCGGCGCTGCGGGCGGGGCTGGACGCCTGGCACGCGAAGGCCGACGGCAACTGCGCGATCGACTACGGGTTCCACATGATCGTGGCGGACGTGAACGAGTCGACGCTGAAGGAGATGGACGGGCTCGTCGAGGAGGGCGTGAGCTCGTTCAAGCTGTTCATGGCGTACCCGGGGGTCTTCTACTCGGACGACGGGCAGATCCTGCGGGCGATGCAGCGGGCCGGCGGGAACGGCGGGCTGATCATGATGCACGCGGAGAACGGCATCGCGATCGACGTGCTGGTGGAACAGGCGCTGGCCCGCGGCGAGACCGATCCGCGCTACCACGGAGAGGTCCGCAGGGCGCTGCTGGAGTCGGAGGCGACGCACCGCGCGATCAAACTGGCGCAGGTCGCCGGCTCGCCGCTGTACGTGGTGCACGTGTCGGCGCAGGAGGCGGTGGCCGAGCTGGCACGCGCCCGGGACGAGGGCCTGCCGGTCTTCGGGGAGACGTGCCCGCAGTACCTGTTCCTGTCGACGGACAACCTCGCCGAGCCCGACTTCGAGGGCGCGAAGTACGTGTGCAGCACACCGCTGCGGCCCAAGGAGCACCAGGCGGCGCTCTGGCGGGGCCTGCGCACCGACGACCTCCAGGTGGTGTCGACCGACCACTGCCCGTTCTGCTTCTCCGGCCAGAAGGAGATGGGCCGCGGCGACTTCTCCAGGATTCCCAACGGGATGCCGGGCGTGGAGCACCGGATGGACCTGCTGCACCAGGCGGTGGTGGACGGGCACATCTCGCGGCGCCGCTGGATCGAGATCGCCTGCGCGGCACCGGCCCGGATGTTCGGCCTGTACCCGAGGAAGGGCACCATCGCGCCGGGCGCGGACGCCGACATCGTCATCTACGACCCGGCCGCCGAGCAGACCCTCTCCGCCGAGACCCATCACATGAACGTCGACTACTCGGCGTACGAGGGCAAGCGGCTGACGGGACGGGTGGAAACGGTCCTGTCGCGCGGCGAACCCGTCATCACCGAGCGGGAGTTCACGGGCCGTGCCGGGCACGGCGTGTACACCCCGCGCGGTCTCTGCCAGTACCTGGACTGACCGGTCCGGCACTCCGGGTGCCGCGGCGGGCGGTGCGCCGCCCGCGGCACCCGGCCCCGGCGGACAAGCAGTACGTGTGGATCGTCCGGCGGCCCGCGGCGCGACCGCGGACCGCCGGTCCGGACTCGACCAGTGAGGGGCTTCCCATGGACTTCGGACTCGTCCTGCAGACCGACCCGCCCGCCTCGGCCGTCGTCGGCCTGATGCGCCGCGCCGAACGCAACGGCTTCAGCCACGGCTGGACCTTCGACTCCGCCGTGCTGTGGCAGGAGCCGTTCGTCATCTACAGCCAGATCCTCGAACACACCGAGAACCTCGTCGTCGGCCCGATGGTCACCAACCCGGGCACCCGCACCTGGGAGGTGACCGCCTCCACCTTCGCCACCCTCAACGACATGTACGGCAACCGCACCGTCTGCGGCATCGGGCGGGGCGACTCCGCGATGCGCGTCGCCGGGCGCAAGCCGAACACGCTCGCCCGGATCAGCGGGGCGATGAAGACGATCCGGGCCCTGGGCCGCGGCGACGAGGCCGACCTCGGCGGCACGGTCATCAAGTTCCCGTGGGTGCGGGAGGGCGCCGAGGTCCCCGTGTGGATGGCGGCGTACGGGCCCAAGGCGCTGAAGATGACCGGCGAGGAGGCCGACGGCTTCATCCTCCAGCTCGCCGACCCGTTCCTCACCGAGTACATGGTGAAGGCGGTGCGCGACGCGGCCGTCGCCGTCGGGCGCGACCCGTCGGAGGTGAAGATCTGCGTCGCCGCGCCCGCGTACGTCACGGCGGACGACTCGCCCGAGGCGCTCGCCCACGCCCGGGAGCAGTGCCGCTGGTTCGGCGGCATGGTCGGCAACCACGTCGCGGACCTGGTCGCGAAGTACGGCTCGGACTCGGGCCTGGTGCCGCAGGAACTGACCGACTACATCAAGGCGCGCGACGGGTACGACTACGCCCACCACGGCCGCTCCGGGAACCCCGACACGAAGTTCGTGCCGGACGAGATCGTGGACCGCTTCTGCCTGATCGGCCCGGTCGGGACCCATCTCGAAAGGCTGCGCGCGCTGCGGGACCTGGGCGTCGACCAGTTCGCGCTGTACGCGATGCACGACGCGAAGGAGTCGGTGATCGACGAGTACGGCCGGCACGTCATTCCCGTACTCGGCGCATGACGGGCGGCTTACCCCGCCCACCGCTCGTACTCCTCGTACTCCGCCCACCGTTCGCCCTCCGAGCACCGGTGGTGTCCCGACCACCGGTCACGTTCCCCTCACCGGTCACATCCCGACCGGGCACGGCAGTTCACGGCCTCCGCACGGCCATGCACCCCCGTCCCCCGTGAGCCCCTCGGGCCCGCGGCATCCCCTCGAACGGACTGCCCATGACCAACACCGTCCCGCCCCCGCCCCCGTCCTCCCCGATACCGGCCGGAGGGGCGGGCGTCGAACTCCCCGCCGACGCCTACCCCTCCGGCAGCCGCTACGCCAACGAGGACCTGCGCCCCGTCCCGGTCGCCGAGCGGCGCTGGACCACGTACAACTTCGTGGCCCTGTGGATCGGCATGGCCCACTGCATCCCGTCCTGGACCCTGGCCTCCGGCCTGGTCGCGCTCGGCATGGACTGGAAACAGGCGGTCCTCACGATCGCGCTGGCGAACGTGATCGTGCTGCTGCCGATGCTGCTGACCGGGCACGCCGGGCCGAAGTACGGCATCCCCTTCCCGGTCCTGGCCCGCGCCTCCTTCGGGATACGCGGTGCGAACCTGCCCGCCATGGTGCGCGCCGCGGTGGCCTGCTGCTGGTTCGGCATCCAGACCTGGATCGGCGGACAGGGCATCTTCCTGCTGCTGGGGAAGATCTTCGGCGGATGGGCCGACGCGGGGAAGGTCGGCGGCTACCCGTGGACGCTGTGGCTCTGCTTCCTCCTGTTCTGGGCACTCGAACTCGCCATCATTTACCGGGGGATGGAGACCCTGCGCCGCTTCGAGAACTGGGCGGCGCCGTTCGTGCTCGTCGGCGCGGCGGCGCTGCTGGTCTGGATCGCGAACAAGGCGGGCGGCTTCGGCCCGCTGCTGCACGAGCCGTCGAAGGTCGGCTGGGGCGCGGACTTCTGGAAGGTCTTCTTCCCGGGCCTGATGGGCATGATCGGCTTCTGGTCGACGCTGTCGCTGAACATCCCGGACTTCACCCGCTTCGGCAAGGGACAACGCGCCCAGGTGTGGGGCCAGACCCTCGGCCTGCCGACCACGATGACGGCGTTCGCGCTCATGTCGGTGCTGGTGACGGCAGGTTCGGAGAAGGTGTACGGGGCGGCGGTCTGGGACCCGGTCGAGCTCGCGGCCAAGACGGACAACGTCTTCGGGCTGCTGTTCGCCCTCGTCACCGTGCTCGTCGCGACGATCTCCGTGAACCTCGCGGCCAATGTGGTCTCTCCCGCGTACGACCTCGCCAACCTGGCGCCGAAACTCATCGACTTCCGTACGGGCGCGCTCATCACGGGTGTCGTGGGCGTGCTGATCATGCCGTGGAAACTGACGTCGACGCCCGAGCTGTACATCTTCACCTGGCTGGGCGTGGTCGGCGGACTGCTCGGCACGGTGGCCGGCATCCTGATCGCGGACTACTGGATCATCCGCCGGACCGTGCTGCACCTCGCCGACCTGTACGTGGCCGGAGGACGGTACTGGTACACGCGCGGCTGGAACTGGCGGGCCGTCGTCGCCTTCGTGGTCGGTGGCGTGCTCGCCGTCGGCGGGTCCTACTCGACCCTCGACGCGCAGGGGAAGAAGGCCGGACCGTTCCCCACCGACGGCCTCGTCCCGTTCCTCAAGCCCCTCGCGGACTACGGCTGGGCCGTCGGCCTCGGTGCCTCACTGGTCGTGTACGTGGCGCTGACGGCGGGAGCGGGGCGGCGGACGGCCGACGGCGGCTGAGAGCACGGACACCGCGTCCGACGGCGCCGACCGGCCGGCCCCTCCCGTCGCTCTTGTCACTCCTGTCGCACGGGCTCCGGGCGGGCCGGGTGCGGCCCGGTCACACCGGCGCGGGCGTGCGGCCCAGCAGGGCGCCGATGTCGTAGGTCTCGTCCGGGGACGGCGTGGTCGTGGGCACCGGCTTGTCGAAGGCCGAGAAGCCCACGACCGCGTCGGCCCCGGCGCCGCGCACCGTGATCCTCAGCGGGTACGGCTTGCCCGTGGCCGCGACGTACAACGTCAGGGTCCGGTCGTCCCGCATCCGGGTCAGCGGGATCACCGGAGTTCCGGCGAGGGTGGTCTTCCGGCCCTTGTTCAGCGTGCCCCGGTCGTTGTCCGCGTTGTCGGCGACCAGCTTCCGGAACGTGTCCAGGTCGCAGCCGTCCGCCAGGCCGCGCAGCCGCGGATCGTCGGCCGAGCCCTTCATGTAACGCCCGTCGAGGATCGCGGCGAAGGCCGGACCGCCGCCCGGGACCTGGTTCTTCCAGAAGTTCGCGTCCGGCTTGACCCAGACATCGTCGCCGCGCTTCACGATCCGGACCGAGCCCCGGTCCCGGCCGAGGTCCACCGAGCCGTTGCAGTTGCCGTCCCGGTCCAGGGTGAGTTCCAGCCTCATCGGCGGGCCGCCGTCGCCGAGGTCGCCGCGCGTGCTGAGGTGCAGGGAACGGGCGCTCAGCAGGGCGTCGCGGGAGCGGTCCGCGATCTGCTGCGCGGAGAGGTCGTCGATGCCGTCGTCGGCCCCCGCCACACCCCCGCCCAGGACGCCGCCGGTGATCCCCAGCGCGATGACGGCCGCCCCGACGGCCCGCCGCGTGCGGATGCGTCGACCGCTCACGTCGCCTCCCTCGTAGGGCCCGTCGGGCCTGTTCAGGTGTGCGACCCGACGGTTCCGAGAGTACGCCGGGGGCGGACCGGCCGCGCGGCGGAGGAACGCCGCGGACATGCACGCTGCGTGATGTTCTGCCCGGTTTTGCGTCGCGGAGGGCGGGGACGGTTGTCGGCGTACCGGCCCGCCGTCGCCGGGGCCGCCAGGAGCGGGCCCGGCGACGCCGGACCGCCACCCACGAGGAGGGACGGGAAGACATGAAGCTGTCGATGGGAAGCGCGTCCAGGGCGATGCTGCGGGGCGCCGTCGTGGTGGGAGCGGCCGCCGCGCTGGCGGTGCCCGTGACCGCCGCCACCGCCCTGGCGCCCCCGGCCACCCCGCCGGGCCTGTCCTGCCAGACCGGAAAGCACGAGATCGACGACTACACCGGCTTCGCGCTGTGCCGGAACAACGGCAACACGACGCAGGTCTTCTGGGTGCACCTGGTCTGCGGCTGGTCCCCGGACGTGGACGGTGAACACGTCACGCTCAACCCCGGCCAGTCCGGTCAGTCCACCGCGCACTGCGGCAGCCTGGGCACCGGGATCGGGGAGATCACCGTCCAGCCGTAGGACGCGTTCCGGAAGCGGTGTCGTCCCCCAGCAGGCGCGGCAGCGCGTTCGCGAGCCGCTCCCGCAGCCGGCCGGGCCCGCCGTCCACCCACGGGTGGGCGGCGTGGAACGCGGCCCAGTCCACCGGCCAGTCCAGCACCGTTTGGGGCGTGAACCCCTCCGCGTGCGGGCCGAGCACGGTGCGCAGCAGGCGCAGCGGGAGCCGGGTGCCGGGATGCTCCGCCAGCAGCACCGCGTCGTACAGGTCCTTGGTGGCCGACCGGCCCTCCGCCTCCTGGTCCTCGGCCAGCCACAACAGCTTCCAGGCCAGCGAGAGCCCCGGGTCCGCGGTGCGCACCGGCGTCGGCGGGCCGCCGTCACCGCGCGGACAGGCCGTCCACACCGGGGCCCGGGGCAGCCGCTCGTCCCGGGCGAAGTCCATCCCCAGCTCGCCCGGCGGCAGCCCGTCGGCCTGCCAGGGCACGAGGAGCCGCACCCCGGGCGTCTCGTACTCCCGGTACATCCACGTCTCGTCCGCCCGCACCCGGGCCGGATCGATGCGTATCCCCTCGGGCGGCGGCGGCCCGGCCGTCAGGGCGGCGACGACCTCGGCGAGGACGGAACGAGGCGTGTACATGCCCCCGAAGTCCGCGCACTCCCCGGAACCGTCGAAGTCCTCGGAGTCGTCGAGGTCCTCGGACTCGATCCAGCGCAGCCCCTCGGGCGCGAGCCGGGGCCGGGCACCGGCGGTCTCGTGGGACTCCTCGTCCGTCCACAGCTCGGGAGCGGCCGCGCCGTGTGCGGCTTCCGGCCAGTGCTGGACCGTCTCGATCCCGGAGACGTACGGGTAGGGATCGAGGGGGTCGACGAAGTCCTCCGCCGACGGCCCGAACACGATCCAGTCCAGGTCGCCCGGCTCCCGCGCCGCCGCGCCCACCCACGCCCGGAGCGGGAAACTGCCGCGCAGTACCAGCTGGCCGCCCCACGGCGACCGGGCGATCACGCGCAGCAGGTGGTCCTGTGCGGCGCGCCGGGCGGCCCGCCAGCGCGGGGGGAGCTCCGGGTCGTCGAACGCCGGTTCCCCGGGGACGGGGCGGTCGACCGTGTTCACGGCGCCACCTCGACCCGCTCGTCGATCCAGCCCGCGTCCACCGCCGGATGGTCGTCGTGCACCACGAACTCCTCCTCGGTCTCCAGCACTTCGAGCCCGGCGTCGTCCAGCGCGCGCAGGAGCGCGTCGAGCCGGGCCCGGGCCCCGGGCCGGCCCACCGCGCGGCAGCGCTGCGTGACGAACCGCTCGTGACGCCCCGGGCCGTCGGTGCGGCGGGCGTTGCGCGACAGGTGCGCGCCGTGGCGCTCGGCCGCGGCCCGTGCGGCGAGGAGGTCGGACCCGCCGGAGAGCAGCAGCTTGACGTGGTGCTCGAAGTGGCAGTCGGGGGACAGCGCGGCGGCCTCGTCGGCCGTCCGGGGCACGTCCTCGTTCCACGGCGCGGCCTCGATCTTCACCCTGATGACCGGGAACCCCGCCGCGCGCAGCGCCTGCGCGCGGAGCTCCGCGGCGGCCCGCTGCCCGGAGAGCGAGCCCCGGCCCCGCTCGGTCAGCATGGGCTGGTCCGGCACCGCGCCGCGGTCCAGGACGATGCGGGTGAGCTTCAGACCGTGCCGCCGGGCCCAGCGCGCCAGCCGGGCGTCCTCCTCCGCACCGTCGGCACGGGGATCGAACCGCACCGTCAGATGCGTCTCGAACTCGCCCTCGAACTCCGCTTCCACACGCCCTCCAGCAGTGCCTTCGCCACT
Source organism: Streptomyces sp. ML-6 (assembly GCF_030116705.1). NCBI lineage: Bacteria > Bacillati > Actinomycetota > Actinomycetes > Kitasatosporales > Streptomycetaceae > Streptomyces > Streptomyces sp. ML-6. The sequence goes on from NZ_JAOTIK010000001.1 coordinate 6,673,960, forward strand.
CGCGCCCGGCCCGTTCCCACGATCCGCGCCCGACCGTCTCCACGATCCGCGCCCGACCCGTCCACGACTCGCGCCCGGCCCGTTCCCACCGGCAGAACGTAACAAGCAGCACCGACACTCCCCGGTCCCTCCCCGAGGAGCTGCCGGGCCCACCACCCGGCGCATTGCCCGGCCCCCCGTCCGGCGCACCGCCCGGCCACTTTCCACCGAACGGTTGAGCGGACCGCTCACTACTCGTTACCCTCCGGTAAGTTCGATTGCGTCCCCAGCGGGACCACAGACGCGTCGCGCGCCTCTGCCGAGACGAGGAAGGCGGTCAGCCCATGTCCTCAACGGAAGCCGTGGAAACCACCGGACCGGCCGAACCGGCTTATCCGGCCGGACTGGCCGACAGCGCACGGGAGCTGGCCGAGGGAACCACCACCTCGACCGAGCAGGTGTCCGCCGCGCTGCGCCGCATCGGGGCGAGCCAGCCCGTCCTCAACGCCTTCCGGCACCTGCGCGCCGAAGCCGCGCTCGCCGAGGCCGCCGAGGCCGACCGCCGGCTCGCGGCGGGGGAGCGGCTGCCCCTGCTCGGCGTACCGGTCGCGGTCAAGGACGACACCGACGTCGCCGGGATGCCGACCCACTTCGGCTGCGACGGCGACCTGCCCGTCGCCACCACCGACAGCGAGGCCGTGCGCAGACTGCGCGCCGCCGGAGCCGTGATCGTCGGGAAGACCAACTCCTGCGAACTCGGCCAGTGGCCGTTCACCGAGGGGCCCGCCTTCGGTGCCACCCGCAACCCCTGGCACACCGGCCACACCCCCGGCGGATCGTCCGGCGGCTCGGCGGCGGCCGTCGCGGCCGGTCTCGTGCCCGCCGCGCTCGGCTCGGACGGCGCCGGCTCCGTCCGCATCCCGGCGGCCTGGACCCATCTCGTCGGCATCAAGCCCCAGCGCGGCCGGATCTCCGGCCACCCGCACAGCGACGCCTTCCAGGGCCTGACCGTCAACGGACCGCTCGCCAGGACCGTCGCCGACGCCGCGCTACTGCTCGACGCGGTCGCCGGGCCCCACCCCGACGACCCGCACCGGCCGCCGCCCGTCGACGCCTCGGCCGCCGCCCGCCGCGACCCCGGCAGGCTGCGGGTGGCGATCGCCTGGCGCCCCCCGTTCACCTTCACCGGCTCCGAACCCCACCCCGACGTGCGCCGCGCCGTCACCGCACTGGCCGAAACCCTCGCCCGGCTCGGTCACGACGTCGAGGAGGCCAGGCCCCGCTACGGACTGATCGGCCTCGGCTTCGTCCCCCGGGCCACCGTCGGGATCGCCGAACTCGCCGCCCGCCACCCCGACCCCGCGCTCCTCGACCCGCGCACCCGCAGCGCGCTGCGCACCGGCACCCGGCTCGGCGGCCGGGTGGTGCGGGCGGCCAGGCAACGCGAGGTGCGCCAGCACCACCGGATCGGCGCGTTCTTCCGCACCTCCCGCACCGGCACCGGCTACGACGTGCTGCTCACCCCGACGACCGCGCTGCCGCCGCCCCCGATCGGCCGGTTCGACGGGCTCAGCGCCTGGCGCACCGACCTGGCGATGACCGAGGCGTGCCCGTACGCCTGGCCCTGGAACGTGCTGGGCTGGCCCGGCATCAACGTACCGGCGGGCTTCACCGGTGCCGGGCTGCCGGTCGGCGCCCAGCTGCTCGGCCCGTCCCGCAGCGAGGAACGGCTGATCTCCCTCGCCGCGCAGCTGGAGGCGGACCGGCGGTGGTACGAGCTCCGGCCACCCGCCGCGGCCGCCCCCGCGGCCGGCTGACCACGCACCCCCTCACCTCCACTCCGCACCGGCCGCGCCCCCTGCCCCACCCGGCCCCGCTCCGGCCCCGCGCGGGCCGGGCCGGGGCGCTCGCCCGGTCGCGGTCGCTCGCACCGGAGCGTGAAAACCGGGACCATGGATGTGGAATGGATGGGTGGTGAACCGTATGGCGCGCGCAGGCCCGCAGCCGGAGCCCTGCCCCGAACCGTTGCCGCCCAGAGCCCCCCGGGACACCCACGACGCGGCGAACGACGCGACCGCGGTGGTCGCCGGCACCGGCACGATCGTCGGCTGGACGCACAGCGCGCAGGAACTGCTGGGATACCGCGCCGTGGACGTGGTCGGGCGGTCCGCCGGCTTCCTGCTCGCCATGCCCGAGGACCCGGTCCGGGTGGCGGGCATCGCCGAGCGGTGCCGGGCCGGCGTGGGATGGAGCGGCGTCGCCCAGGTGCGACGGAGCGACGGCCGCCGGATCGCGGTGGACCTGCGGGTCTCGGCCGCCTTCCACCTGGACGGGCGGGAGTGCTTCCTGGTCTCGGGACGCGAACGGCGCCCGGAGTGGACGGTCGGCCAGTCCGTGCTGGACGCCTTCCTGACCAGCTCCCCGATCGGCATGGCCGTGCTGAACCCGAGCCTGCGCTACCTCTGGATGAACGACACCCTGGAACGCTTCGGCGGTGTGCCGCGCGAACAACGCCTGGGCCGCCGGCTGAGCGAGGTGCTGCCGGGACTGGAGACCGACGCCATCGAGACGCTGATGCGCGGGGTGCTGGACACCGGCGTGCCCGTCGTCGACTACGAGTACCTGGGCTGGAGCTGGGCCGATCCGCACCGCAAGCGCGCCTACTCCACGTCGTTCTTCCCGCTGACCGACGGCGACGACAACGTCACCGGCATGTGCTACATGGTCCTGGACGTCACCGACCGGTGGAAGGCCCAGCAGCGCCTGGCCCTGGTCAACGACGCCGGGGCCGCGATCGGCTCCACCCTGGACGTGATGCGCACGGCCCAGGAACTGGCCGACTTCGCGGTGCCGCGCTTCGCCGACTTCGCCCTCGTCGACCTGCTGGAACCGGTCGCCAGCCCCGAGGAGCCGGCCCCGTGGCCGCTGGGCCCGGGACTGTCCCGCGCGGACCTCGCCCGGTCCCGCACCGCCGACCCCTCGCTCCGGCCGAAGATGCGCCGGGCCGGGATGAGTTCGGTGCGCGAGGGCTGCCCGGAGGCGGTGGGCCGGATCGGGGACCAGGTCGACTTCATGCCCCCGCCCCACGACATCCGGTTCCTCATGGACGGTGAGCCCGTCCTCGTCCCGGTCCTCGATCCGGACAGCCACATCTGGGTGGCCGAACAGCCCGCGAGGGCGGCGAGCATCCGGGAGTTCGGGCTCCACTCCTTCATCTGCGTACCGATGCGGGCCCGGGACACGGTGCTCGGCCTGGTCACCTTCGTACGGTCGGTGAACCTCGCCTCCTTCGAACCGGACGACGTGCTCCCGGCCCGCGAGATGGTGGCGCGGGCCGCGGTGTGCGTGGACAACGCCCGCCGCTACACCCGCGAGCACGCCGCGGCACTGACCCTCCAGCGCAGCCTGCTCCCGCACACCCTGCCCGGTGGCATGGCACTGGACGTGGCCTCGTCCTACCTCCCGGCGGACGCCAAGGACGGTGTCGGGGGAGACTGGTTCGACGTCATCCCGCTGTCCGGCGCCCGGGTCGCCCTGGTCGTCGGCGACGTCGTCGGACACGGCATCGCCGCGGCCGCGACCATGGGCCGGCTGCGCACCGCGGTGCACACCCTCGCCGACATGGACCTGCCCCCCGACGAACTGCTGGCCCACCTCGACGACCTCGTGCTCCGCCTCAGCGAGGAGGAACCCGGGAACGGAATGCGCGGCACCCAGGTGCTCGGCGCCACCTGCCTGTACGCCGTCTACGACCCGGTCACCCAGCTCTGCACCATGGCACGCGCCGGTCACCCGCCGCCCGTCGTCGTCTCCCCGGACGGGCGCGTCGCCTTCCTCGAACTGCCCGCCGGACCCCCGCTGGGCCTGGGCGGGATGCCCTTCGAGACGGCGGAGGTCGAACTGCCCGAGGGAAGCCTGATCGGCCTCTACACCGACGGGCTCATCGAGGGCCGGGACCAGGACGCCGAACTCGGCATGTCCCGCCTCGGCGGGGCCCTGGCCCAGCGCGGACTGTCCCTCGACGCGCTGTGCGCGATGGTCGTGGAACAGCTGGTCGCCGTGCCCCAGCCGGACGACGTCGCCCTGCTGCTCGCCCGTACGCACGAACTGGGCGCCGACCACGTCGCCTCCTGGGAGGTGCCCGCCGACCCGGCCGCCGTCGCCGGTGTCCGGGCCCGGACCGCCCGCCTGCTGAGCGGCTGGGGCCTGGAGGAACTCCAGATGACGACCGAGCTGATCGTCAGCGAGCTCGTCACCAACGCGGTGCGCTACGCCACCGGCCCCATCCGGCTCCGGCTGCTGCGCCAGTCCGTCCTGATCTGCGAGGTCTCCGACACCAGCAGCACCTCGCCCCGCCTCAGGCACGCCCGGACCACGGACGAGGGCGGTCGCGGCCTCTTCCTCGTCGCCCAGCTCACCCACCGCTGGGGCACCCGCTACACGCCCGAGGGCAAGGTCATCTGGACCGAGCAGGAGATCCCGCCCCCCGGAGGGGAACTCCGGCCCGACGAAGGGGAACCGGGGGAGGGCGAAGGCGAACCGGGCCCGGCCGGGGAGCAACTCCCCGCCGACGAGCGGGAGTTCCCTCCGCCCCGACCGGAGAACTGAGCCCCCCGGCCGCCGGCGGTACCCGGACGAGTCATGTGACGGACGGACCCCTCACGCGGCAAACGGGTCCGGGCCGGCGAACCGCCCCGGACCCGTCCCGTCTCCCGGCCCGCTCCGTCACGGCACCCGGGCGGTCCATTCCTCGGTGCCGAACTTCGTCCGTACGAGCTCCTCGGCCCGCGCCATCTCCTCGTCCGTCACCTTGCCCCGCGTGAGTCCGTGCCGGGTTCGGAAGGAGTCGATCATCCGCTCGATGACGGCCTCGCGCGCCAGCCCCGTCTGGCGGCGCAGCGGGTCCACCCGCTTCTTGGCGCTCTTGGTGCCCTTGTCGGACAGCTTCTCCTTGCCGATGCGCAGGACTTCGAGCATCTTGTCGGCGTCGATGTCGTACGACATGGTCACGTGGTGCAGCACGGCGCCCTCCCCGCCGACCACCCGCTTCTGCGCCGCGCCCGCGATCTTCCCGGCCTCCGTGGCGATGTCGTTGAGCGGCTGGTACCAGGCCTTGATGCCCATGTCGGCCAGGGCGCCGAGCACCCAGTCGTCGAGGTAGGCGTAACTGTCGGCGAACGAGAGCCCGGATACCAGGGCCTCCGGGACGGAGAGCGAGTACGTGATGGTGTTGCCGGGTTCCACGAACATGGCCCCGCCGCCGGACACCCGGCGCACGACCGTGACGCCGTGGCGCTCGGCACCCTCCGGGTCGACCTCGTTGCGCAGGGACTGGAAGCTGCCGATGATCACGGCGGGGGAGGCCCACTCCCAGACCCGGAGCGTGGGCGGGCGGCGGCCCGCGGCGACCTCGGCGGTGATGACCTCGTCGAGCGCCATGTGGAGCGCGGGGGACTGCGGGGCCTCGTGGATGAGCTGCCAGTCGTAGTCGCTCCACTCGGTGGCGTGCGCGAGGGCCCGGCGCACGGCGACGGCGACGCCCTCGGAGGTGAGGCCGAGCATCACGGTCGAGGCGGGGAGCGCCGCGTCAATACGGGCGGCGAGGCCCGCGGTGTCGGTGTTGGCCGGGGCGCCCTCCAGCGCCGCGTCGATCGCGAGGATCGCCTCGTCCGGTTCCAGGAAGAAGTCCCCGGCCACCCGTACGTTGCGCAGCGCCCCGCCCTCGACATCCAGATCCACCACGACGAGCTTGCCGCCGGGGACCTTGTACTCACCGTGCACGGCTTTGTTCCCTTCCAATGCGCGGCGTGGCCCCTGAGCCCGTTGCTCCGACATGGATAGACACGCACGTGCTTCGCCTCGCACTTTAGTGCTGGCTCGTGACGAGCGACTACGCGGCCTCGATACCGCTGGAGCGGCATGTATGGGGCGACCGTCAGGCCTGTCATACGTCGGCGGGCTGAACAGAACTCGGCGCACAGCCCGACCCGTCTGCCGCCACCTGCGGCTCTGCCTTGGAAAGGGCCTCCGACCTGCATCGGAGGCCCTTTCCGGTCCTTCAGGAGCTTGCTGCGTCAGGCAGCGAAAAGTCCCTCGGACAGCGCTGAAAGTCCCTGAAAAGTGCCTGGGATGCAGGCGAGGGTTGAAGCTGTGGTCGTCGCCGGACAGCTCGATGGCGACGAGGCGATTTTTGAAGCGGTCCGCACGGCGGACGTGGGATGAAACGGGGGGCAGGCAGCTGCACGTCGATGATGAGCGGCAGCGTGATCTTCCCTGAATGGGCTCATAGCCGTGACGTGGTGAGCCGCTGACGGAACCAGTCCACAGCAGCGGGGACCCCTTCCTGAAGGGCTACGGGAGCGACTGTCGGGAACAGAGCTCGCAGGCGTGTGCCGTCAGCCTGTGAGTGGGGGACATCGCCGACGCGGCCCGGCACGTGTTCCCGTTGCACGCGGAGGCCCGTCGCCGTCTCGATCTCCTGGACCAGGGCCAGCAGCGAGGTACGCGTCCCGTAGGCCAGGTTCACAGGGCTTGGGCTAACGACCCGGCGGAAGAGGGCGTCGGTGAGGACGTTGCAGACCGTGCTCACGTACGTGAAGTCGCGCGTCTGGGTGCCGTCGCCGTGGATGGTCACCGGCTTGCCTGCGAGGGTGGCGCTGATCCACTTCGGGATGACGGCGGCGTAGGCGTGGTCGGCGCGCTGGCCGGGGCCGTAGACGTTGAAGAAGCGGAAGGGGAGGACCGGCAGGTCGAAGCTGTGGTGGTAGGCGCCCAGGTACGCCTCCGTCGTGAGCTTGGTGACCGCGTACGGGCTCATGGGGGCGGAGACGAGGTTCTCGTGCTTCGGCAGCTGGGGGTTGGCACCGTAGACGGAGGACGAGGACCCGGCGATCACGTGCGGACCTCCGGCGCGGCGGGCGGCCTCCAGAACTTGCAGGGTGCCGGTCGCGTTGGCGTGATGGCTGGCCAGGGGGTCACGCAGGGAGCGTGGCACAGAGGGGAGGGCGGCTAGGTGGACGACGGCGTCGGCACCGCGGAACGCCTGGTCGAGGAGAGCGGCGTTCTGGACGTCTCCTTCGAAGAAGTCCACATCGAGGCCGACGAGGTTCGCCTTGTCTCCGGTGGAGAGGTTGTCGACGACCCGGAGCTGGGTGACCTGAGGCAGCTCGGTCAGAGCACGGGCAAGGTTGCCGCCGATGAATCCGGCGCCGCCAGTGATCACTATCTTCACGTTGCTTCCCTTCAGAGAGAGTCGACGTGGGCACCGGAGAGCCGGCGGCGGCAGTCGAGTATGTACGGGGAGTGGGCGCTGATCAGGGGGTAGTCGAAGGCGTCGTGGTCCGCGAGCAGGACTACGGCGTCGGCTGTCGCGAGCAGGCCGGGGGTCACCTCGACCCGCTGGAGGCCTTCCAGGCCGGCGGCGCGGGGGTGGGCGTCGTCCAGGACGTGGGGGTCGGCGGCCTGGACCTCGGCGCCCATACCGGTGAGGAGTTCGGCGATGCGGGCCGCCGGCGTCTCACGGGCGTCCCCGGTGTTGGCCTTGTACGCCACACCGAGCAGCAGGATCCGGGAGCCCTTGAGTGGCTTCCCACGTTCGTTGAGGCCCGCCACGAGACGCCGCACCACGTAGTCGGGCATGTGGTTGTTGACGTCGTTCGCCAGCTCGACGAAGCGGAAGTTCTGCCCCAGGGTTCGCTCAACCCGCCACGACAGGTACGAGGGGTCGACGGGCAGGCAGTGGCCTCCGACCCCGGGGCCGGGGGTGAAGCGCATGAAGCCGAACGGCTTGGTGGACGCTGCGTCGATGGCCGCCCAGACGTCGATGCCCAGGTCGTGGGCGAAGATCGCCAGCTCGTTGGCGAGGGCGATGTTCACGTGCCGGAAGGTGTTCTCAAGGAGCTTGGTCAGCTCCGCCACCTTGCAGCTGGCCACGGGGACGACGGTGTCTACCAGGGATGCGTAGAAGTCACGGACCGACTTCAAGGAAGACGGGGTGATGCCCGAGACGACCTTGGGCGTGTTCTCCAGCCTCCAGCTGGGGTTCCCGGGGTCGATGCGCTCGGGGCTGTAGCCGAGGCGGAAGTCCCGGCCGGCGGCCAGCCCGGAGCCGCGCTCGAGCAGCGGGCGGAACACCTCCTCGGTCGTCCCGGGGTACGTGGTCGATTCCAGGACGACTGTCGCTCCGCGGGTCAGGTGGAGGCCCAGCGTCCGCGCCGCGTCCTCAACGTGCGACAGGTCCGGCGCGCCGTCGCGTAGTGGCGTCGGGACGGTGACGACCGCCACGTCGAACCCGGCGCAGTCGGCCGGGTCGACGGTCGGCGTGTAGACGCCGGCGGCGAGGAGGGGCGCCAGCCGCCTGTCCGAGATGTCCTCGACGTACGACTCGCCGAGCATGAGTCTCTTGATCCGCCCGGCGTCCACGTCGAGGCCGACGACGTGGTGCCCTACCTCGGCGGCTCGCACGGCCAGCGGGAGGCCGACGTATCCCTGCCCCACGACGACCACGCGGAGTCGATGGGGTTCGTGATTCCGGAGCATGTGGTCCACCTTGCTGAAGTCTGGGCTCGGGGGGAGCGGGGACGCACTTGTGGTGCGGGATTCGCGGTCGGCGGTGGCCGTAAGATGGGGAGCGCCTCGGCCGTCCGAGACTCGCTTGGCCGCCTGTCTCGGACGGCCGAGTGCTGTTCGTGGGCAGCGCGGGGAGGCCGGAAAACCCGTGGGCTGGCCAAACCCCCGGTTCGATACGATGACGGTGGCTTGCAGCCCTGTTCTGTCACCGTGTGTGATGCTGGCGTGCGATCGGAGTGATCGCGTCGGCTGCGGCCTCCCGACCTGGGCCCGCCGTGGCAGTGCCACCGGCGCCATACGTATGAAATGGAGCATCCAAGGATGGCTCGACACCTGGTAACCAGCGCGCTTCCCTACATCAACGGGATCAAGCACCTGGGCAACATGGTCGGGTCGATGCTTCCGGCGGATGTGTACTCCCGGTACCTCCGCCAGCGTGGTCACGATGTCCTTTACATCTGCGCCACCGACGAGCACGGCACCCCCGCCGAGCTGGCAGCCAAGGAGGCCGGGCTCTCGGTCGCCGAGTTCTGTGCGCAGGCGCACGACGCGCAGAAGGCCGTGTACGACGGGTTCGAGCTGGCCTTCGACTACTTCGGGCGCAGTTCCTCGCAGCAGAACGTCGAGATCACCCAGCACTTCGCGCGGAAGCTGAACGAGAACGGCTTCATCGAGGAGCGTGCGATCCGGCAGGTGTACTCGCCGGTCGACGGACGCTTCCTGCCGGACCGGTACGTCGAGGGCACCTGCCCGCACTGCGGCTACGACAAGGCCCGTGGCGACCAGTGCGAGAACTGCACTCGCGTCCTCGACCCGACCGACCTGATCGACCCGCGATCGGCGATCAGCGGTTCCACGGACCTGGAGGTCCGCGAGACCAAGCACCTCTTCCTGCTGCAGTCCAAGCTCCAGCACGACGTCGAGGAGTGGATCGCCACCGTCAGCGCGGAGTGGCCGCACCTGTCCACGTCCATCGCCCGCAAGTGGCTGACCGAGGGCCTGAACGACCGCGCCATCACCCGCGACCTCGACTGGGGCGTCCCGGTGCCGGCCGACACCTGGCCGGAACTCGCGGCTGAGGGCAAGGTCTTCTACGTCTGGTTCGACGCCCCGATCGAGTACATCGGCGCGACCAAGGAGTGGGCAAACGCCGTCGGCGATGGCGAGTCCCGTGACTGGAAGTCGTGGTGGTACGAGGCCGATGACACCGTCCGCTACACGCAGTTCATGGCCAAGGACAACGTCCCCTTCCACACGGTGATGTTCCCCGCCACCGAGCTCGGTGTGCGGGAGCCCTGGAAGAAGGTCGATGTCGTCAAGGGCTTCAACTGGCTGACGTTCTACGGCGGCAAGTTCTCCACCTCCCAGAAGCGCGGCGTCTTCACCGATGCGGCCCTGGAGATCCTGCCCGGGGATTACTGGCGCTACTTCCTGATCGCTAACGCCCCCGAGTCGGACGACTCGTCGTTCACCTGGGAGCACTTCACAGCCACGGTCAACAAGGACCTGGCGGACACCCTCGGCAACTTCGTCAACCGCGTGCTGTCGTTCTCCCGCAAGCGTTTCGGCGACGAGGTCCCGGCCGGGCACGCCGTCGGCGAGGCGGAGGCGAAGCTGGGCGAGGAGATCGCACGGCTGCTCGGCGAGTACGAGGAGCAGATGGAGGCCCTCCAGTTCCGCAAGGCCGCCGCTGCCCTGCGCGCGCTGTGGTCCGCGGGCAACTCCTACCTGGAGGAGAAGGCCCCCTGGCTGGAGATCAAGACCGACGCCGACGGCGCCGCGCTGACGCTCCGTACCGCGATGAACCTGATCCACCTGTACGCGGTCGTCTCCGAGCCGTTCATCCCGGCCACGGCCGCCGCCATGCGCGGGGCCTTCGCCCTGGAGAACGACACCGCGACCTGGGTGACCGCCGACCAGGCCAAGTCCCTGGACACCGTCCCGGCTGGCACCGCGTTCACCGTGCCGCCCGTGCTCTTCGCGAAGATCACGGAGGAGGACCTGGAGTCCTACCGCGAGCGCTTTGGCGGCGCCCCGGAAGCCTGACGGGCGTCCCCGCGCCCGCACCGTCCCGACTCTCATCGGACGGTGCGGGCGTTGAGGAGGACGGGCAGGTCCGCAGGCGAGACGTTCATGAGCCGCACGCGCGGAGCTGGGCCGCCGATCTCCACCCACGTGAGCCCGGCGGACCCGGGCACGTGCTGGAGGTACCGGTCGAAGCCGTTCCCGGTGAGCCACAGCAGCAGGCAGGCGATGCCCCCGCCGTGCCCGACGAGGACGGTGGTTCGCCGCCCCCCGGAGCAGACCTCGGCCCACAGATCCACGTAACGAGCCTGGACATCCTCCGACGACTCGCCGCCCGGCGTGCGGAGCCGGTGGATCGGCACACCGTGGCGAGCGGCCTCAGCGGCGGCGAGCTCTCTGGGCCGGCCCCCGAGGTGACCGCTGTCCTTGGCGGCCAGACGCTCGTCGACGCGGACATGGGCTGGGGCGAGCGTGGCGGTGAGAAGCTCGGCCGACTCCCGGCAACGGGACATCGGGCTGACGAGCATCTGGTCCATGGCGACCCCGGCCGTCGTGAGGCAGGCACCGACCAGCCGCATGTCGGCGCGTCCGCGCTCGCTGAGCCGGCCGCCGACCGCGCGGCCCTGGTGGATGCCCTGGAGGTTCTCCTCGGTCTCGCCGTGCTTGATCAGGTAGATGTGCTGGGTGTTCATGGCGTCGTGTCCCCTCACTCCGCTTAGTCCCAGTGGCGGACGTCGACGCGTGCGGAGACGGTGGTGGCGACCTCGTCGTGCTCGGCCTGGCTCATGGCGGGGAAGCGGTCGTGGTGCCACTCGACGTAGAGGACGGAGACGAGGCCGATCGTCTCGTCGGCGAGCAGCTTCCTGAGCACGGGGTACTCGGCGCCCTCGATGTCCATCTTTACGACGACGTGGTCCTCCGGCGTGGCGGTCCGGCGGAGCCAGGCGCTGAAGTCCACCGCCGGGACGGCGACGGGGGAGCTGTAGTCGATCTGCTGGTCGTACACGGGCGGTACCCGCTTGCCGGACATCACGGTGGAGCTCTCGTGGTGGCCGAGGAAGAGGTCGATTGTGCCGTCCTCGGTCCACACCGCACTGGGGGAGACCTCGACCAGGCCGGCGTGCTGGGCCTGCTCCACGTTCGCCGTGATGGAGGGGAGCAGGGTCGCATTGGGCTCGAAGGCGTAGAAGTCGTGGTCCGGGAGCTCGTGCATAAAGCGCTTCAGCACGATTCCGAGGTTGGCGCCGCAGTCGACGAAGATCTTGCGCATGAGAGTCAGTCCTCCAGGTCGGTCATCGGAGCGCTGAGGTCGATCTCCCGTACGACGCGATCGGCGAGCAGGACGAAGTCGCCGGTCTCGGGGAGGTAGCAGCGCTCCTCGTAGCGGATGGTGATGCGGCGGACGGGTTCCTTGCCGCGGTAGGCGGGCAGATCGCCCCATCGGTAGAGCTGGCCCCCGGGCGCCTTGAGTCGACGTAGCCACCGGGGCAGGGGGCTCTTTCGAGTACCGGCGTTGAGCCGGGTGAACATGGCGGTCAGGAAGGCGACGTGCTCGGCCGAGCGTTCCTCGTCCCTGTGCGTTCGGCCGTACGTCTGCTTGAGCGTGTGCAGCTGGTCCCGGTCTCGGCCGGCCTGGACGAGCAGATCGCGAATGCGCCGGTCCCAGACGATTCCGAGGTGGCCGTGGAGTATGGGCTCGTCCGTCAGGAAGTAGCCCTCTACGCGGCCGAACTCGCGCTCGTACGGGCACATGTAGTCGTTGTAGAGACCCCTCGTCGCGCCGGAGACGGTCTCCACCTGCCAGTGGATGCGGGCGGTGAAGGGCGCGTCCCACCACCCCAGATGCCAGGGCTGCCACAGCAGGTCGGCGGTGCTGAGCAGGATCACGGTGAGCGCCACCAGCGCGGCGGGCCACCCGAAGGCCGTGTCGTACCCCGTGTCGGGGAGCAGCCCGACGACCGTCGCGAGTCCGATGTTGGCGGCGATGTTCTCCCAGAAGAGGATGCCGGAGGCGAGGGCGACGGCGAGGTTGAAGAGTGCGGTCGCCACCAGGATCGCGATCAGCAGCCGGCGGTCGAGGAAGGCAACCAGCCCGGCGGCCTCCACGACCATCGTGAGGATGTTGACGGGGCGGTCCACGACCCTCGCCCGGCGCAGGAGCTGAGACACCTTCCCGGACGGGAGGAAGCGTGCCCAGCCCCAGGAGTGCGCCGAGGCCATGAGGTAGTGCGTGCGGTTGTCCCGGGCCCACGACCAGGGATGCGGTCCCAGACGGGCCTTGCTCCAGGCCGGCTTGACGTAGTGCGACAGCGAGACGCAGCCGAGTACCAGCACCAGACCGGCCGTGGAGTCGGAGGGAGGAGGGGCGAGGACCGCGGTCACGACGAACCAGGCGAGGTACGTCTTCAGCAGGCGCACCGGCATCATCGCGTGGTGCTGCCACCCGCGCAGCCTGCCGCAGAACACGGCGATCCACGCCGACAGGGCGGCAGCCCAGACGACCGAGGCGACGGCGAGGAACAAGAGGAGCAGCTTGTCCCGACGCTGGGGACCGATGGGCAGCGTGACGTCGTAGTCGCTTGTCACGCCGCGCCAGGTCAGTAAGGCGATCACGAAGACGACGAACCAACGCAGCGGCCCGGGAAGGGGCGACGTCCGGAGCGTCAGAGGGGCGATGACCGCGACGGCCGCGCTCACGGCCAGGGGCGTGGGGTGACGGGCGAGGGCCCGTACAGCCGGGGAGACCCTGAGGCGGTAGCACGCCACGACGGCGGCTACGACCGTTGCGGTCGCCACGTACGAGGGAGCCAGGGGAGCCGACATGTCCAGCTACCCCGCGACCGGAGCGGGTATCAGCCGGTCGACCGTTGGCAGGCTCTCCAGGTACGAGGCGATCCGCTCCCGGGGGTCAGCCGAGAGGTACAGGTCCCGGTGGCGTACGACGTTGTCGCTGAGTGCCCGACCGCGCGCGAGGAATTCGAGGACAGCCCGCCGTTCGATGCGCGGGGCCGCAGTTCCCAGTCCGGCCTCCTCGGTGACCTTCGCGCACCAGTGCTGGTCGTAGGTGGGTAACGGGATGAGGTGGACCGGTTTGCCGAGGACGAGTGCCTCGCTGATCAGGTTGAAGCCGGCGTTGGAGACCACGGCCTCGGAGCGAGCCATGTCCGCGATGAACGCCTCGCGGTCGAAGGCGCGGATCTCTACACGGGCGTCGGCGTACCCGAGCAGGGACCTCAACTCCGTCGGCTGCGTGTAGATCCGCAGCGTTCGGTCCGGTACGGACTGGCGGAAGATCGAGGCCAGTTCGCGGACGGATTCCTCCGGGCCGTGGTCGAAGTAGCGGGAGAAGTAGGCCGTGACGAGGGGCTCGGTGGTGACCGGTGCCGATCTGATGAGATCGGGAATGACCGGGGCGATGAACTCGACTCTTCGGTCCTCGGCGTCCAGTGGGATGTAGGAGCAGATGAAGGACCGGTCGACGCGGGGGGCGAAGTACCGCAGTCGCTGCTCTTCGGCCGTACGGGCGTACCGGTCGACGACGGGAAGGTCCAGGTGTCGGTACTTGCTCTGTTGGTCGATGGAGATGAGCGGTCGGCCGAAGTGGTAGGCGAGGCGCGGGGTGTTGGGCTCGTAGTCGGTGATGAACACATCCGGAGCACCGCTGCTTCGGACGAGCCGACGCAGCTGGAGGTGTCGGCGGAGACCTCCGGGTACCTGGCGGATGTTCGCGCGCACGGCGTCGCGAGCGTGGATCCGGTCGTCGCGTGCGAGGAGCGTCGGCATCCATCCGTCCCAGGCGGGGAAGCCGAGGTCCTGGAAGTACGCGATCCGACCGGAGCCGTTGGTGATGATCCGAACCTGGTGCCCGCGGTCGCGGAGGTACTGGGCGATCGCGCTCTGCCGGACCGTGTGTCCCATGCCGATGCCGTTCACGCCGATGATCACGTTGAGCGGCTGTTCGTTGCCGTTTCCGGACATGAGGATTCCTTTTCTTCGGTCAGGAGAGCCGGGTGATGACGTTGCGGGTGACAGCGGAGACCTGGGGGTCTGTGGCCAGGAGTCGGGCCCAGTCGGTGGTGGCGGCGGTGAAGACCGTGCCGCCAGCTGTGAAGACGCCGAGGGTGGCGGCCCGAGGGCTGGACATCGGCTCACGGGCGGCGAAGTTCCAGTCCGGGGGGAGCTCGGCGATGCCGAGGATCTCGAAGTCCTTCGGCGTTCCGTCCTGCCCGGTGGGACGCGGCCGGCCGGCGGCGTCGTACTCGTAGGCCGCGCCATCGCATTCGTAGCCGATCAGGGCCCCGTCGTGTCCGAGAGTGTCGCCGGTATTCAGCCCCGTGCCGCAGTACACCCAGTGGCCGGCGTCCGTGACGATGAAGCCCCGGCAAGCTCGGGTGCCGTCCCAGTGACCGCCGCCGTTGCGGTAGCTCACGCCCAGGAGCGTGTTCTCCGGCTCTGACTCCCACCAGTGGTCCGGGCAGCCGTACGAGCTGTCCGGATCAGTACCGGCGGGGGCGCCGGGCGGGAACTTGTCACAGGACAACCCTGCCCCGTCCGGAGTGACGCCGACGCGCCACCAGCAGGTGTTGGCGCCGAAGTTGGCGATGTGGCCGCCGGCGTCACGGAAGGCGGTCACGTGGCGTCGGATGTCGGTGCTCCAGTATTCGTCGTGACCGGCGGAGACCAGGAGACGGTAGCCGTCACGCAGGAACAGGCCCTCGTGGAGATCCAGGTCGGTGCAGTAGTCGGCCTCGATCCAGTTCCGTTCCATCCAGGCGATGAAGTGGGCGTCCCAATGAGCGAACGTCTGCCGGGGGGACGACGGGTCGTACGCGTCCGGCAGGCCCTTCACCGGTCCGCCGACACCGCCCCCGGGACGGCGCGTCGTGATCTGGGAGGCGCTGTAGAGGCTGCCGCCGCCCGCTGTGTTGTACGCCTGGTAGGTGAACGTCGGGATCTTGTACAGGATCCTGCGGCCGGAGGGCGCGGAGGGAGTGACGACCAAGAGGATGCGCCCCTCCCTGGCATCCAGCGGCGGAGTACCGGACGCGTGCTCCGTGCCCAAGACCGCGATGTAGACGCCGGACCGCCACTCCGGGGGTACGAGAAACTCGTACGCGGGCCACCGCCAGTCGGCGTCGAAACGTCCGGAGGACGCGGCACGGCCGGGCCACTCGCTGTGTCCCGCATGCTGCGGTGTGGCTCCCCAGCGATAGAAGTCAACGTGTACGTGGGGAGCGGTGGTGGCGATGTGCAGGCGCACCACCTCGCCGGCGCGGACGCTGGGCCGGGCCGCGTATCCGTTGACCGGGATCACGCGCCCTCCCTGGGGCGGGCCACACCGGACAGGTGGAACGCGTCGATCGTCTCGACGCGGGCGTCCCAACCCAGACCATCCAGCTGGGAGGTGAGGTCTGCGGGGTCTCGGAGCACCTTCACGGCGACGTGGCGGGAACCGTCGGAGAGGGTGCGTCGCACGGTCGGTACCGGCGCCTCGTCCACCTGTTCCTCGATCTCCGCCTTCGCCGACGAGTCATCGAGGAACACCACGTGGCCGCCCGGCGCCAGCGCCCGCCGAAGCAGGTCCCAGAACGGCTCCATCTCGACCGGCGGGACATGGCTGAGCCAGAAGGCGAAGAACACCGTGTCGTACTGGCGGTCCGGTTCCCAGCCGAAGATGTCCGCTTCGATAAAACGGGTCGCGGTGCCCCGCACGCGGTCGCGGGCTCGGCGGAGCATCTCCGGTGCCGCGTCCAGCGCGGTCAGGCTGTGGGCCTGGGGGAGGAGCAACTTGGTCCACTGGCCCGTGCCGCAGGCGAGCTCCAGGACGTCACCGCTGACCGGTAGCGCGTCAAGGGCCTTCGCGAGCCGCGGCATGCTCATGCGGTCGCTGTACGTGCCGTCGTACTCGTCGGCTCGATCGCGGTAGTAGGCGATTTGCCGTTCGGACCAGTCGTCCGAACCGTGCTGTTGTGCCTTCGCTTCGGTCATCGTGTGACCACCCCTCTCGTCTGCCTGCGGAGCGGTGGAGCTCCGTGCTGAGCAGACTGCCGAGCTGCGTCGGACAGCGGGCTGCCGTGGTGTCGCACTCGCGGTGCAGCACCGCCGCTGTCCAAGGCGGCGGGTGCACCTCGCTCAGACCTGGCCGGAATGGCCGGGTGCTGCATCCGTGCTGAACTCCCGTCGCAGCGAAGGCTCTACGCCGCTGGTCAGACCGCCCTACCCTGTTATCGTCGTCGGTGTCGGTCGAAGGAGCTCAGGTGGCCACAGTGCAGCGCTGGACCGGACGGGAGGCGCGCGCTCTGCGGCTCGCGACGCGTCGGAGCGTGCGTGGCTTCGCGTCCTACCTCGGCGTCAGCGACCGGACGGTGTCCAACTGGGAGGCCCGGGGCGAGGAGATCGTCGTCGCACCGGACTCCCAGGCGCTACTCGACACGGCGTTGGAACGGAGCGACGCGGAGGTGCGGCAGCGCTTCTGGGACTCCGTCGGCGTTCCAACGCCCTCGGTCTCGCCGGCGCCGGACCACTACCTTCCGATACCCGTTCCGGAGCCCGGCTTGGTGCACAGGTCAGAAGATCTCGAAGGGCTCGTCTCCGTACTCCGGGAGGCGTCGCAGGACGACAGCGTCGCCACGGTCGCCCTGTGCGGCCCTGGTGGGTTCGGTAAGACGACGCTGGCCACCCAGGTGTGTCACGACACCCGCGTCCGGGACTCCTTCTCGGAGATCCTCTGGGTGGAGACCGGCGAGGGTTGCACGGCCGCCAGGGTCGTCGAGCTGATCTCCGACCTGTGCGTCCACCTCGACGGCAATCGCCCGTCCCTCGCGGACCCCGAGCAGGCCGGGTTCCACCTCGCGCGTCTGCTCCAAGGACGACGCGCGCTCCTCGTCGTCGACAACGTCTGGTCCGCCACCGACCTCGGCCCCTTCCTGCTCGGCGGCGAGGACTGTGTACGGCTCGTGACCACGAGGAACGTGCGCGTGAGCCCCAGCTCCGCCCGAGTCGTTCGCCTCGGGCCCATGGCCCCGGGCGAGATCCGGGAACTGCTCGTCCGCAACGTCGGAGCCCTGGACGACGCCGAGGCCGCACGCCTCGCAGGCGTGTGCGGGGGATGGCCGCTGCTCGCCTCGATCGTCGGGGCGAACGTATCGCAGGAGGTCGGCTCCGGCGCCCCGGCCGGACGCGCCGTTACGGAGACGAGCGCGACGATCCGCGCGTACGGTCCCCAGGCTTTCGACGTCTGGGACTCCGACCAGCGCAAGAACGCCATCGGGCAGGCGCTCGAGTCCAGCCTCCGCAGCCTCGCGGAGAGCGTCTCGATCGCCGGGCGTACGGACCTGCGAGACCGATACCTCTCCCTGGCCGTGTTCCCTCCGTCGGTGCCGATCCCCATGTCGGTACTCACCCACTGGTGGGGCACCGCGAACGGATGGGCTCCCCACGTGGTGCGCCAGTTCTGCCGGGTGCTGTCCGACCGGTCCCTGATCAGCGCCTACCTCGCCGACCGGAACGCCATCGTGCTGCACGACGTGTTCCGGTCCTACCTGCGCCATCTGATCGGCGATCAATGGGCGACTCTTCATCGGTCCCTGATTGAGGCGTACTGGCAGAGCACGGACGGCGCCTGGGAGACCCTGGAGGAGACCGAAGGGTATCTGTGGCGCCACCTTCCCTACCACCTGTGTGAGGCCGGCCTCGACGCCGAGCTTGTCAGCCTGCTGGCCTCGCCGACGTACATCATGCGTAAGGTCGCGCTCGTCGGACACCAGTCGCTGGCCGCGGACGCCGCCGTGCTCGACGCCCTGCCAGGGCGGCATGAGGTGGGCCATCCGCAGCACCAGGTGTGGGCGACCGCCCGTGCCCTGACCGGCGCCGGGTATCTGCTGAGCGGGCTGGAGAGCCCCGCCGATATCGCCTCGACGCTCTCGGTCGTGCTGCGCCGCGCACCCTTGCCCGAGGCCACCCGGTTCCTGGGAAACGTCGTGGGGGAGGGGACAGTGCTCGCCCCGAAGTGGCTGTTGCCCCCGGAGGAGAACCCCGCGGCGGCGGAGCGTGGTCACATCGGCGCGGTAGTCAGTGTGGCCGCCGTCCGCGACCTCGTGGCGTCGGGCGGCGAGGACGGGGTGGTCAGACTGTGGGACCTGGGCACGGGCCGACTCCTCCGAGCCCACGAGGCCCATACCGGGTGGGTGTTCGCCACCGCGCTCTCCGCGGACGGGACGGTCCTCGCCTCGGCGGGCGACGACGGAGCGATCCGGCTGTGGCGCACGGACACCGGCGAACCTGTAGGGGTGCTACCGGGGCACAATCGTCGTATCCGCAGTCTCGCCTTCTCCTCGGTCGACCGCGTCCTGGTCTCCGGTGCCGAGGACGGCGCAGTATGCGTGTGGGACCTGGAGCGCCTTGTGCTCCTGCGTACGATGCGGGCGGCCGGCACCCCCGTCTGGTCCGTGACGATCGGCGGCGACTCCGACTCGCTCGTCGCCGTGGCCGGCGAGGACGAGTTCGTCCGCCTCTTCGACCTGCGCACCGGTCGCCTCCTGGACGAACGCGCGGCACACAAGGACTGGGTCCGCTCCGTGGCCTTCGCCCCAGGCTCCTCCCTCCTGGCCTCCGGATCCGGCGACCGTTCCGTAGCCGTGTGGGACGCGACCGACGGAAAACTCACGCTCACCCGCCGGATCACCGACCTCAAGGCGCGCGTGCGCGCCGTCGCTCTGTCCCCGCACGACAATGTCCTCGTCTCCGCCACCGAGGAACCGAGGATCCAGGCGTTCTCGGCGGAGAGCCCCGTGGGCGAGACCCAGCTCCCACCAGGCGTGGACTGGGTGCGCTCACTCGCCAGAACGGGCGACGGCACCGTGATCGCCGGATGCGAGGACGGCGCTGTCCGCATCTGGACCATGGGGAAGAGCAGGCTCAGGACCCTGGCCAGCGGCTCGAACACCGTATGGTCCACACAGTTCGCGGCCGGTGGACGCATCGCCGTGGTCGGCGACGGGGCCGGCGGCGTCGGCGTCATCGACACCACGACCGCGACAGTCAGCCGGAGACTCCCGGCGGCCCACGGACGCGTCTGGTCCCTGGCCTGCGGCGAGAAACACGTTGCCGCAGCATGCGGCGACGGGGCGGTCAGGGTCTGGTCGCTGCTCGACACCGCTTGGTCGCTCACCCTGAACCAGGACACCCCGCGTACGTGGGCCGTGGCGATGGCCCGTTCGACACCTCGTGTCGCCGCGAGCACGGGCGATGGACACATCCGGTGCTGGGATCTGCCCACCGGGACGCTGCTGTGGAGCCAGGACGTGCACGCTGGTCGGCTGCGGTCGCTCTCCTTCGACGACAGCGGGGACCTCTTGGCAGCCTGCGGTGGTGACGGCTCGGTACGCGTGTGGCACGCCCCCACAGGGGAGTTCAGGAGCCGGTTCAGCAGCCCCAGCGGCTGGGCCCGCGCTGTCGCCGTGGACGGTCCGGGCAACCGGGTGGCGGTCGGGGCGGGAACCGGCGACATCGCGGTACGTCGCCTGGGGGCGGACCGGTTCACCTCCCACCTCTCCGGCCACACGGGCCGCATCCTCATGCTGGGCTTCATGAGCGACGAGGACCGCCTTGTGTCCGCTGCGGCGGACGGGACGGTGCGCGTGTGGTCGCTCGGCGAGCAGCGGCAGATCGCCAAGGTCCGGGTGGACGCCTCACTGCACTGCGCGGCCTTCGAACCCACGACGGGCGAGGTGCTGGTGGGGAGTGCGGCCGGCGTCGTAGCCCTGGGGATCATTGACACATGAGCGAGAAGTGAAGGGCTTGGAGACCATGACAGAGAAGACCTCCCGCGCCTCGGGCGAAGAGGCCGTTCGCGACGCCGGCCCCATCGGTGCCCCGGTCATCCTGAGCAACGAGTCCGGCTCGTTCGCCTGGGGTGTGCTGGCCAAGCGCCACCCTGCCCTCATTCAGCAGGTACGAGATGCCTTCCCGTACGGCCGCCGACAGCACGAGGCCCTCGACGCCCTGCTGGAGGAGATCACCAACAGTGTGGTCGAGCCGCTCGCCCCTGCGGAACACGACCACGAGCGCTGGGCGGACTGGGGGCAGGAGCACTTCGGACGCTTGTGGTACGACGCCCCGTTCCTGTGGGCGGAGAGCTACTTCTACCGCAGGCTCCTCGCTGCCATCGAGTACTTCGGCACCGGCCCATGGCAGGGAGTTGATCCGTTCGCGCCGTTCAAGCAGGCCGAACTGCGCGGTGACGCGGTGGAAGAGGAGCTGCGAGCTCTCGACGCGCTTGCGGACGCGCCGACCGAGGAGCGGGCCACGGCCCTGCTCCACGCCTCGCTCTGGGGCAACCGCGCGGATCTCGGCTTCCGCGTTGCGGCGGGGGAGCCGGCGGTCGGTGACGCCGCTGCCTCCACGCTGGTGGCCGATGACAGCGCGGTGCTGTGGCAGCTCCTGCCCGCCGGAGCGTCCTCCACCGTCGCCGTGGTGGCGGACAACGCGGGACGAGAGCTCATCCCGGATCTGATCCTCATCGACCACCTCCTCGAACATCGGCACGCCGAACGGGTCGTGCTCCACGTCAAGCCTTACCCCTACTACGTCTCCGACGCGATGACGGCTGACGTCGTCGACTGCCTCCGTCGCCTCACCGAGGCGCCCGGCGAAGCCGGCCGGATCGGCGGCCGACTCTGGAAGGCCATGGCGGCAGGAAGCCTGGAGGTCCGCACCCACCCGTTCTTCTGCGCTCCGCTGCCGTACGAGGGGATGCCCGAGGACCTTCGCGGCGAGTTCCAGAGCGCCACGCTCACCATCCTGAAGGGCGACCTCAACTACCGTCGCCTGGTGGGTGACCAGCTGTGGGATGCCACGGTGCCCTTCGCCGATCTCACTGCCTACTTCCCGGGAGCCGTCGCGGCGCTCCGGACCCTGAAGTCCGACGTCATCGTCGGCCTGGAGCAGGGAACGCTGGACGCCCTCGAACGGTCCGGGGCTGCCTGGCGTACAAGCGGAACTCACGCGCTGATTCAGGTGAGAAGGTAGAGCCAAGGCGGAGTGAGCTCCGGCGCATCAGGTCTCATACCTGGAATGGTCGGCTACGTCAGCTCGTCTGCTTCACACTGACGCCACTGCCACGCGGGGCAGCCCGGGCAGACAGCGAACCGGGCGGCAACGGCGAAGCCTGGCTGGACCGGATCGAAGACCGCCACGGCAACTGGTGGGGCGTGGAGCGTACCGAAAACGGCACCCCGCTCGCCCTGACTGCTCTGCGGGCCGCCGGGTGACCGTCGCGGTGAACGACGGCCGAGTCACGGCTCTGTCCCTGGTGGGAGCGGGGAAGAACGGGGCGGACCTGCATCTGATGCGCTACGGCTACGAGGATGGAAACCTCATCGCCGTCGTCAAACCGTCCGGTGCCACCACCACCTTCGTCTACGACGACCGCGACCGCGTCATCGCCGAAGGCGGTCAGGCCGGCCACATCCAGATCATCCTCGCCTACACCGAACCCGACCCGGAGACCGGTCTTCGCACCACCAGCCTCACCACGGCCGGCGGACACACGACCCAGCACCGGATCGATCGTCACTGCCGGGTGGTGTCCACCATCGATCCGCTCGGCCACACCACCCGCCTCACCCACGACGCCCGCGGCAACACCCTGACCCACACCGATCCTCTGGGGCGCACCACCTCCTTCACCCACGACGAGGACGGCCGCCTGCTCGGCGTCACCCGCCCCGACGGGAGCGAACTGCGTACCGTGCGCAACCCGTTGGGATTGTCCACGGAGTTCCACGGCCCGGACGGCGCCCGCTGGCTCCAGGAATTCGACGAACACGGAAACCGCACCGCGGTCACCGACCCGGCCGGGGCCACCACCCGGTACGCCTATGACGACCGGGGCAGGCTGACCACCGTCACCGACGCCCTCGGCGCCACCACCACCGTGCACTGCGACGCCGCAGGGTTGCCGGTGGCAGTGACCGACCCGGCCGGCGGCACCACCCGCCTGGAACGCGACGCCCTGGGCCGGATCGGGCGTACCACCGACCCGGTGGGCAACGTCACCCGGTTCACCCTGGACGAGGACGGCAACCTCGCCCGCCGTGTCGCCCCGGACGGCGCCACCGAGTCGTGGACGTACGACGGCGAAGGGAACCCCCTCACCCATACCGGCCTGGCCGACGGCATATCCCGCTTCGACTACACGCACTTCGACCTGCTCACCACCCGCACCGAGCCCGACGGCACCCGCCACACGTTCGAACACGACGCGGACCTGCGGCTGACCCGGGTCACCGGCCCGCACGGCACCTGGTCCTACACGTACGACGCCGCCGGCCGACTCACCTCCGAGACGGACTTCGACGGCCGCACCCTCACCTACCACTACGACCCCGCCGGGCAGCTCACCGCCCGGTCCGACGCACTCGGCCAGACCGTGTCCTACACCTACGACCAACTCGGCCAAGCCGTCCGCAAGGACGTAGCGGGCAAGGTGACCACCTACGCGTACGACCGGGCCGGACGTCTGCTGCACGCGGCCGGACCGGACAGCGAGATCCTCTACGCCTACGACCGGCGTGGCCGGACCAAGACCGAAATCGTCGACGGCCGCGCCATGAACTACGCCTACGACACCCTGGGCCGCCGGGCCCGCCGCATCACCCCCACCGGCGCGATCACCGAGTACGGCTACGACGCCGCCGGCCGTGCCGCCCGGATGACCAGCGGAGGCCGCGAGATCGCCTTCACCCACGACGCGGCCGGCCGGGAACTCGAGCGCGTCTTCGGCGGAACCCTCACCCCAGCCTCTGCCTGGGACGAGGCCGGAAGGATCTGCGCCCAGCACCTGATGATCGGGGGCCGTTCCCTCAACCACCGTCACTACGCGCACCGCGCCGACGGCCACCTCACCTCCATAACCGGCGACCTTTCAGGCTCCCGCACCCTCGATCTGGACGCCGCCGGCCGGGTCACCGCCGTCCACGCAGAAGGGTGGACCGAGCACTACGCCTACGACGCCGCCGGCAACCAGACGGTGGCCTCCTGGCCAGACTCCCACCCCGACCACGACGCCACCGGCCCCCGCTCCTACACCGGAACCTCCCCCACCAGGGCCGGCAACGTCCGCTTCGAACACGACGCCCTCGGCCGCGTGACCCTACGCCAGAAAACCCGCCTGTCACGCAAGCCCGACACCTGGCGCTATGAGTGGGACGCGGAGGACCGCCTCGCCGCCGTGGTCACCCCCGACGGCACCCGCTGGCGCTATCTCTACGACCCCCTGGGCCGCCGCACCGCAAAGCAGCGCCTCTCCGACGACGGCGAGAAGGTCGCAGAAGAGGTCCGCTTCTCCTGGGACGGCACGACCCTGTGCGAACAGACGGTCCACACACCGGATCTCTCACATGGGGTCGCCCTCACCTGGGACCACCGCGGCCTGGTGCCGCTGTCCCAGACGGAACGCCTCCTCACCCCGGACAGCCGTCAGGAGGAGATCGACCGCCGGTTCTTCGCCATGGCCACCGACCTCGTGGGAACGCCCACCGAACTGGTCGACGAGTCCGGCGATATCGCCTGGCGCGCCAGGAGCACCCTCTGGGGCACCACCGCCTGGGCCCGTTCCAGCACGGCCTACACTCCGCTGCGTTTCCCCGGCCAGTACTACGACCCGGAGACCGGGCTCCACTACAACCTCTTCCGCCACTACAACCCGGAGACCGGTCGCTACACCTCCCCGGACCCCCTCGGCCTCGGCCCCGCGCCGAACCCGGTTGCCTATGTGCACAACCCGTTCACCGTCTGCGACCCCCTCGGCCTGTCGCCGTACTCGCAGTTCAAAGGTCTGGGCTGGCTGACGGACAAGCTGCTCGGCCGCCCGTCGTACCGGTACCAGCGGCTCGTCACCGACCAGAGCTACGAGCAGCAGTGGATCCTGCCGGACGGCAGGGAAGTCCACCTCGACGGCGGGCCGCGGGACGGCTGGATCACAGAGGCCAAGTGGACCGGAGGTGACAACCTTTCCGAATGGGAGAAGTCTCCATACAACCCCAACTTCAAGCATTACAACGAGGGCCGGATCATCGCCCAGGCCGACAAGCTGCTCGCCCTCAACGAGGATCTCGGAGGCAAGGGCGTCCGCTCCATGGTGCCCAATGAATGGGTGCCATGCATGTGAACGAAGTGCTGTCCAAGGCCTTCCCCGAGGCCTATGCCCGCGGGCAGTTGAAGGCGTATCACGTGCCCGGCAACGGCATGAGTGGAATGGGTTCATGGCTGAAGTGATCGCAATGCTGGAAGAGCTCAGGGGGATCGTGCCGCTGACCGCGGAGGGCGCAGCGGCGCGGTTCTCGGCCCAGGAGTGGACGCCCGGGGGCAAGCTTCGCAACGGCGTGGAGACGTCCTGGGACAAGGGCGACGTCGGGGGCTGGATCCAGGTGTTCAGCAGTGGGGCGGTCAGTGTCAAGTTCTACGTCTGGATCCGCGACGTCGACGAGTCGGGCTACTTCGACGACGTGGAGGCCGTCTACGAGGAGGGGGAGCAGGCGCTGGCCCGCTTCCTGCCCGAGATCGAGGAGTCCTCTCTCGCCGGTCACCTCGTCGAGGCCGAGCAGACGGAGGCGGACAGGGACGAGTTCATCGCGCTGAAGAAGTGGACCCTCGACGGCCGGATCCTGACCGCTGGTGTGATCCAGCAGGACGCCGATCTTCCGGTGATGGTCGTGGTGGCGCTGGAGGAGCCCGGCGCCGCCTGACTCAGCCCGTACGCCAGGGCACCCACGTCTCCATCCGGGGCTGGGCGCGCCTTGGCGTACGTGAAGGGAGACGGCGTCCAAAGACGAGCCGTACGGCGCCTTCGAGGTCTGTCCAGAAGGCGGACCACCACTGCTCGTGCGGTCGTGAGTTCCTCAGGCGCATTGCTCCTGCTCAGCAGCGATTGCTGTGCTTGGGCGGCTCTCCCTGGAAGTCGCACCCGGAGCACTCGTCCTCACCCTGGATATGGGCCTCGTACCAGCCATGGACCGCCGTGTGCGAGATCGTCTTCTCCGCCAAGGCTTCGCAGTTGCGGACCGAAGCGATGGTTTGGCGGCCACTACCCTGAGCGCAGCGTTGTCGGGTGAGGGGAACAGCGGGGACGGCATCGGCGAATCGGACGTCATGGCCGCGGCTTACGTGCGGGTGCCGGTCAGCCGGACGGAGTGGTCGCCTGTTGGGAGGAGCCATGCAGGTCGCTGCGGAACCCTCGGCCGACCGGCTTCCACCCCTGGAACGTGGCCGGCCTCCAGCGGGGCCGGTCCGGCACGCTGTCGTCGTCGGGCGCGGGCAGGCTGCCCCGGCTCTTTCAGCTGCGGGCCGCGCCGATGCTGATGCGCAGGTGCGCGGCGACCTCGGTGTAGCCCCAGAGCTGCTGGTCGTCGGCCATCGTGTCCTCCTCGTTGTCGGAGACGAGCGGGCGCAACACGTGGGTGGGCGCACGGCAAGGCCGCCCCTGCCTGATCGGCGCGAGGCGGCCTTCTGTGGTTTCCCGGTCAGACCCCGGAGAGGTGATTCGAGAGGTCGAGGGCGTCGGTTGCGAACGCGAGGGCGGCGCACAGGCCGATTACCTCATGGACGGTCACGGACTAGGCGCGGCCAGTCGTCCGAGGCAGCGGGCCAGGAGGCGGGATGCACCTCGGTGGTGGCCAGGCCCAGGTGGGGGACCCCCCTGGGGAGCGTTGTTCCGCAATACATCGTGCGGTGTCGCGTACGCGCACGGGGAGGCCGACTGCAACGGGCACTACGGCATCCGCGAGCTATGTGACATCTGCCCGCCCGCACAGCTCGCGAAGTGCCAGGCCGCCTGGAACCGGCCGGACCTGAAAACCGTCACGCAGGAGGCGCGCGGGCTCGGCGCGATCGGTGAGGTCGAGGTCAATGACCGTGCCATCGTCGTTGAAGGACTGGACGAACCGCCGCGCTATTACCCTCCAGCACGGCTTCGGCTATCAGTGCCACGACCGAGCCAAACCCCACCACTGCCGCCGGCACGGCCGAGCCGACATCGGCTGGACGGTGGAGAACGGAAACCCGGCCCCGTGAACTTCTCCTCCTGGCCCACATTGCTCGTTGTCGATGATGCTTGGGGAGGGCGCGGTCACGTTCTCCGGGGACCCGCGGGGAGGACCGGAAGGCGGCGGGTGGGCAGGCTGTGGGGAAGCGCGGCTCCTTCCGGTGGGGCCGGAGGGGGCCGCATCCGGCCGGGGCCGGGGCCGTACCGTGCGTCATGCGCGCGGGACGGCCCCTCCCCTGTTGACCCGGCCGGTCACAGCGGGAACCCGGTCGGGGCCGGGCCCCGGCTCATGCGATCGCGCCGAGCGGCGCGAACCGGACGAGGAGGCTCCTGCCGGGCCCGTCGCAGGCGCGTTCCGGCTCCGGGCCGCCGGGCGCGTCCGGGTGGCACGGCGCGTACGCCGCCTCGCGCCGCGTCCCGGCCCGGCACGCCGGCCGGACCTCCGCACCTGCTGCACCCATCCGTCCGCACCACCCGTCGTCGCGTCGGCGGAGCCGCCCGTCGCGGGAACTCCGCAGAGGTAACGACGGCGGCCGAGCGGTCGGTCACGGCACCGGAGTGCGTGATCGGATGTTCGAGGACCCGGCACCCGGGGCGCCGCGCCGGGCCGGGCGGCGGTGTGTCCACGGGGTGCGGGGCCGGCCGGGGAACCGGCCCGGGGGAGGGTGCTCCCGGTCAGTTCCGCGAGTTGCCGAAGAGGAGGCGGTAACCGATGAGCAGGACGAGGGAGCCGCCTATCGCCGCTCCCCAGGTGGTCAGGTCGAAGAACTCCTTCTCCACCGGCCGGTCGAAGAAGTGGGCCGAGAGCCAGCCGCCGACGAAGGCACCGGCGACGCCGATGAGGGTGGTGCCGATCAGGCCGCCGGGATCGCGGCCGGGAAGCAGGATCTTGGCGATGACTCCGGCGACGAGGCCGAGGATGATCCAGCTGATGATGCCCACGTTCGTCATTCCCCTCATCGGGCCGCACCGGGGCGGGAACGGCCCCGGCCGGCGAGTGCATTGCATGGTTGCGCAACTGTACGGACGATGGTGAGGACGCGGGGCGGGCGGGGGTGGTTGCTCCGCGCCCGCCCCGCGTCCCCGTGCGGCCGGACGGCAGCCGTCGGGCACTGCCTAGACTTGGGTCCGCAAGCGAGCCGGGAAGAGGAAGGGACGACGGTGGTGACGGACGTCGACGGCTTCGAGGACCCGCCCGCCGAGGTGCTCACGGAGGCTGCCGCGTCCTTCGGACTGCTGGCGTCCCCGGCCCGGCTGCACATCGTGTGGGCGCTGGCCCAGGGCGAGAGCGACGTGACCGGACTCGCGGAGCGGGTGGGCGGTGCGCTGCCCGCCGTCAGCCAGCACCTGACGAAGCTGAAGCTCGCGGGGCTCGTCCGCTCCTGCCGCGACGGCCGGCGGATGGTGTACTTCGTGGACGACCCCGACGTGGTGGCCGTGGTGCGGATGATGGTCGCCCGGCTGGCCGCACGTGCCGCCTCCACCCCCTCGCGCACCCTCCGCCGGACCGGTGCCTGAGACCTCCGCGACCGAGGGGCGGGGCCTGGTGGTGCCGTTCCCGTCGCGGACCCTTCCGGCGCCGGCCGGCGCCCCCGCGACCGGCGGCACCCCGGCGGGCCCCACCTCGCTCCAGGTGCTGCGCACCCTGGACAGCGGCCCCCACGGTCTGACGGACGAGGAGGCCGAGGAACGCCTGGCCGGGTACGGCGAGAACACCCTGCCCGCCCGGCGGACGGTCTCGTGGCCCGGCCGGTTCCTGCGCAGCCTCCGCGACCCGTTCACCGCGGTGCTGCTCTGCCTCGGACTGGTGTCCGTGGCCGTCGCGTCCTGGGGCCCGGCCTGTGTGATCACGGTGCTCGTGGCGGTCAGCTGCGCGCTGCGGTCGGCCGGGGAGTACCGGGCCGACCGGTCGATGGCGGGACTGCGGGAACTGGTGGCGACCACCGCCACGGTGGTGCGCCGCACGGGGCGGGACGCGGACCCGGTGCCGCGCGAGATCCCGGTCGACCAACTGGTGCCCGGGGACGTGGTCCGGCTCGGGCCCGGGGACCTCGTCCCCGCCGACGTACGGCTGTTGCGCGCGAACAGCCTGAGCGTGAACCAGGCGGCGCTGACCGGCGAGTCGGCCCCGGTCGCCAAGTACCCCGTCGACGCGCCGGGCCGGCCGGGGAGCGGGAGGCCGGACGCGCCGGGCGGGTCCGGGAGCGGGGCGCCGGAGCAGGGGCCGTTCGGCGAGCCGCAGTCGTGCTTCCAGGGCAGCAGCGTCATGTCGGGCAGCGGCACCGCGGTGGTCGTGGCGACCGGGGCGCGCACCCGGTTCGCCGCCGCGCACGACTTCGTGCACCCGCGCGGCCCGAGCGCCTTCGACCGTTCCGTGCACGGGATCTCCTGGACCCTCATCCGGTTCATGCTGGTGACGCCGCCGCTGGTGCTGATGGCGAACGCCGCCCTGCGCGGCCGGGGCCTGGAGACGCTGCCCTTCGCGGTGGCGGTGGCGGTGGGACTCACCCCGGAGATGCTGCCGGTCGTCGTCACCACCTGCCTGGCCCGCGGCGCCTCGCTCCTCGCCCGCGCCCACGGCGTGATCGTCCGACGGCTGCCCGCGCTGCACGACCTGGGCGCGGTCGACGTGCTGTGCCTGGACAAGACGGGCACGCTCACCCGGGACCGCCCCGTCGTGGTGCGCGGCCTGGACGCCGAGGGGCGGGACGACCCCGAGGTCCTGCGCTGGGCCGCCGTGAACGCCTGGTGGACGCTCCAACTCGCCGACCTGCCCGTCCCCGACGCCCTGGACGAGGCGATCCTCGACGCGGCCGACGCGCAGGACGCGCAGGCCCACGACGGGGTCGCGGCCGTGCCCTTCGACCCGGCCCGCCGCCTCTCCATCGCCGTGGTGCGCGTGCCGGGCCGGCTCGGCACGGACACGCTCGTCGTCAAGGGCGCCGTCGAGAGCGTGCTGGAACGGTGCGCCCTCGACGAGGACCGGCGCCGACGGCTGCTCCGGCTCGCGGCGGGCCGGGCGGACGACGGGCTGCGGCTCCTGGCGGTCGCCACCGCCGAACGCCCCGCCCGGCACCGCCCGTACACCCCCGCCGACGAACGCGGCCTGACCTTCGTGGGCTTCGTCGCCCTGCGCGAGGAACTCGTCCCCTCCGCGGCCGGCGCCCTGCGCGTCCTCGCCGACCGCGGCGTCACCGTCAAGGTGCTCACCGGCGACCACCCGGGCACCGCGGCCCGTGCCTGCCGGGACCTGGGGCTGGACCCGGGGGAGGTGTGCACGGCCGACCGCATCGACGGACTCACCGGCCCGGAACTGGCCGAACTCGCCGACCGCACCACCGTCTTCGCCCGCTGCACCCCCGAGCACAAGGCCCGCATCGTCACCACGCTGCGGGCCGCGGGCCGCACCGCGGGGTTCCTCGGGGACGGCGTCAACGACCTGCCCGCCCTGCACGCGGCCGACGTCGGGATCTGCCCGCGCGACGCCGTCGACATGGTCCGCGAGAGCGCCGACGTGATCCTCGCCGGCCGGGGCAAGGACCTGACCCCGATCGACCACGCGATCACGGCGGGCCGGCACAGCGGCGTCACCATCGCCACGTACCTGCGCATCACGCTGTCCTCGAACCTCGGCAACGTCATCGCCATGCTCTTCGCCGGGCTCCTGCTGCCCTTCCTGCCGATGCTCCCGGCCCAGGCCCTCGTCCAGAACCTGTGCTTCGACGCCGCCCAGCTCACCTTCTCCTACGACCGGCCCGCGCCCGCCGCGCTCAAGGGCCCGACGGCGCTGCGCCCGCGGGACCTGCTCCGCTTCATCACCGGTTTCGGGGCGCTCAACGCCGTCGCCGACCTGGCCACCTTCGGGGTGCTCGCCCTCGCCCTGTACGGGCCCGGCGGCGCGGACGACGAGGCGGTGTTCCACTCGGGCTGGTTCACCGAGAACCTGCTCACCCAGGCCCTGGTGATGGTGCTCCTGCGGACCGGCCGCCGCACGGCCGGGGCCCGCGGCGGCAGCCCGGTCGGCAGGGCGGCGGCCGGACTCGCCGTCACCGGGCTGCTGCTGCCGCTCTCCCCGCTCGGCCCGCCCCTGGGCATGACGGCGCTGCCCGCCCTCTACTACCCGCTGCTCGTGGCGGTGCTCGGGCTGTACGCGGCGGCCCTCGCGATTGCCGTCCGCCGCCAGGGGAACCGCGACACGCGGCCCCGGCCGCCGGTCGCGTGAGCCGGGCCGGGGCTACTTGCTGATGGCGAAGCGCATCAGCGCGTGCTCGTTGCCCTGCTTGATCTTCCCCGTCGTGTTGATCACTTCGAGCTTCCAGGCGTTGCCGACCCGCATGGCCTTGGCCACGGCGCAGCCGTTGTCGGTGGTGAGCAGGCTCGGCCAGATGTCGGCCACCTGCTGGGAGCTGCCGCCGGTCGCGTCGTACACCTTGAAGCTGATGTTGCGCGCCTTCTGGAAGGAGCTGCCCTTCTTGTACGCGGCGGCGATGAACACGATCGACGTGATGTTCTCCGGCAGGCGCGCGAACTCGACCGTCACCGTCTCGTCGTCGCCGTCCCCGCGACCGGTCTGGTTGTCGCCGCTGTGGAGCAGCGAGCCGTTGCCCATCGGATCGAGGGAGTCGAGGCCCGCCAGGCGCACCGGGTCCGCGCCCTGCATCGCGACGGCGATCAGGTCGAGGTCCGTCCCGGACTTGCGGCGCAGCATCCCCATCATCCCGCCGCTGCTTCCGGCGGTGGGGTCCCAGGACACCCCTATGGACAGATGGGTCACTCCGTCCAGGTCCGCCGGGCCGTCTTCCTTCTTGAGCGTAATCATGCGTGGATCATCCCTTTGCTGGCGGTAATGCGACACACAGAGTGTGCCCGGAGCCTTTGGGGCCCCGCACACCCGGTCCGCCCGCCGCCGGTCGCCGCCGGTCGCGCACGCAGCCGCGGACGCCGGCGCGGGCCCGCGGTGCCGCCCCGTCAGGCGGGGACGGCGGCCGGGGTCGCCACCGGCACCACCACCGGCGATCCGTCCGACGAGGCCGTCAGGATCTCGGCCTCCACGCCGTACAACTCCCTCACCAGCGCGGGGTCGATGGTTTCGCGCGGGGTGCCGCAGGCGACGACCCGGCCGTCCCGCATGGCGATCAGCGTGTCGGCGTAACGGGCGGCGGCGGCGAGGTCGTGGACGACCATGACGACGGTGCGGCCGTCGGCGGCGATCTGCCGCACCAGGTCCAGGACCTCGACGGCGTGCCCGATGTCGAGCGCGCTGGTCGGCTCGTCGAGCAGCAGGACCGGGGTCTCCTGGGCCAGCGCCATGGCCAGCCAGCACCGCTGCCGCTGACCGCCGGAGAGTTCCTCGACCCGGCAGTCGGCCAGTGCGGCGGTCCCGGTGGCGGTCAGGGCGCGCTCGACCGCCCGTTCGTCGTCGCGGGACCACTGGCGGAACAGGCCCTGGTGCGGGTGGCGTCCGTAACGGACCAGGCCCGCCACCGTGACCGCCTCCGGCGCCTGCGGGGCCTGGGGGAGCAGGGCGATGCGGTGCGCGGCCTCCCGCTGCCGCATCCGCCACACGTCCTCGCCGTCGACCAGCACCCGGCCCGACTCCGGGGCGTGCAGCCGGGCCATCGAGCGCAACAGCGTCGACTTCCCGCAGCCGTTCGGCCCGACGATCGCGACCACATGGCCCGAAGGCGCCGTCACGTCGACGCGGTCGACGACCGTACGTCCGGAATATCCGGCAATGAGCTGCTCGGTGCGCAGTTCCATCTGGACCGCCCTTTCGGAATGACGAGACCCCTTGCTCGATGAGCCTGAGGTAAGGCTAACCTTAGTCATTGCGGCGGGGGTGTTGAGGCGGCTGTGAGCCATCGGCCTGCCCTCCGCGCAGTTCGTACATTTCCGTGAACCGTGGAGTTCCCATGACCCTGTCCAGCCGTCCCTCCCTGATCCTGCCGCGTCGCGCGGCCCGGGTCGCCGCCGCGGTCGGTGCGGCCGCGCTCCTCGTGACCGGTTGTGGTGCGGACTCCGGCGACAAGGACTCCAAGGGGTCCTCGGGCAAGGACTCCGCGGCATCGGCCACCCGGACCGTGAAGGACGCCACCGGCCGCGCCGTCGAGGTCCCGGCCCACCCCAAGCGGATCGTGACCCTCACTCAGGAGGAGCTCGACGCGGTGCTCGCGCTCGGCGTGAAGCCGGTCGGCATCACCAACGGACAGGGTCTGAACAAGCCGCCGGCCTACCTCGCCGACAAGGTCGAGGGCATCGAAGTCGTCGGCAACCTGCTCCAGCCGGTCATGGACAAGGTCGTCGCCGCCAAGCCCGACCTGATCCTCGCCGGTGACATGCAGGACGAGCAGGTCCTCGAGCAGCTGCGCGAGATCACCCCCGCCACCCTCGTCACCATGGCGCCGACCGACGACTGGAAGCTGTCGCTGCGCGGCATCGGCAACGCCCTGAACAAGCTCGACGTGGCCAACAAGGTCATCTCCGAGCACGAGAGCGCCGCCAAGGCCGCGGGCGAGAAGCTCGGCGGGAACAAGGGGGCCGAGGTCTCCATCGTCCGCTGGAACCCGGACGGGCCCAGCTGGATGGAGAACAAGCAGTTCGCCAGCGGCATCGCGCTGGAGATGGGCCTGAAGCGGCCCAAGTCGCAGAACAAGGACGGCAACGCGCACACGCCGTCGCTGAGCCTGGAGAAGATCAACGAGATCGACGGCGACTGGCTGTTCCTGTCGACCCTCACCTCCGACGGCGAGCAGGCGCTCGAGGAGGTGCAGTCCAAGGCCGCGTACAAGGAGCTGAACGCGGTCAAGGAGGGCCACGTGGTGACGGTGAACGGCTCCGTCTGGTCGACCCGAGGCGGCCCGCTCGCCGCCGACGAGGTCATCAAGGACATCACCAAGGCCCTGACCGCCTCCTGACGTCGTGTCATATCGGTGCGGGCCGGCCGTACTCGCCGTACGGCCGGCCCGCACCCGGCGTGCCTCAGGCGGTGCGGTCGCCGGCCCGGCGCGCCCCGGCGAGGTCCGCGGCCGTCCACGCCATCGCCGTCGCCCCGTCCAGCAGCGCCCGTTCGGCCGCGGGCGAGAGCGCGGCCTCGGCGAAGGCGGCCTCGTGCGGGCCGCAGGACCCGCCGCTGATGTCGAGCACCGGATGGATGGCGGGCACCGCGTGCGAGACGTTGCCCATGTCCGTGCAGGCGAACGGGGCCCGCTCCACGGGCTCCGGACGGCCGAGCGCGCGGGCGTTGGCCGTCCACAGCCGGATCAGCTCCGGATCGCCCCGGAAGTCCAGGTAGTCGGGCTCGGGGCGCTCCAGGGTCACCTCGCACCCGGTCGCCAGTGCGCCCGCCCGGAAGCACGCCTCCACCCGGTCGCGCAGCTCCGTCAGGTCCTCGGCCGCCAGCGCGCGCAGTTCGTACTCGGCGCGCGTCCGGTCCGGGATCGCGTTGGGGGAGCTGCCCGCCTCCGTGGTGATGCCGTGCACCCGCCACTGCGGCGGCAGTTGCTGGCGCAGCAGACCGATGGCCACCTGGGCCACGGTCAGCGCGTCGGCGGCGTTGCGGCCCTCGTGCGGATTCAGGCTCGGGTGTGCGGACCGGCCGGTGTACGTCACCGACAGGGTGCCCAGCGCGAAGGACCGGAAGTCGGCGACCTCGAACGGGCACGGGTGCACCATCATGGCGGCGTCGACGCCGTCGAACGCGCCCTCGCGGAGCATCAGCGCCTTGCCCGCGCCGCGTTCCTCCGCCGGGGTGCCCAGCACCCGTACGCGCAGGCCGAGTTCGTCCGCCAGCGGGGCCAGGCCCAGTGCGGCGCCGACCCCGGCGGCGGCGATGAGGTTGTGGCCGCAGGCGTGCCCGAGGCCCGGCAGGGCGTCGTACTCGCAGACCACCGCGACCGTGAGCGGGCCGCTGCCCGCGGTGGCCTCGAACGCGGTGTCCAGCCCGTACGCCGGGGCGGTCACCGCGAAGCCCCGGGCGCCCAGCAGTTCGGCGCACCAGGCGGCCGCCCGGTGCTCGTCGAACGCCGTCTCCGGGTGGCCGTGGATGCGGCGGCTGAGGTCGAGCAGGGCGTCGCCCTCCTGCTCGATCCCCTTGCGTATGCGGGACTTGACGTCCCGGAGGGCGGGTGCGGCGTCGTCGTACGGGTCGGTCATCGGCTCCTCTTCCGGTGGGTGCGGTCGCACTGTCCCGCGTCGCGAAGTTCACCCGCGGGCATGCCGTGCAAGTATTTAGCTTAGGCTTGCCTAAGTCATTGGCGGCCCACTGCGCGGCAAGGCTTTCACAACCGAGGAGTTGTCCCCAGATGAACGAGCGTCCGGAGCCGTTCCCCCTGCTCACCGCGCAGAGCGGCATCCACTACGCCCAACAGCTCGCCCCGGGCGGCACCGAGTTCCACACCGCGGACGTCGTGGAGATCGACGGAGCCCTCGACGAGGAACGCTTCGAACGCGCGCTGCGCCGCACCGTCGCCGAGGCCGACACCCTGCGGCTGCGGATCACCGAGACGGACGGCACCCCCGCCCAGTACCCCGACCCGGCCCACGCCCTCCGGCTGCACCGGATCGACCTGCGCGGCCACGGGGCGCCCGAGGAGGAGGCCGGGCGCTGGATCGACGCCGACCTGTCCCGGCCCGCCGACCTCGACGCACCGGACGGCCTGATGACCCAGGCCCTGCTGCGCGTCGGCGACACCTCGTACCGCTGGTACCAGCGCATCCACCACATAGCCGTCGACGCCTACGCCCTGACGCTCCTCGGCAACCGGGTCGCCGAACTGTACGCGGCCGGCGAACAGGAGGCCCCGGAGTGCCGGTTCGCCCCGCTGCGCGAACTCGTCGCGGAGGAGCAGGCGTACCTGAGCGGTGAACAGTACGCCGCCGACCGGGAGTTCTGGACCGGGCGGATGGCCGGCGCCGTCCCCGTCACGCTCGCCCCGCCCGCCGAGCCCGACCGGGGCCCCGCCTCGCCCGTCGGACCCGGCCGGGCCACCGCCCCGGACCCCCGGCCGCGCCGGTACGCCACCCGGCTGTCCGCCGCAACGGTCACCCGCGCCGCCGAGGCCGTCCGGGCCACCTGGGCCGAACTGGTCGTCGCCGCCACCGCCGTCCACCTGCACCGGCTCACCGGCACCCGCGACGTCGTCCTCGGCCTGCCCGTGACCAACCGCCGCACCCCCGCCGCGCTGCGCACCCCGGCGATGACCGTGAACGTCCTCCCGCTGCGCCTCGCCGTCCGCCCCGAGGACACCGCGGCCGAACTGCTGCGCCGCGTGGTGCTGGAGATCCGCCAGGTCCGCCGCCACCAGCGCTACCCGCAGGCCGACCTGCGCCGCGACCTGGACCTGACCGCCCCCACCGCGCCGCTGACCGGGCCGATGGTCAACATCAAGCCGCACGACGGCGCCCCGCTCGACCTCGGCGGGCCGTCCGGCACCGTCCGCAACCTCGCCGCGGGCCCGGTCGAGGACCTCGCCGTCGGCGCCTGGCCCGGCCCGGACGACACCCTCACCCTGGTGCTGGAGGCCGCCCCCGACCGCTACACCGCCGCCGACACCGAACGGTACGGCGCCACGCTCCTGCGCTGCCTCGACCACCTGACCGCGCTGCTGCTCACCGACCCGCACCGGCCCGTCGCCACCCTCGACCTGCTCGACGAGGACGGGATACGCCGGGTGACCGCGGGCCGCTCCGAGGAGCCCCGCACCACCACTGTCCCCGAGGAGTTCGCCGCACAGGCCGCCCGAACCCCCGACGAGACCGCCGTCCGCTGCGGCCCGGACGCCCTCACCTTCGCCGAACTGGACGCCGCCGCCGACCGGCTCTCCCACCACCTCGCCGCGCACGGCGTCGGCCCCGAAACCCCCGTCGCGCTCGCCCTGCCCCGCTCCACCGGCATGATCACCGCCCTGCTCGCGGTCCTCAAGGCGGGCGGCGTCTGCCAGCCGCTCGACCTCGGCCACCCGCCCGCCCGCACCCTCGCCGTGCTGGAGGACGCCCGCCCGGCCTGCGTCCTGGGCACCACCGAGGCACTGGCCCGGCTCCCCGAACACGGCCTGCCCGTCATCGACCTCGACGCCCCCGGGACCGTCCGGGCCCTCCGCGACGCACCCGCCGACCGCCCCGCCGCCACCCCCGCCCCCGACGACGCGGCCTACATCATCCACACCTCCGGCTCCACCGGCCGCCCCAAGGGCGTGGTCGTCACCCACGCCTCCCTCGCCAACCTGTACGCCGGACACGGCACCGACCACATCGCCCCCGCCGTCGCCCGCACCGGCCGCAACCGGCTCAAGGTCGCCCACAGCGCCTCCTTCGCCTTCGACGCCTCCTGGGACCCGGTGCTGTGGATGGTCCACGGCCACGAACTGCACCTGCTCGACGACGCCACCTATCGCGACCCGGCCGCCCTCACCGCCCACGTCGACACCCACCTCGTCGACTACCTGGACATCACCCCCTCGTACGCCGAGGCGCTCCTCGCCGAGGGGCTGCTCGGCGACGGCCACCACCGGCCCGCCGTCCTCGTCGTCGGCGGCGAACCCGTCCCCGCCCCGCTGTGGCACCGCCTCGCCACCACCGACGGCGTCCACCCGCTCAACCTGTACGGCCCCACCGAGACCACCGTCGACGCCTGCCACTGGACCGGCCCCGGATCCGACGGCAGCCCGGTGCGCGCGACCCGCCTCTACGTGCTCGACACCGCCCTGCGCCCCGCCCCCGACGACGTGCCCGGCGAGCTGTACGTGGCCGGCGCCTGCCTGGCACGCGGTTACCTCGGCCGCCCCGACCTGACGGCCGAACGCTTCGTCGCCGACCCCTACGGCGCCCTGCACGGCGACGCCGGCGGCCGGATGTACCGCACCGGGGACCTGGTGCGCCGCCGCCCCGACGGCACCGTCGAATTCCTCGGCCGCACCGACGACCAGGTCAAGATCCGCGGCTTCCGCATCGAACTCGGCGAGATCCAGGCCGTCCTGGCCGCCCACCCGTCCGTCGCCGCGGCCGCCGTCATCGCCCGCGAGGCGGCCGGCGGCAAGCGGCTGCTCGCCTACGCCGTCCCGCGCCCCGGCACCGCTGCCGACCCGGCCGCCCTGCGCGACCACCTCGCCGCCGAACTGCCCGCCCACATGGTCCCGGCCGCGGTCACCCTGCTCGACGCGCTGCCGCGCACCGCCAACGACAAGCTCGACCACCGTGCGCTGCCCGACCCCGCACCGCTCGCCGTCCCCGCCGCCCCGGCCACCGGCGCCCACCCCGCCACCCCGCACACCGACGTCGTCCGCGGCCTCTTCGCCGACCTGCTCGGCCAGGAGGAACTGGCCGCGCCCGACGCCTCCTTCTTCGACCTGGGCGGCCACTCGCTGCTCGCGGCCCGGCTCGCCGCCCGGCTGCGGGAGACCTTCGACGTGCCCGTCTCCGTCGCCGACGTGTTCCGCGAGCCCACCCCGGCCGCCCTCGCCGCCCTGGTCCGCGCCCGCCACACCGGCGCCCCCGCCGACGACGTACCGCTGACCCCGGTGCCCCGCACCGGCGAACTGCCGCTGTCCCCGGCCCAGCAGCGGCTGTGGTTCCTGCACCGGCTGGAGGGGCCCTCCCCGACGTACAACATCCCGCTCGTCCTCACCGTCGAGGGAGCACTCGACGAGGACGCGCTCACCGCCGCCCTCGCCGACCTGACGGCACGGCACGAAACCCTGCGGACGGTCTACCCGGTCCCCGAGGACGGCCCGGACAGCCTGCCCCGGCAGCACATCCTGGCCCCCGACGACCCGGCGGCCCGGCCCCGCCCCCACCGGGCCGCCGACGGCGAGGACCTGACGGCCGCCGCCCGCCGCGCCTTCGACCTGGCCCACGAGATCCCGCTGCGCGCCACCCTGTTCACCGAGGCCGCCGACCGGCACACCCTGATGCTGGTGCTGCACCACATCGCCGGCGACGGCGCCTCCACCACCCCGCTGGCCGACGACCTCGCCACCGCCTACCGGGCCCGACTCGCCGGACACGCACCGGAGTTCGCCCCCCTGACCGTGCAGTACACCGACCACGCCGCATGGCAGCGGCGCCGGCTCGGCACCCCCGACCGGCCCACCCCGCTCGCCACCGCCCAGCTCGACCACTGGAAGCAGGCCCTGGCCGGCCTGCCCGACCAGCTCGACCTGCCCACCGACCGGCCCCGCCCGCCCGTCTCCTCCACCGACGGCGACACCGTCCCGTTCGCCCTGGACACCGCCGCGCACACGGCCCTCGCCGCCCTCGCCCGCACCACCGGCGCCAGCGTCTTCATGACCGTCCAGGCGGGGCTGGCCGCCCTGCTCACCCGGCACGGCTGCGGCACCGACATCCCGCTCGGCACCCCCGTCGCCGGACGCGACGACGACGCCACCGCCGCCCTCGTCGGCTTCTTCACCAACACCGTCGTGCTCCGCACCGACACCTCCGGCGACCCCACCTTCCGGGAACTGCTGGAGCGGGTGCGGACCGGCACCCTGGCCGCGTTCGAGCACGACGCGCTGCCCTTCGACCACCTCGTCGAGGCGCTCAACCCGGCCCGCTCCCTCGCCCGCCACCCCCTCTTCCAGACCATGCTGGCCTGGCAGTCGGTCCCGGACACGGCCTTCCCGCTGGGCCCCGGCACCACCGCCCGGCTGTCCACCATGACCTCCGGCACCGCCAAGTTCGACCTCACCCTCAACGCCGGCGAACTGGCCGACGGCGGCATCGGCGGCTTCCTGGAATTCCGCACCGACCTGTTCGACCGCCCCACCGCCCAGGCCCTCGCCGACCGCCTCGCCCGGCTGCTCACCGCCGCCGCCGAGGCCCCCGACACCCCCCTCGGCCTGCTGCCGCTGCTGAGCGGGGACGAGCACCGCCGCGCCCTGGTCGACGGCAACGCCCAGCCGCTGCCCACCGCCCCCACCGCCCCGGCCACCCTCGCCGACCGCTACGAGGAGGCCGCCCGCCGCCACCCCGACCGGATCGCCGTCAGCCACGAGGACACCACCCTCACCTACGCCGAACTCTCCGCCCGCGCCCACCGCCTGGCCCGGCTGCTCGCCGCCCGCTCCATCGGCCCCGGCTCCGTCGTCGCCCTCGCCCTGCCGCGCTCCGCCGAACTGGTCACCGGCCTGCTCGCGGTCTCCCTCGCCGGCGCCGCCTACCTGCCGCTCGACCCCGACTACCCGGCCGACCGACTGGCGTACATGCTGGCCGACGCCCGCCCCGCGGCCGTCGTCACCGACACCGCCACCGCGCCCCGGCTGCCCGGCCACGACCTGCCGGTCCTCACCGTCGACGGCGACACCACCGCACACGCCACCGGCCCGCTCACCCAGGCGGAACGGGTCCGCCCGCTCACCCCCCACGACCCGGCGTACATCATCTACACCTCCGGGTCCACCGGCCGCCCCAAGGGCGTCGTGGTCACCCACCACAACGTCACCCGGCTGTTCACCGCCACCGACCACTGGTTCGGCTTCGGCCCCGACGACGTGTGGACGCTGTTCCACTCCTACGCCTTCGACTTCTCCGTCTGGGAACTGTGGGGCGCCCTGCTGCACGGCGGCAAGGTCGTCGTCGTGCCGCACCTGACCAGCCGCGACCCGCACGCCTTCCTGCGGCTGCTCGCCGCGCAGCGGGTGACCGTCCTCAACCAGACGCCCTCCGCCTTCTACCAGCTCGCCGCCGCCGACCGGGAACACCCCGGACACGAACTCGCCCTGCGCTACGTGGTGTTCGGCGGGGAGGCGCTGGAACTGGGCCGCCTCGACGACTGGTACGCCCGGCACGCCGACGACGCACCGGTCCTGGTGAACATGTACGGCATCACCGAGACCACCGTGCACGTCACCCACTTCCCCCTCGACCGGGCCACCGCTGCCGCCGCCACCTCCTCCACCATCGGCGTCAACATCCCCGACCTGCGCGTCTACGTCCTCGACGAACGGCTCCAGCCGGTACCGCCCGGCGTCACGGGGGAGATGTACGTCGCCGGACAGGGCGTGGCGGCCGGCTACCTCGGCCGGCCCGACCTCACCGCGACCCGTTTCGTCGCCGACC
Organism: Streptomyces sp. ML-6; assembly: GCF_030116705.1. NCBI lineage: Bacteria > Bacillati > Actinomycetota > Actinomycetes > Kitasatosporales > Streptomycetaceae > Streptomyces > Streptomyces sp. ML-6. The sequence continues at coordinate 6,714,626 of NZ_JAOTIK010000001.1, forward strand.
CGCACGCCCACCTGTTCGGCGGGAGCGGCACCCGCATGTACCGCTCCGGGGACCTGGCCCGCCGGCGCGCCGATGGCACCCTGGAGTACTTCGGCCGCGCCGACCACCAGGTCAAGATCCGCGGCTTCCGCATCGAACTCGGCGAGATCGAGGCCGTCCTGGCCGCCCGCCCGGAGGTCGCCGACGTGGCCGTGGTCGTCCGCGAGGACGTCCCCGGCGACAAACGGCTCGTCGCCTACGCCGTACCCGCCGCCGGCCCCGGGGCCGACCCGGAGCTGACGGCGCGGCTGCGCGAGCACGCGGCCCGCGAACTGCCCGCGCACATGGTCCCGTCCGCCGTGATCGAGCTGGCCCGGCTGCCGTTGACCAGCAACGGCAAGCTGGACCGCACGGCGCTGCCCGCGCCCGGCCGCCCGGCTGGCGACGCCCGCGGCCGCGCCCCGCGCAGCCCGCGCGAGGAGCAGCTGTGCGCGCTGTTCGCCGAGGTGCTCGGCGCGGACCGGGTCGGCGTCGACGACAACTTCTTCGACCTGGGCGGCCATTCGCTGCTCGCCGTCCGGCTCGCCGCCCGCGTCACGGCGGCCCTCGGCACCGAGGTCTCCATCGGCACCGTCTTCCGGTCGCCCACGGTCGCAGCCCTGGGCGCCGCCCTGGACGCGGCCCCGGACGGGGCGAGCCACGACGACCCGCTGGACGTCCTGCTGCCGCTCAGGCCCGCCCGCGACGGCGACCGCGCCCCCCTGTACTGCGTCCACCCGGCGGGCGGGCTGAGCTGGTGCTACGCCGGACTCATCCGGCACCTGCCCGCCGACGTGCCGATCTACGGCCTCCAGGCGCAGGGCGTCGGCCCCGCCACCGCCGACGAGCCGCTGCCCGCCTCCCTGGAGGAACTGGCCGCGCACTACGTGACCCGGATGCGGGAGGTGCAGCCCGCGGGGCCGTACCGCCTGCTCGGCTGGTCCACCGGCGGCATCATCGCGCACGCCATGGCCACCCGGCTCCAGGACCTGGGCGAGGAGGTCGAACTGCTCGCGATCCTCGACGCCTACCCGGCCGAGGGCTTCCGCGACCTGCCCGTGCCCGACCACGCCGAGGCCATGGAGTCCCTGCTGGCGATGGGCGGCCACGGCCCCGAAACGCTGGAGGGCAAGCCGCTCACCACCGAGCACGTGATCGAGGTGCTCCAGCGCGAGGGCAGCCCGCTGGCCGCGCTGACCACCGGCACGCTGGAGTCGCTGGCCGAGACCTACCTCAACACCAACCACCTCGTCCGGGGCTTCGACCACCGGCGCCTCGACGCCGACGTGCTGTTCTTCCGCGCGACCGTCGACACCATCGACGACACCCTCACCCCGGACACCTGGACGCCGTACGTGAACGGGCGCATCGACAACACGGACGTCGCCTGCTCGCACAAGGACATGACCCTGCCCGAACCGATCGCGCACATCGCCCGCGTGGTCGCAGACCGCCTGACCGACCTGGAGAAGTGACACCCCGATGGCCGTGAACAGCGACGCACCCGTCAATCCCTTCGACGCCGACGGCGGGGCCGAGGCCTTCCTCGTCCTCGTCAACGAACAGCGCCAGTACTCGCTGTGGCCCGAGTTCGCCGACGTACCGGCCGGCTGGACGGCGGTCCACGGGCCGTGCCCGCGCCAGGAGGCACTGGACCGGATCACCGCGCTCGACACCGGGCTGCCGGCCCGGTGACCGCACCCGAATCCCGTACCGGGCGGGGCGGACGGCTGCCGACGCCGCGCATCCGCCCCCGGCTCGCCGTGGTCCTGGTCTACGTGGCCGCGATGTGCATGAACGGCCTGGACTCGACCATCGTCAACCCGGCCCTCTACACCATCGCCGAGGACTTCGGCCGGCCCGTCTCGGCGGCCAACACCGTCGAGACGGCGTTCCTGGTCGCCCTGGCGCTCGCCCTGCCGGTGGCCGGCTGGCTCGGCGACCGGTACGGCACCAAACGGGTCTTCCTCGGCTCGCTGGCCGTCTTCACCGCGGCCTCCGCACTGTGCGGGCTGGCCTGGAACCTGCCGGTACTGGTCGTGGCGCGCGCGTTGCAGGGCCTGGCGGGCGGACTGCTGACCCCGGTGGGCATGACGCTGTTGTTCCGGGCGTTCGCCCCGTCGGAGCGGGCCGGGCTGTCGAAGGTGCTGATCGTGCCGACGGCCCTGATGCCCGCCCTCGGCCCGCCGCTCGGCGGCCTGCTCACCGAACACCTCTCCTGGCACTGGCTGTTCTTCGTCAACGTGCCGGTCGGCGTGGCCGCCGTACTGCTCGGGGCGATCGGGCTGCGCGAGCACGTCGAGGGCACCGCCGGCCCGTTCGACCGGGCGGGCTTCTGGCTCGCCACGCCTGCCCTCGGCCTGCTCACCTACGCGCTCGGCTTCGGCCCGGCGCACGGCTGGTCCGACCCCCCGGTCGTGCTGGGCGCGGTGCTGGGCACGGCGCTGCTGGTGGCGACCGTCATCCAGCAACGCCGGGCCCCGGCCCCCCTGTTGGGGCTGCGGCTGCTCGGCGACCGGTACTACGGGACGGCCGCCGCACTGGCTGCCCTGACCGCGGCCGGGCTGATGGGCGTGCTGTTCGTCGTCCCGCTGCTGTTCCAGGCCGCCCTGGGCGGCTCCGCGCTGGACGCCGGGCTGAGCGTGTTCCCCGAGGCGATCGGCCTGATGCTGGCCTCGCAGGCGGTGGACCGGCTGCTGCCCCGGCTCGGCCCCCGCCGCCTGGCGGTGGCCGCGCTGCTGCTGGCCGCCGCGGTGTTCGGCGCGCTCGCGGTGCCGGGCACGGCGGAGAACAGCTGGGCCGTGCGGGCGTTGATGTTCCTGATCGGGCTGGTGCTCGGAACGGCCGTCCTCACCGTGCAGATCGCCGGGTTCGAGACCATCGCGCCGCCCGACATGGGCCAGGCGATGGGCCTCTTCCAGATCGTCCGCACCCTGGGCGGCGCCCTCGGCATCGCCCTGTGCGCGGCCCTGGTCGGCGGCGGCGCCCACGGCGCGGGGACCACGATGGACGCCGGGCCGTTCCGTACGGCGGTGTGGGCCACGGCCGCCCTGGTGGCCCTGGCGGCCCTGTTCGCCCTGCGGCTGCCGTGCACGGCACCGCAGCCCCCGCCGCCGGACGAGGACCTGCCGGGCGAGGACGCGCCGGAGGGTCTCCGGGCGGCCTGAGCGGCCCGTACACACGGAAGGTGCCCCGCGGGACTCCCGCGGGGCACCTTCCGCACGTCCGTACGACGGACACGGCGCGGCTCACCGTCCGGCGGGCGCCTCCGCGTCGTCCCCCAGCAGGTCCACCAGGGCGTCGGCCAGGCCGCCGCGCCAACAGGCGTAGTCGTGGCCGCCGTTGAACTCCCGGTAGGTCACGTCGTAGCCGCGGGCGCGCAGGACGTTGCGCAGCCGGCGGTTCTCCGCGAGGAGCATCCACTCCTGGACGCCCACCTCCAGCCACAGCCGGACCGGCCGCCGGTGGCCGGACGCGTACTGCCGGGTGAGCCACTCCGCGCCCTTGTCGGGGTCGTCGTCCGGCCACCAGAAGGACCCCGACTGCGACACCGCGAGGCCGAACCGGTCGGGGCGCCGGAACGCGGCGAACGCGGCGGTCAGCCCGCCCGCGCTCTGTCCGGCCAGCACGGTCCGCCCCGGGCGCACCGGAGTGCCGAACTCCGCCTCCGCCCACGGCAGCAGGGTGTCCGCCAGCCAGTCCACGAACGCCCCGTTGCAGCTCAGGTCGTCCATCCGGGCATCCATCGTGTCCACCATCAGCGCCGCGGTCGGCGGCAGCGATCCGGCGGCGTGCATCCGGTCCAGCATGCCGCCGGCGTCCAGGACCGGTCCCCACATCTCGCCGTCGAGCAGCACGACGACCGCCCGCGGGGCCCCGTGCCCCGCCGGGAGGCGCACGGTCACCCGGCGGCCGTCGACCTCGTGCTCCGCCGACGTCCCGCGCGGCACGGGGCCGTCATCGGCGACGTACGGCTGCGGCGGGGCATCGGGCAGCGACAGCACCGAGGCCGGCCGGCGCCCGCCGTGGGACGGCAGGAGGGGTGCCGGGCCGAGCGGGTCGGGCAGGGCCCGGTCCAGCGCGGCCCGCCAGGACACCCGGTCGGTGCGCAGCAGTTCCTCGCGGGTGCGGTGACCGGGCAGGAACTGGTACGAGGCGCGGTGGTCGGCGCGCAGCCGGTGGGAGAGCGCCCATACGGAGGTGCCCTCGACGCGCCGCATCAGGTGCCGGGTCAGGTCACCGGCGTGCCGGTCCCGGTCGGTGACGGTGTGCACCAGGAGCAGGACGTCCGTGGCGGGCCGGTCCGGGTCGTCCCGCCAGACGAAGGTGACCAGGCGGTGGGCCGGGTCGCCCTCGGGGTCGGGCTCGACCAGCGGGGTGCCCGTCCGGCCGGCGCGGAGCCAGAACTCCTCCTCGGCGCCCGGCACCCGGGCCCGGACCCCGTCGCGCAGGGCCCGCAGGGCGGGGCTGGGGAGAGCGGTCACGTTCGTCTGCCTTTCGTGCGGGTGGTGCGAAGGTCGTGGACGGGGGCGGCGGTGACGGCGGTTCATCCCCGGGTGGTGGCGGTGGTTCACACCCGGGTGGCGGCGGACCGGCCCAGCAGCACCCACAGCAGGAAGGGCCCGCCGAGCACCGTGGTCACCACGCCCACCGGCAGTTCGGAACCGGAGAAGACGATCCGCCCCAGGGTGTCGGCGGCCACCGTCAGCACCGCCCCGGTCAGCATCGAGGCGACCAGCGGCACCCGGAGCGGGCCGGCCAGCCGGGTGGCGATGACGGGGGAGGCCAGCGCGACGAACGCCACCGGGCCGCACACCCCGACCGCCAGACCGGCGAGGGCCACGGCCAGCAGCATGCACACCAGCCGCACCCGGTTCGGGTGGACGCCCACCGAGGTCGCGGTCACGTCGTCGAAGCGCAGCACGGCCAGGTGCCGCGCCACCGCGAGGGCCGCCGGGACGAGGACGACGAGCCCGATCAGCACGGGCACCGCCACCGAGTAGCCGCGCCCGTTGAGGCTGCCGGAGGTCCAGATGTACAGCGAACCGGCCGAGTTGAGGGAGCGGCGGGACAGCACCACCTGGGTGACGGCGGAGGCCAGGGCCGACATCGCGAGGCCGACCACGAGCACCCGGTAGCCGCGGGTGCCGAGGCCGCCGGAGACGGCGGTGACGACGAGCACGGCGGCCAGCGCCCCGAGCGGACCGGCCCACCAGTCGCCGAAGGTGCCGGTGGCGCTGAGCGTCACCGACAGCAGCACGGCGGCGGTGGCACCGTCGTTCACGCCGAGCAGTTCGGGGGTGGCGAGCCGGTTGCGGGCCAGGGTCTGGGTCAGGCAGCCGGCGAGCCCCAGGGCCGCGCCGGCGGCCAGCCCGGCGACGATCCGCCCGAGCCGGAACTTCTGCACCAGCAGGACGTCGAAGCGGTCGCCCTGCCCGAACACCGCGCGGAAGGTGCGGCCCACGCCCATGTCGCTCTGGCCCGCGTACGCGGACAGCACGACGGCCACCACCGCCAGCGCGGCGAGGACGAGCACGGCGAGCGCGGGCCGCCGGTGCACCAGCAGGGAGAGCGGGCCGCGCCGCAGGACCGCCGTGCCCGGGGCGAGCGCCCCGGCCGCCCCGTTCTTCCCCGGGGTCCGGGCGGTCCGGGCGGGCCGCAGCTTCCGCAGGGCGCCGGCGAGTCCGGCCGGCACCAGGGCCCGGCCCGGCTTCGACGGGGCGCCGTCGGCGGCCGGTTCGGTCATGCCCATCGCGGCCAACTGCCGCGAGCGCACGATGCCGATGAGGACCGGCGCGCCGATCAGCGCCACGATCACCGACACCGGCGCCTCGAACGGCCGGGACACCACCCGGGCCGCCACGTCCGCCACCGTCAGCACCCCGGCGCCGATCAGCCCGGCCAGCACGACCCGGGCGGCGGGGCGGGTGGCGGCCAGCGCCCGGGCCAGGAACCCGGCGAGGAGGCCGAGGAAGGAGATGGGCCCGGCCAGCGCGACCGCACCGGCGGTGAGCAGGGTCACGGCCACCGCGACCGTCGTACGGATCACCGAGGGGCGGTGGCCGAGGCCGCGGGCGAGGTCGTCGCCGAGGGCGAGGGCCGACAGCGGCCGGGTCACCAGCAGCGCCACCACGAAGCCGACCACGAGCACGGGCAGCAGCCGGCCGAGCTCCCCGTATCCGTCGACCCCGGCCAGGGAGCCCAGCACCCAGAACCGGAACCGGTCGTAGGTCTCGGCGGAGTTGACCAGGATCACACTGGTCAGCCCGCCGAAGGTGGCGCCCAGCGCGGAACCGGCGAGCACCAGCCGCATGGGGGAACTGCCGTTGCCCCGGCCCGCTATCAGCAGCACCAGACCGCTGGCGACCACCGCGCCGACGAAGGCGCACACCAGGTAGGCGTAACCGGAACTCAGTCCCAGCAGGGCGATGCCGGCCACGACACCGAGCGAGGCGCCCGCGTTGACGCCCAGCAGCCCGGTCTCGGCGAGCGGGTTGCGGGTCACGGACTGGAGCAGGCAGCCCGCCACGCCCAGGGACGCCCCGACCAGGACGGCGGTGAGCGTGCGGGGCAGCCGCAGATCGCCGATGACCAGGGCCAGACGGCTGTCCGAGCGGGCGCCGTGACGGTTCAGCAGATAGTCCAGTGCCCCGCCCGGACCGACCTCGCCCGCGCCCACGCACAGCGAGACGCCGCACAACAGGACGAGGACGGCCGCGAAACCGGCGATCACCAGTCCGGTGCGGCGCCGGGAGGGCTCGGCTGCGGGACGGCGCTCCGGGCCGGCCACGGGGGCGGTGGGGGAGGGCCGGTCGGCCCCCACCGTCAACGTCCCTGTGTTTCCGCCCTTTTGTCCGTCGGGGCAGGGGACCTCGGAATGCCGTATGTGCATGAAGTGAGGTTAGCCTAACCATAGAAAGCCGAGGTCGCCGGTCGAATGACGGGCGGCTGTCAACTTTGCTCGAATAAGGTTAGGCTTGCCTTACGAAGTGGGGGTCAGTCGTGTCCGAAGTCATATCCGACGCTTCCGCGTCCATGGCGGAACGAAACACCGGGAGCCACCACGGCGTCCCGGGCGGGAGCGGAACTCTCGCCGGCCGCCGTGCCCTGGTCACCGGAGCGGGCCAGGGCATCGGCGCGGCCGTCGCCCGTGCACTCGCCGCCCAGGGCGCCCACGTGGCGGCGACCGACCGCCGCGCCGAGGGCGTCGAGGCGCTCGCGGCCGAACACGCCGTGGCCGACGGCGCGTCGAAACCCGGCGGCATCACCCCGTACGCCATGGACGTCACCGACGCCGCGGCCGTGCACACCGTGGTCGACACGGTCACCACCCGGCACGGCCCGCTGGACATCCTGGTCAACGTGGCGGGCATCCTGCGCCCCGGCCCGGCGGCCGAACTGTCCGACGAGGACTGGACGGCCACCTTCGCCGTGAACACCACCGGGGTCTTCCACACCGCCCGGGCCGTCGCCCCGGGCATGGCGGCCCGCGGCCGCGGCAGCATCGTCACCGTCGGCTCCAACGCCGCCGGCGTGCCCCGAGTGCACATGGGCGCCTACGCCGCGTCCAAGGCCGCCGCGGCGATGTACACCAAATGCCTCGGCCTGGAACTCGCCCGCACCGGCGTCCGCTGCAACGTGGTCGCCCCCGGCTCCACCGACACCGCAATGCAACGCGCGCTGTGGCAGGACCCCGAGGCGCCCCGCCGGGTCATCGACGGCGACCCGGCCGCGTACCGCACGGGCATCCCGCTCGGCCGCATCGCCGATCCGGCCGACATCGCCGGGGCGGTCCTGTTCCTGGTCTCGGACGCGGCCCGGCACATCACCATGCAGGAGCTCTACGTCGACGGCGGCGCGACCCTTCGCTGACCGTCCTCCCCGCGCCCATCCCGCGCACCGAAACACACCCCCGAACCCCCCGCACCGCGCGCCCGCGCCCGCAGCCGGACGTGCGAGAAACGGAGCCATCGTGCCGACGGCACCACAAGTCGCCGCGCCCCACACCCTCGCCGAGCCGGACCACCCCGCCGTGGGCGCGGCCACCGGCCTGCTCAACTCCTATGCCCCGGGCGCCCGTTTCCTCGGCACCCCGACACGCACCCTGCTCGGCGAAGGAGTGCACAGCGAGGTGCCGCACGACGAGCGCCCACCGGCCCTGCGGGTGGCCGCCGCCCTCGCCGCGGCCCGCTCCGCCGGGCACCCCGCCCCCCTCGTCATGGGCGCCATACCCTTCGACCAGGACGCCCCCGCCGCGCTCGCCGTGCCGGCCGTCCTGCACACCGCGCCGCCGCTGACCGCCGACCCGCTGGTCGCCCTGCCCGTGGACCCGCCCTCCCGGACCGACATGACGGTCCACCAGGAACCGGCGCCCGAGCAGTACGCGGCATCCGTCGCCGCCGCCGTCGAACGCATGTGGAAGGGCGAGTTCAGCAAGGTCGTGCTCGCCCGCACCCTGCGGATCGACGCCACCGCCCCGTTCGACGTCGCCGCCATGCTCCAGCGACTGGCCCGCCGCGACCCCTCCGGCTACACCTTCGCCCTGCCCACCGGACCCGACCGCACCCTGCTCGGCGCCAGCCCCGAACTGCTGGTGTCCCGGCGCGGCTCCCGCGTGGTCGCCAACCCGCTGGCCGGCTCCGTACCGCGCAGCGACGACCTCGCCGAGGACGTACGACGCGCCGCGGCCCTCCTGGAATCCGCCAAGGACCTGCACGAACACGCCGTCGTGGTCAACGCGGTGGAGGAGAGCCTCGCCCGGTACTGCACCGACCTGACGGTCCCCGCCCGGCCCACCCTGGTGCGCACCGCCACCATGTGGCACCTGTCCACCACCGTCACGGGCCGGCTCCGCTCCCCGGACACCGCCGCCCTCGAACTGGCCTGCGCGCTGCACCCGACCCCCGCCGTCTGCGGCACCCCCACCGACACCGCCCGCCGGGTGATCCGGGAGAGCGAGGGCTTCGACCGGGGCTTCTTCACCGGCATGGTCGGCTGGGGGGACGCCGACGGCGACGGCGAATGGGTCGTCACCCTCCGCTGCGCCGAGGCGGAACCCACCTCGCTGCGCCTGTACGCCGGCGCCGGAGTGGTGGCCGCCTCCGAGCCCGAGGCGGAGACCGCCGAGACCGCCGCGAAGTTCCGCACCTTCCTCGGCGCCGTGGGGGCCCGGCTGTGACCCTCCACCCCACCCCGACCTGGCCCGCCGAGTACGCCGAGCGCTACCGCGCCGCGGGTTACTGGCGCGGCGAGACCTTCGGCGCCATGCTGCGCGAACGCGCCGCCGCCCACCCCGACCGCGTCGCGATCGTCGACCCGGCCGCCGGCACGCGCCGGACCTACGGCGAACTCGATGTCCGGGCCGACCGGCTCGCCGCCGGACTGCTCGCCCGGGGCATCGGCAGGGGCGACCGGGTGGTCGTGCAACTCCCCAACATTGCCGAGTTCTTCGAGGTGGTCTTCGCCCTCTTCCGGATCGGCGCACTGCCGGTCTTCGCGCTGCCCGCGCACCGCGAGTCGGAGATCGGCTACTTCTGCGAGTTCACCGGGGCCGCCGCCTATGTGATCGCCGGGGAGCACGACGGCTACGACTACCGGAAGCTGGCGGCGAAGGTCCGGGCCGAAGTCCCCACCCTGCGCCACGTGTTCGTCGCCGGGCCGGACGCGGGCCCCTTCGAGCCGCTGGACGCGGTGCACACCGACCCCGTGCCGCTCGACGGGCCCGAACCCGGGGACCTGGCCTTCCTCCAGCTCTCCGGCGGCAGCACCGGCATCCCCAAACTGATCCCGCGCACCCACGACGACTACATCTACTCGCTGCGCGGCTCCAACGAGATCTGCGCGGTGGACGAGCACAGCGTCTACCTGTGCGCCCTGCCCGCGGCCCACAACTTCCCGCTGTCCTCGCCGGGCACGCTCGGCGCGCTGTACGCGGGAGCCCGGGTGGTGCTCTGCCCGCGCCCCAGCCCCGAGACCGCCTTCCCGCTGATCGAACGGGAACGCGTCACCATCACCGGCCTCGTCCCGCCGCTCGCCCTGATCTGGACCGAGGCGGCGCCCACCACCCCGTACGACCTGAGCAGCCTGGACGTCCTGCTGGTCGGCGGCGCCAAGTTCAGCGAGCAGGCCGCGCGGCGGGTCCGCCCGGCCCTCGGCTGCACGCTCCAGCAGGTGTTCGGCATGGCGGAGGGGCTGGTCAACTACACCCGCCTCGACGACCCCGAGGAGACCGTCGTCACCACCCAGGGCCGTCCCATCTCCCCGGACGACGAGATCCGCATCGTCGACGACGCGGACGAGGACCTGCCCCCGGGCAGCTCCGGCCACCTGCTGACCCGCGGGCCCTACACCATCCGCGGCTACTGGAACGCCCCCCGGCACAACGCCCGCGCCTTCACCCCGGACGGCTTCTACCGCACCGGCGACATCGTCCGCCGCACCGAAACCGGCCACCTGGTCGTGGAGGGCCGGGCCAAGGACCAGATCAACCGGGGCGGCGAGAAGATCGCCGCGGAGGAGGTCGAGAACCACATCCTCGCCCACCCCGCCGTCCACGACGCCAACGTGGTCGGGGAACCGGACCCCTACCTCGGCGAACGCACCTGCGCCTACGTCATCCTGCGGGCCGGCGCCGAGCCGCTGAAGCCGGTGGCCGTCAAACGCTTCGTCCGCGAACGGGGCCTGGCCGCCTACAAGGTGCCCGACCGCGTCGAGTTCGTGACCGCGTTCCCGCAGACCGGGGTCGGCAAGATCTCCAAGAAGGACCTCCGGGCCGCCGCCCGCCCGGCGGGCACGGACGCCACCGCCCCCGAGCCCTCCGCCACCACCCCCGAACCGGCCGCTCCCCGGCTGTCCACCCCCGCACAGGACTGAACGAGACACCCCCATGGCCCTGCCCAGGATCACCCCGTACCCCATGCCCGCCGCCGCGGATCTGCCGGCGAACCGGGTCGACTGGAAGGTCGACCCGGCCCGCGCGGTCCTGCTCGTGCACGATCTGCAGAACCACTTCCTCTCCGCCTACGACGTCGGCGCGTCCCCCGTCCCGGAACTCCTGGCGGGCGTGGCAGCCCTGAAGAAGCGCGCGGGACAACTCGGCATCCCCGTCCTCTACACCGCCCAGCCGGGCGGGCAGACCCGGGAGGAACGCGGGCTGCAACAGGACTTCTGGGGCTCCGGCCTGCCGGACGACCCCACGGCCGCGGCGATCGTCGAAGCCGTCGCGCCCGGCCCGGACGACGAGGTCGTGACCAAGTGGAAGTACAGCGGCTTCGTCCGCACCGACCTGGCGGACCGGCTGGCCGCCCTCGGCCGTGACCAGCTCGTCGTCACCGGCGTCTACGCCCACATCGGCGTGCTGATGACCGCCTGCGACGCCTGGATGCGCGACATCCAGGCCTTCGTGGTCGCCGACGCCGTGGCGGACTTCTCGGCCGAGGAACACGCCATGGCCCTGCGCTGGGCCGCCGGCCGGTGCGCCGTCGTCACCACCGCCGACACCGTCCTGGAAGGGATCTGACCCCGTGGCACTCACCCTGCAGCAGATGCGCGAGGACATCGCCGACATCCTCGGCGAACCCGTCGACGACATCCCCGACGACGAGAACCTCGTCGACTACGGACTCGACTCCATCCGTCTGATGGCCCTGGTCGGCCGCTGGCGCGAGGCGCACGGCATCGACATCGCCGTCGCGGACCTCGCCGAACGCCCGGCCGTGGAGGTTTGGGCCGAACTCCTGAAGGCCACCGCCTGACCCGCCCTCCCCGCCCGGGAAGCACCACGTCCCCGGACAGCCGTCGGGCCGCTCGCACGAGCGGCCCGACGGCTTGGCGGTTCGACGGCCCTGTGGCCCGGTGGATCAGCCGTGCCCCGGTGCCCGGCCCGGGTCCGGCGCCGGACCCCCGGTGTCCCGGCGGTCGACGGCCTCGCCGCGGATGACCTGGGGCTGCGAGCTCCCCCCGTCACCGTTCGGGGCGTCCTTCATGGCTTTGGCCTCGGCCTTGAGGATGCGGGCCGACTTGCCCGCGGAACGGGCGAGGTCGGGGAGCCGCTTGGCGCCCAGGAGGAGTATGACCACGATCAGGATGATCGCGAGTTCGCTGATCCCGAACATCAGTCGTCGTCCTCGTCCTCGTCGTCGCCTTCGAGGAAGTCCCCGACCTCGTCGACGACTTCGGCCGCGACCATGCCGCCGACGACCCCGACCGCGAGCCCGGCGGCACCCACCGCGACGGCCGTGCCGATGCCCGGTCCCGAACGGTGACCGCCACCGTGGGAATGGTCCCCGTGCTGCGCGGGGTACGGGCCGTCGTGCCCGTACGCGGACTCCGCCGCGTACGCCGACCGGTGCTCGACCAGCTGCCGCAGCCAGCCGTCCACGAGGGCCGTCCAGTCCTGGTGCTCCACGCCGTCGTGCGGGACCGTGAACCGGCTGAGCGCGTCGTGCCCGTCGGAGAAGGGACCGCCGCGCTTGTCGGCCTCCAGGACCACCTCCATGCCGCCCGGCGAGGCGAGGAAGGTGACCTCGATCTCGTTGACCGCGTGCGCGTACTGCGGCGCCGGGGACAGCTCGATCTCCTGGTAGAAGGGGAGCTGCTGCCCGGTGCCGCCGATGTGCCCGTACTCCAGGTCGGCGGACTTGAAGCCGAAACCGAGCCGGCCGAACGCCTCCAGGACGGCCTCCTGCACCGGCAGCGGGCGGACGGTGAGTTGGTCCAGGTCGCCCTTGTCCTTGGCCCCGGCCACCGCCAGCTCGGTGCGCACGCCGAGGACGATGCCCAGGGCCTGCCCGTACAGCTCGGTGATCGGGGTCTCCCACGGCAGGGCGACCGTGAACGGCACGCTGCGCTGCTCGCCCTCGGCCAGCCGGAAGCCGCCGCCGACGGTGAGGCGCTCGAAGGCCACGACGCCCTCGCTCTCGCCCTCCTCGTGCTCGGACTCCACCCGCGCGATGAGCTCCAGCGTGATGTGCTCGATGTCGAAGTCGGCGTTGCCGCCCTTGAGATGGACCTGGCCGGACAGCGGCCCGCCCGGGGCGACCGCCCCGGGATCGAGAACCGTGTCGACGGTGGGGCCGCCCACGCCGAGCGAGCCGAGCAGTCGTTTGAACACCATGGCGGCGTTCACTCCCTTATGTGCGTACGAGGGGTGCGGGGAGCACGGGCACATTCGGAGGAAGCGCCCGAACTCTACAGGTGTGTAGAAGCATAGGGCTGCTGGGAGGGGGTGCAGGAATCCTGGGGCCCGGTGGGCGGGAAAGTCCGAAAAGGATCGCCCATGAGGTCCGGACAGCTGCTTGACGAGCGCGTTTTGCCGTGCTTTTGCCATGTCCCGGTGAGCGTACTGTCCGGCGCCGCACCGTGGCACGCACGCACGCACGCACGCGTCGGGGCGGAGCCCGGCCCGTGCGGTACGCGACCGGCCCCGCCGACGCGGGGGAGCGTCGGCGGGGCCGGTCGGTGGATCTCCGCGCGGCCCCGAAACCGGGGCGCCACGGGCCGGGTGTCAGCCCTTGCGGGTGTTGATTTCCTCGGTGAGCTGGGGGAGGACCTGGAAGAGGTCGCCGACGACGCCGTAGTCGACGAGGTCGAAGATCGGGGCCTCGGCGTCCTTGTTGACCGCGACGATCGTCTTGGACGTCTGCATCCCGGCCCGGTGCTGGATCGCGCCGGAGATGCCCGAGGCGATGTACAGCTGCGGGGACACGCTCTTGCCGGTCTGCCCGACCTGCGCGGAGTGCGGGTACCAGCCCGCGTCCACCGCGGCGCGCGAGGCGCCCACCGCCGCCCCCAGCGAGTCGGCCAGCGCCTCGATCACCGCGAAGTTCTCCGCCCCGTTGACCCCGCGCCCGCCCGAGACCACGATCGCCGCCTCGGTCAGCTCCGGACGCCCCGTCGACTCCCGCGCCGTGCGCCCCGTCACCCGCGTGCCCGTCGCCGCCGCCGAGAACTCCACCGCCAGCTCCTCGACCGCACCCGCCGCCGCGGCCGCCTCCACCGCCGCACTGTTCGGCTTCACCGTGATCACCGGCGTCCCCCGCACCACCCGCGAACGCGTCGTGAACGACGCCGCGAACACCGACTGCGTCGCCACCGGGCCCTCCGCACCCGCCTCCAGGTCCACCGCGTCGGTGATCACACCCGACCCCAGCCGCAGCGCCAGCCGCGCCGCGACCTCCTTGCCCTCCGCCGACGACACCACCAAAACCGCCACCGGCGCAACCACCTCGCACGCCGCCTGCAGCGCCTCCACCTTCGGCACCACCAGATACTCACCGAACTCCGCGGCCTGCGACACCAGCACCCGCACCGCACCGTGCCCGGCCAGCACCGCAGCCGTGTCCGCGGCCCCCGCACCCACCGCCACCGCCACCGGATCACCCAGACGCCGCGCCAGCGTCAGCAGCTCCAGCGTGGGCTTGCGGACGGCACCGTCCACGTGATCGACAAAAACCAGAACCTCAGCCATGGAACCCCAACCTCCTGCGAATCAAAGACGGAACGACAACACCCACACCGGCCACCGCACCAGCAGCCACCGGCCACACCGGCCCACCACCCCACCAGCGGCGGCGGTCACCGACGACCCCGGTCAGATGAACTTCTGGCCCGCCAGGAACCCGGCCAGCTGCCGCCCGCCCTCGCCCTCGTCCTTCACGACCGTGCCCGCCGTGCGCGCCGGACGCTCCGCCACCGACTCCACCACGGTGCACGCACCCTGAAGGCCGACCTCCTCCGCCCCGATCCCCAGATCGGACAGATCCCACGACTGCACCGGCTTCTTCTTCGCCGCCATGATCCCCTTGAACGACGGATACCGCGCCTCGCCCGACTGGTCGGTCACCGACACCACCGCCGGCAACGACGCCTCCAGCCGCTCCGAGGCCACATCCCCGTCCCGGCGCCCCGACACCACACCGCCCCCGACCGACACCTCCGACAACAGCGTCACCTGCGGCACCCCCAGCCGCTCCGCCAGCAACGCCGGCACCACCCCCATCGCCCCGTCCGTCGACGCCATCCCCGACACCACCAGATCGAACCCGGCCTTCTCCACCGCCCGCGCCAGCACCAGCGACGTCCCCATCACATCCGTACCGTGCAGATCCTCGTCCTCGACATGCACCGCCTTGTCCGCACCCATCGACAACGCCTTGCGCAACGCGTCCCGCGCATCCTCCGGACCCACCGTCACCACGGTGACCTCCGCACCCTCCACCCCGTCCGCGATCTGCAACGCCTGCTCCACCGCGTACTCGTCGAGCTCCGACAGCAGACCGTCCACATCCTCCCGGTCCACCGTCAGATCATCGGCAAAACGCCGCTCACCCGTGGCATCGGGCACGTACTTCACACAGACAACGATCCTCAAGCTCACGCCGGCTCTCCTACCTGGGTGTGGTTCGTAGGAACGACATTATGGCACTCAGTACCCTCTGTAAAGGAACTCGGTGTCAGAAAGCTCTTTTCGGTGCTACGTTCCCGGCATGACTGACGCACGCAGACCGGCGAAGAAGGCCCCCATGCGGGAGGTGCTCGCCCAGGCGGCCTTCCAGCTCTTCCTGGAGCGGGGCTTCGAGCGGACGACGGTGGACGACATCGTGGCGCGGGCCGGGGTCGGGCGCCGGTCGTTCTTCCGGTACTTCCCCTCCAAGGAGGACGCGGTCTTCCCGGACCACGAGCGCTGCCTCGCCGACATGACCGCCTTCCTGGCGGAGGCCGGCGACGCCGAGCCGGTCGACGTGGTGAGCGACGCGGCCCGGCTGGTGCTGCGCATGTACGCCGCCAACCCGGAGTTCTCCGTCCAGCGCTACCGGCTCACCCGGGAGGTGCCCGGACTGCGCACCTACGAACTGTCCGTGGTCCGCCGGTACGAACAGACGCTGGCCGGCTACCTCCGGGGCCGGTACGGCGACTCGGCCGACGGCGCGCTGCGGGCGGAGGTGATCGCCGCGTCCGTGGTCGCCGCGCACAACAACGGGCTGCGGAGCTGGCTGCGCTCGGGCGGCGAGGGCGACGCGGAGGCCGCCGTCGACCACGCGCTCGCACTGGTGCGCCGGGTGTGGGGGAGCGGGACGGACGAAAACGCCGCGCCGCCCTCCGCCGACGGCGACGTGGTGGTGATGGTCGCGGCGAAGGGTGCCCCGATGTGGCGCGTCGTCCAGCGGATCGAATCGGTCATCGGGCAGGACGGAGGCCCCGGAACGGCGTGATCTGGCACTGAGTGTCTTTACGTTTCGACACTCAGTGCCCTATGGTGCGGACGCGTGCCGACGCGCAGACGCGGCGCGCTCCGAGCCGAGCGCAGGGGGTCGAACGTGTCCCAGTCGTCAAGTGGCACCGTGCGGACGGTGCATGAGGAAGCCGGCCTGACCTACCACCGATGCCGCTGGTGCGGCACGGCCTCCTTCCGGAGACTGCTGTGCCCGGTGTGCGCGTCGAGCGACCTGGAGTCCGAACACAGCGCCGGTCCGGGCGTCGTGGTGAGGTCGGGCGTGGTGCACCGCTACACCGAGGCGGCCCGCAACGAGTCCCTCGTCCGGTTCCCCGAGGGCTTCGTGTTCCGCTGCCGGGTCGTGGGCGCCGCGCCGGACCGGGTGGCGGTCGGCGCCCGGGTGCGCCCGGCCGTCGTCGAGGGCCCGGACACGGGAGAGGTGGTCTTCGAACTCTGCGACCCGCCGGGGAACGACGCCTGGTACTGACGCCGGCCGGTCACGTCCCCGTCACCACCGGGTCGTCGGCGTCCGGGAGGGACATGATTGGCTGGGGGCATGATCGATGACTTTCTCGCCGAGACCGCCGGGGACGCCGGACACCTGACCGAGGTCGAGGCGGCGGTGCGCGCCGCCGCCGCTGCCGAGATCCTGCCCCGCCACCGGCAGCTGGCCGCGCACGAGATCGTCGAGAAGAACGGCCCGCACGACCTCGTCACCGTCGCCGACCGCCTCGCCGAGGAACACCTCACCGCCGCCCTCACCAAGCTCCTGCCCGGCTCCGTCGTCGTCGGCGAGGAGGCGGTGCACGCCGACCCGGGGGTGTACGACGCCCTGGGCGGCGACGCCCCGGTGTGGATCGTCGACCCGGTCGACGGCACCCGCCAGTTCGTCCGCGGCGAGCAGGGCTTCTGCACCCTGGTGGCCCTCGCCCACCGCGGCGAGCTCCTCGCCTCCTGGACGTACGCGCCGGCCCTGGACGAGATGGCGATCGCGGTCCGCGGCCGCGGCGCCACGCTCAACGGCAGGCCGATACGGTCGGGGGCACCCGCCCCCGGCGCCGTCCTGCGCGTGGCGATGTCGCACCCCGACTACACCACCGACGCCCAGAAGCGCGCCCTGCTCGGCCTGCGCACCGAGGGCATCGACGCCCGCCCCTGCGGCTCGGCGGGGCTCGAATACCTCGACATCGCCCGCGGCGACAAGGACGCCATCGCCTTCAGCTGGGAGTACGCCTGGGACCACGCGGCGGGCCTGCTGCTGGTCACCGAGGCGGGCGGCGCCCAGGCCACCCTCTCCGGCGCCCCGTTCCGCATAGCGGGCGGCAACGACCTGCCGTTCACCGCGGCCCGCGACGGGGCGACTGCCGCACGCGTCCTCGAAGCGCTGCGCACCGGAGCCTGACCGGCCGTTCCCGGCGGCCACGGCCGCCGGGAACCGCCGCCGTACCGTCCCGGGCCGGCCGAGGAGCGCGTGGGGCGGCGCCCCCGCGGGGTACGGCCGGCCCCGATGCCGGACGCCCGGCGCGTACGGCAGGCCCCGGGATCAGGCGCCCGGGGCGAGCGCCGACCGCACCTCGCGCACCAGTTCCGCCGCCTGCTCCACCGCCGCCCCGTCCAGCCCCCGCAGCACCGCGCCGACCCGGTCGGCGTAGTCCGCCGGAGTGTCCGGCAGGGCCGCCGCGGCGGCCGTGGCGCCCTTCTCGTTGAGGCACCAGACACGATGGTGGGCGTGCAGGGACTGGGCCAGGACACCGAACGCCCGCGACAGGCACAGGGCGACATGGAGCGTGTCGCCGGCGGGCGCCGACTTGCGGGCGGCCGCCACCGAGAAGTCCGCCTCCCACGCGGCTTCGACGAGCGCGGTGCGCAAGGGCTCCGGATAGTGCCTCGTACGCTCCTGAAGCGCCGTCAACTCGCCCCAGGGGTCGGCCAGTACGCGGCCCGCCGCGACCTCGCCCGGATACGCGGGGGACCAGAAACCCAATGGGTGCCCCGGCTGCACCCCCACTTCGAAGCGGCCCTCGCGGCAGTCCTCCCAGACCGCCTCCACCCGGTCCAGGTCGCGCAGGATCCAGTCCACCGCGACGCCGTCCACCCGCAGCCACGCCCCGCCGTCGACCCAGCGGCCCCAGCCGCCGGGACCGGCGACCTCGGCCGGGGCGCCCTGCACCTCGGACGCCAGCGCGGTCAGCGCGGCCACGTCGGGCGTGCCGCGGTAGTACAGGCCCAGATCCCAGTCGGAGTCCGGGCGGTGGGCGCCGCGGGCCCGGCTGCCGCCCAGGGCGACGGCCCGGATTCCGGGCAGACCGGCCAGGCGGGAGGCCATGTCGAGGATGTGGGCGGGCACGGACGCGGCGGGGGAGTTCGGCGGTTTCATCGCGCGCGACCCTACCCCCGGCCGGGGCGCCGACGCCTCGGAATATCCTGGGTGTCCTGGCCGTCGGCTGACGAAGGAGTCCGAAGGTGCCGTCGATGCTCGATGCAGTCGTGGTGGGGGCGGGCCCCAACGGACTGACCGCCGCGGTCGAACTGGCCCGCCGCGGCTTCGCCGTGGAGGTCTTCGAAGCGGAGGGGACCGTCGGGGGCGGTGCCCGCACCGAGGAGCTGACCCTCCCCGGCTTCCGCCACGACCCCTGTTCCGCCGTCCACCCGCTGGGCATCGGCTCGCCCGCGTTCGACGCGATGCCGCTCGCCCGGCACGGCCTGGAGTGGATCCAGCCCGAGCTGGCGCTCGCCCACCCGTTCCCGGACGGCACGGCCGCCGTGCTCACCGGCTCGGTGGGGGAGAGCGCCATGTCGCTGGGCGCACGGGACGCGGGCGCGTACCGCAGGCTCGTCGCCCCGTACCTCGGCCACTGGGACACCCTCGCCGAGGACTTCCTGCGCACCCCGTGGGACGGGCTGCCCCGTGACCCGTACCGCTGGGCGCGGTTCGGGCTCGACGCGCTCCAGCCCGCCTCGCTGCTCTCCCGCCGCTTCCGCGGGGAGAAGGCGCGCGGACTGTTCGCCGGGCTCGCCGCCCACGCCATAGCCCCCACCAGCGGTCTGGCCACCGGCGGGATCGCCCTGCTCTTCGCCCTGGCGGCGCACGAGAAGGGCTGGCCCGTGCCGCGCGGCGGATCGCAGGCCATCTCCGACGCCCTCGCCTCGTACCTGCGCGAACAGGGCGGCACGATCCACACCGGTACGGAGGTCAAGCGGCTCGACGAACTCCCGCCCGCCCGCGCCTACGTCTTCGACACCTCGCCGACCGCCGTCGCCCGCATCGCGGGGCTCGGCCGGGCCTACCGCGGCTACCGGTACGGCGCCTCCTGCTTCAAGATCGATTACGCCCTGTCGGGCCCCGCCCCCTGGACGGCCGAGGAGGCCCGGCGTGCCGGAACGGTCCACATCGGCCCCACCGCCGGTGAGATCGACTCCGCGCTGACGGCCGCGGTGAAGGGGCACGACCCGAGCGTGCCGTTCCTGATCACCGCGCAGCCCAGCCTGATCGACCCGTCCCGCGCCCCCGAGGGCCGGCACGTCTTCTGGGCGTACGGGCACGTCCCGGCGGGCTGGGAGGGCGACGCCACCGACGTCATCGAACGCCAGCTGGAGCGCTTCGCCCCCGGCTTCCGCGACCTGGTGCTCGCCCGCGCGGTCGCCGGGCCGCCGCAACTCGCCGCGCGCAACGCCAACTACGTCGACGGCGACATCGCGTGCGGTGCGTTCGCCGGGCTGCAGACGGTGCTCCGCCCCAAGCTCGCCCGCGTCCCGTACGCGACGGCGCACCCGGCGGTGTTCCTGTGCTCCTCGGCCACCCCGCCCGGCCCCGGTGTGCACGGGATGTCCGGCCACCACGCGGCGAAGGCGGTCTGGCGACGGCTCCGGGCGTCCTGAGAACGCCCCGGGAGCCGGGCGGCCCGAAAACAGCCGGGCGGCCCGAAAACAGCCGGGCGGCCCGAAAACAGCCGGGCCGCCCGGGGTCACCGCGGAGGGCGTTCGGCGGACTGTTTCACCAGCTCGGCCCGGAGCTCCTCCGGGTCCAGGGCCAGCAGCTCGCCGATCTGCCCGTCCCACCCCTCGGCGGCCCGCTCCCCCGCGGACCGGAACCCCTGCCGCACCCGGCCCCCGGCCACGGCCAGGGCGACCGCGACGACCGGCCGCAGCAGCCACCGGCCGCGCACCGTGACCGACACGTCCACCCGCCACAGCCCGCCGTCCGCCCGGCTCGGCCGCAGCCGCGCCTCGCCCAGCCGGTGCCTCAGCCGGGCCGTCATCGGGGCCCGCGCCACCGGCGGGGCCCCGGGCAGGAGGCCGGCCGCCGCCCACTACGCGGCCAGGTCGAGCCTGGCCCTCCCCGTGCCCCGGTACAGCGTCCCCGAGCCCTCCGGCCCCCGCAGCTCCCCCTCGGCCTCCAGCAACCGGGGCCGGTCCGGGCTGCTCAGCCGGAGAACCAGGCGCGCCGTGAGGTCGTCCTGGGCCGACAGCTGCTCCACGGCGATCGCCTTGGTGCGCCGCCACTCGTGCACGAGGACGACGGTCCGCTCCGTGGAGTCGGCCTCCGTGATCTCGTACCGGGCGCCGGCCCGCAGATGGCGCCCCTTCAACAGACGCACGCCCACGACCGGCTGCCCGTTCTCCAACAGGACCTGCTCGCCGTCGGCCCGGCTGGATTCGGCGAAGTCGCAGAGTATCCCGATGAGTTCGCGGACTCGGCCGGGCTCCAGGGGGCGGACGACGACGGAGTGGTGGAAGGAGGTCATACGGCCCCGGCCACGGAGCCGGAACGTTCGTACGGATCGCTCACTGTTCCCCACCCACTTCCGGCCATTTCCCGTGCGTCCTGTCGAGTGTGCACGACGGCGCCCGCGCGAGTCCGCCGGGGTGCGGGTCGAAGGCGCGCCGCAGCCACTGCGCGAGCCGGGCCCCGAAGTCCTCGGCGGAGACGATGTCCGAGGCCGGGAGCATCCCGAAGTCGTCGAGGGAGGCGGCGAATTCGACGTCGGCCCAGCCGCCCCGGAACAGCACCACGACCAGCTCGGCGTCGTCCGGGCCGCGGGCGACGACGCCCAGCGAGTCGGGGTCGCCCACCCGCGCCCGGTCGGTTTCCAGCGGCTGGGGCCAGGACGCCTCCGCGTCCCGCCACGTCACCGGGCCGAACACCACTCCGCGATCGCGCCAGAGCGCTGCCTCACCGGCGAGCACGGCGGCGGCCCGATCGAGATCGACGATCCTCTCCATCCCGGGATCATGACCGCCCGGAGCCCCGCCATCAACCGTGTCACGGGGCGGGCGGCGAAACGCCGCCGACGGGCGGGGAGGCGAATCCGAAGGAGCCTGGCAGTGCCGCGTCGATGTCGGAATTCCGCCAGCCTCCCGGGTGTCCGTACCGGATGCTTGAGGCATGTACACCGACACCGAGCGCTGCGTACGGGCCGTCCGGTCCAAGGACGCCCGCTTCGACGGCTGGTTCTTCACGGCGGTCCTGACCACCCGGATCTACTGCCGCCCCAGCTGCCCCGTCGTGCCGCCCAAGGTCGAGAACATGACCTTCTACCCCAGCGCCGCCGCCTGCCAGCAGGCCGGGTTCCGGGCCTGCAAGCGATGCCGGCCCGACACCAGCCCCGGCTCCCCGGAGTGGAACGCCCGGGCCGACTCCGTGGCCCGCGCGATGCGCCTCATCCGGGACGGCGTCGTCGACCGCGAGGGCGTCCCCGGGCTCGCGGCCCGGCTCGGCTACTCCGCCCGGCAGATCGAACGCCAACTGCTCGCCGAACTCGGTGCGGGCCCGCTCGCCCTGGCCCGCGCCCAGCGCGCCCAGACCGCGAGGCTCCTCATCGAGACGACCGCGCTGCCCATGGCCGAGGTCGCGTTCGCCGCCGGGTTCTCCTCGATCCGCACCTTCAACGAGACCGTCCGCGAGGTCTTCGCGCTCGCCCCGGGCGAACTGCGCAGCCGCGCCGCCCGCTCCCCGAGCCCTCCCGCCACCCCGGGTACGACAGCGCTGCGGTTGCCGTACCGGGCCCCGCTCAACCCCAGCAACCTCTTCGGC
Organism: Streptomyces sp. ML-6; assembly: GCF_030116705.1. Taxonomy (NCBI): domain Bacteria; kingdom Bacillati; phylum Actinomycetota; class Actinomycetes; order Kitasatosporales; family Streptomycetaceae; genus Streptomyces; species Streptomyces sp. ML-6. Next base: position 6,736,891 of record NZ_JAOTIK010000001.1, read on the forward strand.
CACCTCGCCGCGACCGCGGTCCCCGGCGTCGAGGAGTGGCGGGACGGCGCCTACCGTCGCACGCTCACCCTGCGGTACGGACACGGCACCGTCGCCCTCTCCCCGCAGCCCGGCCACATCGCCTGCCGCCTCTCCCTCACCGATCCGCGGGACCTCACCCTCGCCATCAGCCGCTGCCGCTGGCTGCTCGACCTGGACGCCGACCCGGTGGCCGTCGACGAACAGCTGCGCGCCGACCCGCTGCTCGCGCCCCTGGTCGAGGAGGCCCCCGGCCGGCGGGTCCCGCGCACCGTCGACGAGGCGGAGTTCGCCGTCCGGGCGGTGCTCGGCCAGCAGGTCTCGACCGCCGCCGCCCGCACCCACGCCGCCCGTCTGGTCACCGCGCACGGCACCCCCGTCGACGACCCGGAGGGCGGCCTCACCCATCTCTTCCCGACCCCCGGGGCGCTCGCCGGGCTCGACCCCGAACGGCTCGCCCTGCCGCGCAGCCGCCGCACCACCCTCACCACGCTCGTCGGGGCGCTGGCCGACGGATCGCTCGGCCTCGGCACCGGCACCGACTGGGAACGGGCCCGGGCCGAACTGGCCGCCCTGCCCGGCTTCGGACCCTGGACCGTGGAAGTGATCGCGATGCGGGCGCTCGGCGACCCCGACGCCTTCCTCCCCACCGACCTCGGCATCCGCCGCGCGGCCGGGAAGCTCGGCCTCCCGTCCACCCCCGCGGCACTCACCGCCCGGGCGGCGGCCTGGCGGCCCTGGCGGGCGTACGCGGTCCAGTACCTGTGGACCGTCGACGACCACCCCATCAACCACCTGCCCACCCCAGAAAGCCGGGAAGTCCAGTCATGACCACGAAACCCACGAGCACGGCGCCCCGGCGGCACACGGTCGTCGACAGTCCGTACGGCCCGCTGACCCTCGTCGCCACCGACGGGATCCTCTCCGGCCTCTACATGACCGGACAGCGCCACCGCCCGCCCGAGGAGACCTTCGGGGAACCGGACCCGCGCCCCTTCACGGAGACCGTCCGCCAGCTCGACGCCTACTTCGCCGGTGAACTGCACGAGTTCGACCTGCCGCTGCACCTGGACGGCACCCCGTTCCAGCGCAGCGTCTGGGAGCAGCTCCAGCAGATCCCGTACGGCGAGACCCGCTCGTACGGCGAACTGGCCGAGATCCTCGGCAAACCGGGCGCCTCGCGCGCGGTGGGGCTCGCCAACGGCAAGAACCCGGTGGGCATCATCGTCCCCTGCCACCGCGTCATCGGCGCCTCGGGCGGGCTCACCGGCTACGGCGGCGGGCTCGACCGCAAGCAGCGGCTGCTGGCCTTCGAGAGCGGCACGCAGGACGCCATCCCGGCGCTCTTCTGACACCGCCCCGTGCGGAGAAAACACGGGGGCGGTCCCGGACGGGAACGTCCGGGACCGCCCTCCGGGCAACCGGGAAGTACTGGGCCGACCGGGGTCAGCCGGTGAAGATCTCCACCAGGGTCCAGATCGCCAGCCCCAGCATGCAGAGCCCGCCGATCCGCTGGACCGTCTTGAGCGGCACCCGCTTCGCGATGAACTGCCCCGCCAGCAGCGCCAGCGCCGAGACGGACATCAAGGCCGCCGCCGACCCGATCGCCGTGGACCAGGTGCCGTTGCTCGCGGCCAGGTTGGCCGTGGTGATCTGGGTGAGGTCGCCCCACTCACTGATGAAGACGGCCATGAACGCGGTCGAGTAGACCGGCCAGAAACCGGTCACCGTCCTGGGGCCGGCCTCGTCGTCGTCATCGTCGCCACCGGAGCGCAGCAGCATGAACGCACCGAAGGCGAAGAGGGAGGCCGACACCAGCTTCACGATCCAGTCGGGCAGCAGCCCGAGCAGACTGCCCGCCCCCACCGCGATGGCGACGTGCACGATGAACGCGGACGAGGTGCCGAACCAGACGTACAGCGGCCGCATGCGGGTGCCCATGGCAAGCGACGCGAACATCGTCTTGTCGGGGAGTTCCGCGAGGAAGATCAGCCCGAAGGCGGTGAGGATCGCCAGGGGGTCGAGGTGCATTCCGGGTGGCTTTCTGTGAGAGCCGGGCCCCGGGCCTTCGCGAAGCGCCGGACGGCTCTCGGAGGACCACTCGGCCCGGCATGACGTCACCGCCCACGGGCGCGGGCGTGTCATACCTGACCGAAGGTCTCGCCCGCCCGCCATGATTCACGGGCCCGGCCACCGGGAACCCGAGGGCTCCAGTGTGTCGACGACCGGTTTGCGGGGCTACTCCCCTTCGCAGCCGCCAACTCTACCCCACCCCGCCCCCGGGGTAGCGCGGATGTTCGACCCGGCGGCGGGCCGGTACAGTCCCGGGGTGATCACCCGAGCCGGTACCGGAAGCGCCCCCGCATGAGCCGCACACGCAGGACCGCACCCACCGGGGGCACGCCCCGGCCCACCGTCAGCGTCTGCCGCGGCTGCTGCTGCGGGACGCCGAAGATCCCGGGCGTGGACCACGCCGCCCAGCTCGCCGGGCTGCGGAGCTCGCTCGGCGATTCCGCCACGGTGCGCGTGGTGGACTGCCTCGACGCCTGCGAGCAGGCCAACGTGATCGTCGTGCAGCCGTCGGCGGAGGGCCGCAGGGCGGGCGGCCGGCCGGTCTGGCTCGGGCTCGTCAACGACCCGGACGCCGTGACGGACGTGGCCGCCTGGGCCGGGGCGGGCGGACCGGGGCTGGCGGACCCGCCCGAGATCCTCGACCTGTACGTGTTCCGCCCCTCGCGCCGGGTGCAACGGGAACTGGGGGACTGACGGCCCCCGCCTCAACTCCCCTGAGCCGTCCCGGTTTCCGCCGCCAGCCGCCTCAGCAGCGCGGGAAGAGCCGTGCCGATGGGCTCGCGCACGATTTCCTCGGCCAGTTCGTCGTACGGCGTCGGCTCCGCGTTCACCACGATCAGCCGGGCGCCGTGGTCCGTCGCGACACCGGCCAGCGAGGCGGCGGGCTGCACCTGGAGCGTCGTACCGACCGCGATGAACACCTCGCAGGCCTTGGCGATCGCCATGGCCTGCCCCAGCACCATCGGATCGAGCCGCTCGCCGAACATGACCGTCGCCGACTTCAGGATGCCGCCGCAGACCTCGCACGGCGGATCGGCCTCGCCCGCCTCGACCCGGGCCAGTGCGTCGGCCATGGCGGAGCGGGCGTGGCAGCGGGTGCAGACCACCTCGCGCGCGGTCCCGTGCAGCTCCAGGACCTTGCGGGCGGGGAGCCCGGCGAGCTGGTGCAGACCGTCCACGTTCTGCGTGATCACCCGCACCGGCGTGCCGGACCGCTCCAGCTCCGCCACCGCGCGGTGGGCCGCGTTCGGCTCGGCGTTCCAGGCCGCACTGGCGCGGCGCATCTGCCAGGAGCGGCGGCGGATCTCCGGGTCGGCCATGTAGAAGTCGTACGTGACGAGCTTCTCGGCCTCCGGGTCCTTGCGCCAGAGGCCGTTGGGGCCGCGGTAGTCGGGAATGCCGGAGTCCGTGGACACACCGGCGCCGCTGAGGATCGCGACGAGAGCCATGGCCCCGAGCGTACGCAGCACCGGGCGCCGCCCGCGAGACGATTTCGCCCGGTGCCGGGCGTCACGGGCGGCGGTCCGGCGCCGCGGTCAGGCCGTGGGGGCCACGGGACTGAACGGCGAGGGGGTCAGCCCCGTCCAGGTGTTCAGCTCGGCGCGGGCGGTCTGCTTGGTGACCTCGCCGTCCTGGAGCGTGCCGCTGCGCGCGACGTAGAACCGCCCGTCGTCGAGCGAGACCAGCCCGTACTGCCCGTACTGACCCGGCGCGGGCCACCCGTACGTGCCGCTCGCCGCGTCGTGCGCGCCCTCCCGCAGCAGGGGGAGCAGCAGACCGCGCTCCGGTTCCTGCTGGCCGCGGACCGGACCGCGCACCGGCTTCCGCGCCCCGTCCAGCGCGAAGACCGAGTAGTTGGGGAAGCCCGGCTTGGTGCCCTTGTAGGCGGCCATCAGCCAGTTGCCGCTGTGCCCGTCGTACTCCAGGTTCTGCACGCCGTACGTGGTGTTCCCGGTGTACGCGAAGAACTTGCCGTCGGGCCGGGCGGGGCCGCTGGTGTGCGGGGCCGACTCGGTCAGCGGGCGCTCGTACTTCTTCCACCGGGTGACGTCGTACTGGAGCAGCACCTGGTGGTCGTTGTCCGTGCGGTCGGCGTTGGCGTACACGCCGTAGGCGACCGTCAGCCTCTTCCGGGCGTGCTTGCCGCGCCGGTCGCCGAACGCCGGGCCGAACGCGACGCCGTCGATGCCGCTGCAGCCGTACCGGTGGTCGGGCGTCCTGCCCGTGTCGCCGTCGAAGACGCCGTCGCCGTTCATGTCGGCGGTGAAGTCCTCCACCACCTCCTTGAGGTGGACGGTCGAGACGACCCCCGTGGTCTGGGCATCCATGTCCATCCGGGTGATCCGGTCCACGTCGAGGATCGCGATGTAGAAGGACTTCGCCTCCTTGTACTCCAGCGAGCCGTAGACCCGGCCGTCCCGCTCGTCGAAGTCCAGGTCGCCGAGGTGGCCGGTGAAGCCGGTGACCGAGCCGACCGGATTGCCCCCGAGGTCGGTCTTCACCAGCAGGTTGGTCATCGAGAAGTACATGAAGCCCTTGCGGCGGTCGATGGCCATGCCCTGGACGTGGCCGGACCGCCAGGCGCCCCCGTCCACCGACGAGGGCAGCCCGCCGTGCGCGGGGCGGGCCGGGGACGGCACCGGCTCCGCGAGCGCCGTCGAGGCCGTGGTGACGACTGCCGTGCAGGCGAATACGGCCGCGACGATCGCGGCCAGTGGTCCGCCGAGGTGCCCTGTGTGCGTACGCATGATCCCTCCGCATCCGTGGAGTCCGGATGATGCCGGTCGAGCGTGGACTGCGGACGAATGGCATCTGAACTCGCGCGCCCGGCAGCCGTCGTCCGGAATACCGGTGACAGGCCGTCAGGACAACGGGACACAGGGGGAATACGGGGCGAACGGGACGGAGAGGGGGTGGGGCGGTCCGCGGCTCAGTCGGCCACCGGGCGGCCGTCCACCAGCTCCACCGTGCCGCCACCGGAGTCGAGGACGTCCAGGGCCGCCCGCAGGCGCGGCCCGAGGGTGCCGAGGAGATGCCGGTCCAGCGCGTCGCGCTCCACCAGCTTCCAGGACAGGAGCTCCTCCTCCTGCAGCCGGATCGCCTTCAGCTCGGCCTCGCCGAGCACTCCGCCGTCGTACAGGTACGCGGCGATCGGCGGCCGTCGCGGACTGCGCGACCAGTCGACGGCGAGCAACCGCCCCGGCTCGATGTCGAGTCCGATCTCCTCGGCCGTCTCGCGCCGTGCGGCCTGGCGCGGGCTCTCGCCCTCGTCGGACTCGATCGTTCCGCCGGGCAGGGTCCAGCCCTCCCGGTAATTCGGCTCGACGAGCAGCACCCGCCCCCGGTCGTCCCGGAACAGCATGGCCGCGGCGGCCAGTACCCGGGGGAGGCCCGTGATGTAGGCGGCGTAGTCGGTGGTGGTCACGCGGGCAGCGTAGCGGAGCCCGGGCGCGCACCGGCCCGGGCGAAGGCCGCCCGACCGGTGCGACGGTGGCCCTGGGCAGCGGGTATCCGCTGCGGATAAGGTCGGGGCGGCGCGACTGCCTGTTCGAGAGCAAGGGATGCAAGGTGGCGGACGGAGCAGTGATGGAGACCGCACGCGTGCTCGTCGCGGCGGACAAGTTCAAGGGCTCGCTCACGGCCGTGCAGGTCGCGGAGCGGGTGACGGCCGGGCTGCGGCGGATCGCCCCCGGCGCACGGGTCGAGACCCTGCCCGTGGCCGACGGCGGCGACGGCACGGTGGCGGCGGCGGTGGCCGCCGGATTCGAGCGCCGCGAGGCCAGGGTGACCGGCCCCCTCGGCGACCCGGTGACCGCGGCGTACGCGCTGCGCGACACCACGGCGGTGGTGGAGATGGCCGAGGCGTCGGGGCTCCAGCACCTGCCCGCGGGGGTGTTCGCCCCGCTCACGGCCACCACGTACGGGTCCGGCGAACTGCTGGCCGCCGCGCTCGACGCGGGGGCCCGGACGATCGTGTTCGGGGTCGGCGGCAGCGCGACCACGGACGGCGGCGCGGGCATGCTGGCCGCGCTCGGCGCCCGGTTCCTGGACGCGGACGGCAAGCCCGTCGGCCCCGGGGGCGGCGGCCTCGCCGCCCTGGCCGAGGCGGACCTGTCCGGCCTCGATCCACGACTGGCCGGGGTGGACCTGATCCTCGCCAGCGACGTCGACAACCCGCTGACGGGGCCGAAGGGCGCCCCCGAGGTCTACGGCAGGCAGAAGGGCGCGACCGAGGACGACATCGCGGTCCTCGACGCCGCGCTCGCCCACTACGCCTCCGTCCTCGGCCCGGACCACGCGCGGCTGCCCGGAGCGGGGGCGGCGGGCGGTATCGGCTACGGGGCGCTGGTCGCCCTCGGTGCCCGGTTCCGCCCCGGCATCGAGGTCATGCTCGACGTCCTGGGCTTCGCCCCCGCACTGGCCCGCGCCGACCTGGTGATCACCGGGGAGGGCTCGCTCGACGCGCAGACCCTGCACGGCAAGGCGCCGGCGGGAGTGGCCGCCGCGGCCCGCGCCGCGGGCATCGAGGTCGTCGCGGTCTGCGGCCGGCTGGCGCTGTCGCAGGAGGCCCTGACCGGGGCGGGCATCAGCCGCGCGTACGCCCTGGCGGACCTGGAACCGGACCCGGCGGTCTCGATGGCCCAGGCGGGGCCCCTGCTGGAACGCGCCGCCGAGGCGATCGCGCACGACTTCCTGACGCGGCCCCGGTAGCCGCCCCCGGCCGGCCGGACGGCCCGGTGACCGCCCCCGCCGGACGGGCCCGGGCCGCCGGGACCGCCCGGCCCATGGCGCTCCGGGACGGGCGGGGCGGCATCCGGGCCGGCCCGCCCCGCGCCCCGGCCGGGACACCGCCCGCACGTCATCCGACGGACGGTGCGGTTCCCAGACCGCTTCCGTCGACGGCTTCCCCGGTGCCGTCCCCGCCGGCCCCCGCTCCGGGGAGGCCCGGGACCACGCCTTCGTCAGGGCGCGGGCCGGAGCCGTTCCCGCCGGCCAGCAGGTCGGCCAGGCACTGGAGCTCCGACGGCAGGTCACGCCGCCAGGCCATCGTCACGAACGGCGCGAGCACGATCATGCCGCCGTCCAGATGGGGCCTGACCGAAACGGTGACCGTCGTGCCCCGGAGGCCCGGACTGAGCCGGAACTCCAGCTCCGGGGAATGCCGGCCCAGCGGGGTCCACATGCCCGCACCCCGGAAGACCAGGTACTCGACGGGGGCGCTCGCGGTGCACCGGAGGCGGTGCGTCCGTCGTCTGCCCGGAAACTTGCAGATGTACTCGTCGCCGAGTTCGGCGGCGAGGGGACCGTCGATCACCCGGTCGATGCTCGACGACCACTCGGCCAGATTCCGCGGATCCCGGAGGAACGAGAAGACCTCGTCGGCGGGGCGGGACACATGGACATTCGCAGACACATGGGGCATGGCTCCACCTCTTACGGCGCCCGGCCGCCCGGGTATCGGCGTCCGGTTGCCCTTGTCGCGGTGCCGTCGCCCCTCAGCCTGCTCCGGTTCACCGGTTCGCGCACCCGTCGCGCGCCCGATGGAGTGAATCACGGGTCCTGCCGGGCCAGCTTCTCGGAGAGTCGCGCGCAGAGCCGTCGGATCTCGTGGTGGGTCCGGTTGCGTTCGGTGACGGCCGCGCCGAGCAGCAGCGCGGTGAGCGCGGTGACCCCGTTGAACGCCTGGAGGACGATCATGGAGGCGACCAGACCGTAATCGGCGAAGGGGCCGGTCATCCGTCCGGCGGCCAGGATCGCGAGCGTGGACACGCCCAGCGCGCAGCAGGCGGCGCCGGCCCGCTCGAAGCGGAAGGCGGCCCAGATGAGGAAGGGGAACACGAGGAACAGCAGCGAGGGGATCGTGACGGTCGCCAGGAGGGTGGCGCCCAGGGTGGCGGCCACCAGGGCGGCGGCCTCGATCCATCGTGCCGGGCCGATGTCGCGCGGCCACCGGGCCCTGCGGGCGGCCAGCAGCAACGGCGTCACGACCATGATGCCCATGGCGTCGCCCGTCCACCAGACCAGCCAGGTCGGCCAGAACTCGGCGGCCGGGAGCGCCCCCGACAGCACGAGGGCTCCGGAACCCGCGGACGCGCTGATCAGCGTACCGGCCAGGGCGCCGAGGAAGACCAGCGCCAGCGCATCCCGCAGCCGGTCGAGGTCCTTGTGGAAACCCGCGCGCCTCAGCATCAGGAACGAGCAGACCGGGGCGAGGGTGTTTCCGGCGGTGATCAGCGGCACGGACACCGGCGAGGGATCGATGGCGCCGTTGACGACGAACGCCCCGAGCGCGATTCCGGGCCAGACCCGCACACCGAACACGAGCAGCGCCGCCATCGCGATCCCGGTCGCCGGCCACAGCGGGGTGACCTGGCCCCGCACCAGCTGCTGGAGCAGCCCCAGCCAGGCCGTCGCGCAGTAGCAGGCGGCCACCCCCAGAACCGTCAGGACCGTGACCGCCCGCCGCCGGAGCCGCGCTCTGTCCACCACAGCAGCATCAGACACCACACCGAGGCATCCCGCAGGGGCGGGCACGCCGAGGTCCCGCCGATGCCACGGACGAAGGGGCGCCTCCGGCGCACCCCTGGACCACCCGCCGCGCCCCGCTGCCTGCGCCGCATCCGCCGTGCCTCGCCGCCTGTGCCGTGCCCCGGTCCGGTCCGCCGTGTCCGCCCGCCCTGCTCGCTCGTCGTGCCCGCCCGCCGGGTCCGCCCGCCGGGTCCGCCCCGACCCCGCCCGTTCCGTCAGCCGGCGGTCTCCGCCGGGCCCTCGTGACGGACGACGAGCACGGCGGCATCGTCCTCGTGACCGGTCAGGTCCGCCACCCGGATCACCCGTGCGGCCAGCTCGTCGGGGTCGGCCCCGTCCGCGGCACCGACCAGCTCCGCCACCGCGGCGAGCCCCTCGTCGATCGGGCAGGACGGCCCCTCCACGACCCCGTCGGTCAGCAGGACCAGGTACCCGGGCTCCGTCAGCCCCCGCCGGGTCACCGGGTACGGCTGGTCGCGCAGTATCCCCAACGGCATCCCGCCCGCGTCCAGGCAGATGCCGCGGTCGCCCGAGTCGGTGCCCCACACGAGCGGCACGTGCCCGGCCCTGGCCACGAAGAACTCTCCCCGCTCCGGGGCCACACGCAGCAGACAGCAGGTCGTGAACAGTTCGCAGTCCAGCGAGATCAGCAGCTCGTTGGCGAGCGCCAGCACCTCGCCCGGGTCGGTCGTCATACCGGCGAGCGCCCTGAGACCGGCCCGGGCCTCGCCCATGAAGGCGGCGGCCTCCACGCCGTGCCCCTGCACGTCGCCGATGACGATTCCCGTCGTTCCGTCCCGCATCGGGAACGCGTCGTAGAAGTCGCCGCCGATGGCCAGCCCGTCCTGCGAGGGCGTGTAACGGACGCCGATCCGCAGCCCCGGGAACTCGGGCAGCCCGGCCGGGAGCAGATGCCGTTGCAGCGCCATGCCCAGTTCCGCCCTGATCCGGTGGAGCTCGATGTTCTCCAGGGCCCGGTCGACCAGGTTCCCGAGGGTGAGCAGGAGGTCCTGGGGGTCGTCCGGTGCGCTGCGGTGTCGGTGCATGGCATCCCCGGGCAGTCCGATCCGTCCCTTTTTGAAACCTTAGCTCCCCGCCGTCACCCGCAGGAGGGTTCGTGGCCGGGGCACGGAGCAGGGCAACGGCGGGGGCGGACACCCGCCGGTGGCCGGTACGGGAACGGCACCGGCCGGGGCGCTCCTCCGGCCGGGACCGGTGCTACTGGATGAACCGGGGGAGCCACCTGGCCCGGTACTCGGGATGGCCGGCGTGCTCCGCTGCCAGCTGACGCACGGCGAACCCCAGCCCCACCGCCCGGCCGGACCGGAAATCGTGCTCGGGGCGGTCGGTGTCCAGGTCGGCCACCTCGGCGTACTCGTTGAGGAGCACCCGGCTGGTCTCGATGCGGCGCAGCGTGCGCGCCGGGTCCTGGAAGGCGATGTGCTGGTCGAAACCGAGATTCCGCACGCTGAACGCGATGCCCCCGGACCGGTCGTGCACCTCGCCGGGCACGTCGGCCGGGCAGCGCCAGCTGTCGCCGCCCGCCCCCTGCGCGATCCGTTCTTCCTCGGCGAGCCGCGCCCGGACGAAAGCGATCATCTCGGCGTTGTCTGTCATCGGGTTCCGAATCCTTCATCGTCATGGCCTGATCCGGGGACGGCGCACACGGCCGGCACCGCCGTTCGCCCGGCTGTTCACCGCTCCGGACGGTCGGGTGCCCGGGAGGAGGACGGGCCGGTCCCGGCGGGAGGACACACGACGGCGCCGGCCCGTCCCGAGGACGAGCCGGCGCGGACAGCCGTGGAAGAAGCCCCCGTTCCCATGGGCCCAACATACTGTGCCGGTGCCCCCGGCCGGTCCCGGCGAATCGCCGCGGAGGCAGACGAATCCGGCACGCCGCACCGGTCGGCCCCGCCTCCGCGGCATGCGAAAGGGCCCGGGTGCTGGGGGAGCACCCGGGCCCTCTCGTGCCGTTCGTTCCGTCGTGTGCCGCTCTACGGGAGCTGCGCCGCCCGCGCCTCGCGCCGGTTGCCGCGGAAGGTGTTCACCCGCCGGGCCGTCGCGAAGAGCGGGATGACCGCTCCCAGGACCACCTGGAGCGCGCAGCCGGTCTGGAGGAGCAGCTGACCGCCGGGGGCATCGAACGCCCAGGCGGCGAGCAGCCCCATCGCGGCCACGATCCAGCTGAGCATCGCCACCGCGAGGATGCCCCGCGGCTTCGGGTACTCGACCCGGCTGACCATCAGCCACGCCACCCCGACGATCGCGAGGAGCGTCGGCACGAAGGGCAGCTCCAGGAGCACGATCGAGACGACCGTGAGCGCTCCGAAGGGGCTCGGCATGCCCTGGAACATGCCGTCCTTCATGGTCACGCAGGAGAATCTGGCGAGTCTGAGCACCACCGCCAGCAACACCACGACCGCCGCCAGCGCGGACACCCGCTGGTGCGCGTCGTCCGCGACCATGCCGTAGACGAGGACGAAGTACGCCGGGGCGAGCCCGAAGCTGATCAGGTCCGAGAGGTTGTCCAGCTCGGCCCCCATCGGCGAGGAGCGCAGCTTGCGGGCCACGAGCCCGTCGAAGAGGTCGAAGACCGCCGCGAGGAGCATCAGGATGACGGCGGTGGCCGCGGAGTGCCGCGCCATGCCGCTCTCGTCGCTGCCCGTGAGGTGCGGAATGAGGATTCCGGTGGTGGTGAAGTACACCGCCATGAACCCGCAGGTGGCGTTGCCGAGCGTGAGGGTGTCCGCTATCGACAGCCGCAGAGAGAGCGGCATGTCCTCGCCGGCGTCCTCCTCGGACTCCGCCTCCGGCACCCAGCCGGCCTGTGTGTCGGGATCAATCACGGTCAATTCGAGTCACCCCCGCGGTGGTGGCCTGGCCGACCTCGACCGCGACATCGACACCCTCCGGAAGGTAGATGTCGACCCGCGAGCCGAAGCGGATCAGGCCGATGCGCTCGCCCTGCTCCACCTTCGTGCCCTGCGGGATGTACGGGACGATGCGCCGGGCGACCGCGCCGGCGATCTGCACCATCTCGATGTCGCCGAGCTCGGTGTCGAAGTGCCAGACAACGCGCTCGTTGTTCTCGCTCTCCTTGTTGAACGCCGGAACGAACCCGCCGGGGACGTGCTCGACCGAGGTCACCCTGCCGGCCAGCGGCGCCCGGTTGACGTGGACGTTCAGCGGGCTCATGAAGATCGCGACGCGGGTGCGTCCGTCCTTCCACGGCATGATGCTCTGCACCACTCCGTCGGCCGGTGAGATCACCCGGCCCCGGGTGATCTCGCGCTCGGGGTCGCGGAAGAACCACAGCATGCCCGCCGCGAGCGCGGTGGTGGGCACGGCCACCGCGGCCCAGCGCCCGGACTTGCGGGCCCGGGCGAGGCTGAGTGCCGCGGTGGCGACGGTCGGGAGGAGCCACGGCGAAGCTCCGCGTGCAAGGCGGACCCCGCCGCGTGGTGCAGAGGTTTGGCTGTCGGGCATGGATGACCTTCGTAGCGGATGATGCCGCGCTGGCAACGGGGGACGGCGGCTTTTCCGGCGATGTTATCGGTTGCGAGCCGCAACTGGGCAAGCCAGCAGCCGAGTCGGACGACTGGAAGGCACTGACCGAGGATGACAGGATGTGATCTTCTTCGCGGCTAAATTACCTCGAAAGGGACAATCACCCCTGGAACCGGTACTCCTCGAGGAGTCGGCGCCCGATGATCATTTTCTGGATCTCGGCGGTACCTTCGCCGATGAGCAGCATCGGGGCCTCCCGGTAGAGGCGCTCGATCTCGTACTCCTTTGAGAAGCCGTAGCCGCCGTGGATACGGAAGGCGTCCTCGACGACTTCCTTGCAGTATTCGGAGGCGAGGTACTTCGCCATCCCTGCCTCCAGGTCGTTTCGTTCCCCGGAGTCCTTTTTGCGGGCTGCGTTCACCATCATTGCATGGGCGGCCTCGACCTTGGTGGCCATTTCGGCCAGCTTGAACTGGATCGCCTGGTGCTGGGCAATCGGCTTTCCGAAGGTCTGGCGCTGTTGCGCGTAGGAAACGCCGAGTTCGAACGCACGCTGCGCGACGCCGCAGCCACGTGCCGCCACATTCACCCGGCCGACCTCTACGCCGTCCATCATTTGGTAAAACCCTCGACCGGTGGTGCCGCCCAGTACCCGATTGGCCGGAATGCGCAGCCCGTCCATGATGAGTTCGGTCGTATCGACGCCCTTGTATCCCATTTTGTCGATCTTGCCGGGAATGGTGAGGCCGGGGCGGACCTCGCCGAATCCGGGTTCCTTCTCCACCAGGAACGTCGTCATCGACTTGTGCGGGGCCGTGCCCTCGGGGTGTCCTTCGTCACTCCGGCACAGGACGGCGACGAGCGAGGACGTGCCACCGTTCGTCAGCCACATCTTCTGGCCGTTCAGGACGTACTCCTTGCCGTCCCGGACCCCCTTGGAGGTGATCGCCGAGACGTCCGAGCCCAGCGCCGGCTCGGACATCGAGAACGCGCCCCGGACCTCGCCCAGCGCCATCCGCGGCAGGAAGGTGTCCTTCTGCTCCTGGGTGCCGTGCTGCTTGAGCATGTACGCCACGATGAAGTGCGTGTTGATGATTCCCGAGACGCTCATCCAGCCGCGGGCGATCTCCTCCACGCACAGCGCGTATGTGAGAAGCGACTCACCCAGGCCGCCGTACTCCTCGGGGATCATCAGCCCGAACAGGCCGAGTTCCTTGAGTCCCTCCACGATCTCGGTGGGGTACTCGTCACGGTGCTCCAGCTGGGTCGCGACCGGAATGATCTCCTTGTCGACGAAATCCCGGACCGTGGAGAGGATTTCCCGCTGGACGTCGTCGAGGCCGGCGGTCTGGGCGAGTCGCGTCATGGCTACTTCTCCACGTTCTTCTGCGAAGGCTGGTTCAACTCGGGACGGCCGGGCTGCTCCCCGCCGCGCTCCTTGATGTACGTCTCGGTGGGGACCATCACCTTGCGGCGGAACACGCAGACGAGCGTGCCGTCCTGCTTGTAGCCCCTGGTTTCCACGTGGACGATTCCGCGGTCGCTCTTCGACCTCGACGGCGTCTTGTCGAGAACGGTCGTCTCGCCGTAGATCGTGTCGCCGTGGAAGGTCGGCGCGACGTGCTTCAGCGACTCGATCTCCAGATTGGCGATGGCCTTTCCGGAGACGTCCGGGACGGACATGCCGAGCAGCAGCGAGTAGATGTAGTTGCCGACGACGACGTTCTTTCCGAAGTCGGTCGTCCGTTCCGCGTAGTTGCTGTCCATGTGCAACGGGTGATGATTCATGGTCAGCAGACAGAAGAGGTGGTCGTCGTACTCCGTGACCGTCTTCCCGGGCCAGTGCTTGTAGATCGCACCGACCTCGAACTCCTCGTACGTGCGTCCGAACTGCATGATCAGGCCTCCGGGGCTTCGAACTTGGAGGTGCGCTGCATGCCGGCGGCACGGCCCTTGCCTGCGATGACGAGGGCCATCTTGCGGCTGGCCTCGTCGATCATCTCGTCGCCGAGCATCGCCGAGCCCTTCTTGCCGCCCTTCTCCGAAGTGCACCACTCGTACGCGTCGAGGATCAGCTCGGCGTGGTCGTAGTCCTCCTGCGAGGGCGAGAACACCTCGTTGGCCGCCTCGACCTGACCGGGGTGCAGCACCCACTTGCCGTCGAAGCCCAGCGCCGCCGCCCGGCCCGCGACCTCGCGGTACGCGTCCACGTCGCGGATCTGGAGGAAGGGGCCGTCGATCGCCTGGAGGTCGTGCGTACGGGCCGCCATCAGGATGCGCATCAGGATGTAGTGGTAGGCGTCCGCCGGGTAGCCGGGCGGCTGCTGGCCGACGACCAGGGTCTTCATGTTGATCGACGCCATGAAGTCGGCCGGGCCGAAGATCAGCGTCTCCAGGCGGGGCGAGGCGGCGGCGATGTCGTCGATGTTCACCAGGCCCTTGGCGTTCTCGATCTGCGCCTCGATGCCGATCCGGCCGACCTCGAGGCCCATCGTCTTCTCGATCTGGGTCAGCAGCAGGTCGAGGGCGACGACCTGCTGGGCGTCCTGGACCTTGGGCAGCATGATGCAGTCGAGGTTCTGGCCCGCGCCCTCGACGACCGTGATGACGTCGCGGTAGGTCCAGTGGGTGGTCCAGTCGTTGACCCGCACGACCCGGGTCTTGCCCGTCCAGTCCCCGTTGTTCAGCGCATCGACGATGGTGTGCCGCGCGCCCTCCTTGGCGAGCGGCGCGCAGGCGTCCTCCAGGTCGAGGAAGACCTGGTCGGCGGGGAGCCCCTGGGCCTTCTCCAGGAACCGCGGGTTCGAGCCGGGCACGGCCAGGCACGAGCGGCGCGGACGCAGCCGGGAGGTGCCGTCCCGCAGGGACGTCGCCTGGGAGTGGGGGGAGACGGGCGGGGGGGTGACGGCAGTCATGCGGGGACCTCCAGAGGGTCGAGCTTGTTCGCTTTCCGGATCTCGTCGACGATACGGCCGATGATCTCCGTGATACCGAAATCCTTCGGGGTGAACACGGCGGCGACACCGGCCCCGACGAGGGCCGCGGCATCGGCGGGCGGAATGATCCCGCCCGCGATCACCGGGATGTCGGCGGCGCCCGCCTCGCGCAGCCGGGTGAGCACGTCCGGCACGAGTTCGGCGTGCGAGCCGGACAGGATCGACAGGCCGACGCAGTGCACGTCCTCGGCGAGCGCGGCCGAGACGATCTGTTCGGGAGTCAGCCGGATCCCCTGGTAGACGACTTCGAAGCCGGCGTCGCGGGCCCGTACGGCGATCTGCTCGGCGCCGTTGGAGTGCCCGTCCAGGCCCGGCTTGCCGACCAGCAGCCGCAGCCGTCCGGCACCCAGGTCGGCCGCGGTCCTGGCGACCTTCTCGCGGACCAGGGCGAGCGGCGTGCCGGCCTCGGCGGTCACCGCCACCGGGGCGGACGAGACGCCCGTCGGGGCCCGGAACTCGCCGAAGACGTCGCGCAGCGCCCAGGACCACTCGCCGGTGGTGACGCCCGCGCGGGCGCACTCCAGGGTCGCCTCCATCAGGTTCCCGGTGCCCGCCGCGGCCTTCTTCAGGGCGGCCAGGGCGTCACCGGCGCGGGCCTCGTCCCGGTTGTCGCGCCACTGGTGCAGGGCCGCCACGACCCCGGCCTCGTTGGCGGGGTCGACCGTCATGATCGCCCCGTCGAGGTCGGCGGTGAGCGGATTCGGCTCGGTCGTGTCGTGGATGTTGACGCCGACGATCTTCTCCTCGCCGCCCTCGATCCGGGCCCGGCGGGCGGCGTGCGAGGAGACCAGCTCGGACTTCAGATAGCCGGACTCGACGGCTGCCATGGCGCCGCCCATCTCCTGGATCCGGTCGATCTCGGCGAGCGCCTCGGCGACCAGCTCGTCGACCTTGGCCTCGATGACGTGCGACCCGGCGAAGATGTCCTCGTACTCCAGCAGGTCGCTCTCGTGCGCGAGCACCTGCTGGATGCGCAGCGACCACTGCTGGTCCCAGGGCCGGGGGAGCCCCAGCGCCTCGTTCCAGGCGGGCAGCTGGACGGCGCGGGCGCGGGCGTCCTTGGAGAGCGTGACGGCCAGCATCTCCAGGACGATGCGCTGGACGTTGTTCTCCGGCTGCGCCTCGGTCAGACCGAGCGAGTTGACCTGGACGCCGTAGCGGAAACGGCGCTGCTTGGGGTCGGCGATGCCGTACCGGTCGCTGGTGATCCGGTCCCAGATGCGGCCGAAGGCCCGCATCTTGCACATCTCCTCGATGAACCGGACGCCCGCGTTCACGAAGAAGGAGATCCGTGCGACCACGTCGCCGAACTTCTCCTCGGGCACCTGGCCGGAGTCGCGCACGGCGTCCAGGACCGCGATGGCCGTCGACATGGCGTACGCGATCTCCTGGACCGGGGTGGCGCCCGCCTCCTGCAGGTGGTAGCTGCAGATGTTGATCGGGTTCCACTTCGGGATGTGCCGGACCGTGTACGTGATCATGTCGGTGGTCAGCCGCAGGGAGGGGCCCGGCGGGAAGACGTGCGTCCCGCGCGAGAGGTACTCCTTGACGATGTCGTTCTGCGTCGTCCCCTGGAGCCGGGCGATGTCGGCGCCCTGCTCCTCCGCGACCACCTGGTAGAGCGCCAGCAGCCACATCGCGGTGGCGTTGATCGTCATCGAGGTGTTCATCTGCTCCAGCGGGATGTCCTGGAACAGCCGGCGCATGTCACCGAGGTGCGACACCGGCACGCCGACCCGGCCGACCTCGCCGCGGGCGAGGACGTGGTCGGGGTCGTAGCCGGTCTGGGTCGGCAGGTCGAAGGCGACCGACAGGCCGGTCTGGCCCTTGGCGAGGTTGCGCCGGTAGAGCTCGTTGGACGCCTCGGCGGTCGAGTGACCGGCGTACGTCCGCATGAGCCACGGGCGGTCCTTCTGACGGCCGCTCATGTCAGGCGTTCCTGCCGTGCTCGTCGGTCCGCTCCGCCACCGCGTCACGGAACAGGTTGATGGCGTCGAGGTGCTTCTCGCGCATCTCCCGGTCCCGGACGCCGAGTCCCTCGCGGGGGGCCAGGGCCAGCACGCCGACCTTGCCCTGGTGGAGGTTGCGGTGGACGTCGTAGGCGGCCTGGCCGGTCTCCTCCAGGGAGTAGACCTTGGAGAGGGTGGGGTGGATCTTTCCCTTGGCGACCAGGCGGTTGGCCTCCCAGGCCTCGCGGTAGTTGGCGAAGTGCGAGCCGACGATCCTCTTCAGCGACATCCACAGGTAGCGGTTGTCGTACTCGTGGTGGTAGCCGGAGGTGGAGGCGCAGGTGACGATGGTGCCGCCCTTGCGGGTGACGTAGACGGAGGCGCCGAAGGTCTCGCGGCCGGGGTGCTCGAAGACGATGTCCACGTCCTCGCCGCCGGTCAGCTCGCGGATGCGCTTGCCGAAGCGCTTCCACTCGCGCGGGTCCTGGGTGTGCTCGTCCTTCCAGAACTTGTAGTCCTCGGCGCTGCGGTCGATGATCGCCCCGGCGCCCATCCGCCGGCAGATCTCCGCCTTCTGCGGCGAGGAGACCACGCAGACCGGGTTGGCGCCGCCGGCCAGGGCGAACTGGGTCGCGTACGAGCCGAGTCCGCCGCTGGCGCCCCAGATCAGCACGTTGTCGCCCTGCTTCATGCCGGCCCCGTTGCGCGAGACGAGCTGGCGGTAGGCGGTCGAGTTCACCAGGCCCGGGGCCGCCGCCTCCTCCCAGCTCAGGTGCCGCGGCTTGGGCATCAGCTGGTTCGACTTCACCAGCGCGAGCTCGGCCAGGCCGCCGAAGTTGGTCTCGAAGCCCCAGATGCGCTGCTCGGGGTCCAGCATCGTGTCGTTGTGGCCGTCGGAGGACTCCAGCTCCACCGACAGGCAGTGCGCGACGACCTCGTCCCCGGGGCTCCAGGCGTTGACGCCGGACCCGGTGCGCAGGACGACGCCCGCCAGGTCGGAGCCGATGACGTGGTACGGCAGGTCGTGGCGCCGGGCCAGGTCGCTGAGCTTCCCGTACCGCTCCAGGAAGCCGAAGGTCGGCATCGGCTCGAAGATCGAGGTCCACACGGTGTTGTAGTTCACCGAGCTCGCCATGACGGCGACCAGGGCCTCGCCGGGCCCGAGCTCCGGCACCGGGACCTCGTCGATGTGCAAGGACTTGCGGGGGTCCTTGTCGCGGGTGGCGAGTCCGTGGAACATCTCGGTCTCGTCCTTGTGCACGGTCACCGCGCGGTACGACTCGGGGACGGGCAGGGCCGCGAAGTCCGCGGTGGTGACCGCGGCGGAGCCGCTTCCCGATTCCGTCTGCGACTGGATCGCGTCCAGGATTTCCTTCACGGTGTGCCTCCGGCGGATGGGGGCGCTCGGGAACGCGTGAGCAGTCCCTGCGAGCAAGGGCGAGCAGTGTGGTGTGGAGGTGGTGCCGTCGGTTCGGCTGTCAAAGCTTCGGCGTGCTCTGTGGAGCGGAAGGGTTCGCCTGTGACGCAGGCGTCCGGGCGCGCAGGCACATCGCTTGCGGGGACAGCCGACGTGCGTGAGATCCCAGCACGCCGGCCGCCCGGACACCTTCAACGTATGGCACTCCGTGACACCTGGCAAGGCACTGCGTGCCAACAATTTCTCTCACTTGTCACCCGCTGGGCACCGATGAGCGTCGTGCGGGGTGTTTCGCCGAGGTATGCCCCGTAAAGGACCTCGAATGATCGATCAGCGCGACCGGTACACGTAGGGCGTCGTGGTGCTCAGGGCCACGAATCCGAGCCGCCGGAGAATCGGGGCACTCATCCCGGAGGCGTCGACCTGGAGGTGCTCGTACCCCCGCTCCGCCGCGATCCGGGCCCGGAGGGCCACCAGGGCCCGGTAGACGCCCCGCCCGCGCCATTCCCCGACCGTGCCACCGCCCCAGAGCCCCGCGAAGCCCGTCCCCGGATACAGCTCCATCCGGGCCGAGCTCACCGCTTCGCCGCCCGCCATGGCGAGCACCCCGACGAAGTGCTCCGGATCCCGTTCGAGCCGGCTCAGCACCTGGTGGCGCAGGTGCGGCAGCTCCTGCCCGAAGGCCCGCTCATGGGTGCGGACCAGCAGCTCCGCGTCGTCCGCGTCACGCACGGTGCGCAACCGGACGCCCTCGGGCGGCTCCACCGCCGTCGACAGCTCCGCCACCGGGGCGACCAGCAGGGTCTCCGGCTCCTCCGCCTCGAAGCCGGCCGCCAGGAGGCGCCGGCCCAGATCGGCCGGCCGGTCGTGCGCGTACAGCTTCCACTCGAACTCGTCCCGGCCGAGCGCCGCGTAGCGTGCCACCTGGGCCGCGATCACCTCGTCCGTCCGGGCGGGGTCCAGGCCCGGGGACGACCAGACGATCCCGTTCCAGTCCTCGGCGCCGCCGATCTGTCGCACGACGTCGCCGGTGCGCTCCACCTCCACGCCGGGGCCGTCGGGGCGGGCGTGCTCGCGCATCTCCCGGTCGAACAGGGCCAGCAGTGTCCCGCGCTCATGAGTCATCCGCCCACCCCAGCACCGGCAGGGGGGCGCGGCAACGGGGTTTCGGCGCGGTGACGACGGACGGGGCGTGCCTCGGAACCGGGCGCGCCCCGTCCGCAGGACCTCAGCGCTCCCGGAGCGCCTGCTGGATGGTGCGCATCACTTCGTCCAGCGGTGCGTCGGTGCGGGCCACCGCGACCAGCACCTCGTCGTGGGACGTCACCGAGGCGGCCGGCTGCTTCGCCGGTTCGGTGCCGGCGATCCGGCCCGCGCCGATGCCGGTGCCGAAGGTGTCGCGGACGATCGCGAAGGCGTGGTCGAGCTGGGCCTCCACGTCGCCCTCGCCGCCCGCCCGCAGCCAGCGGCGCAGCACGTGGTTGTGGGCGGTGACCACGGCGGACGCCGCGACCTCCGCCAGCAACGGGTCGTCGTTGCCGACCTGGTGGTCGCGCTCGTCGAAATGGCCCAGCAGATAACGCGTGAAGAGCCGCTCGTAGCGGGCCACCGAGGCGATCTCGGCCTCGCGCAGGGTGGGGACCTCGCGGGTCAGCTTGTAGCGGGCCACGGAGACCGCGGGCTTCGCCGCGTACATCTTCATGACTTCCTTGATGCCGCGGCAGACGGTGTCGAGGGGGTGCTCGTGCGGCGGTGCGGCGTTGAGGACGGCCTCGGCCCTGACGAGGGTGTCGTCGTGGTCCGGGAAGATCGCCTCTTCCTTGGAGCGGAAGTGCCGGAAGAAGGTGCGCCGGGCGACCCCCGCGGCGCCCGCGATCTCGTCGACCGTCGTCGCCTCGTAGCCCTTCGTGGCGAAGAGTTCCATGGCCGCAGCGGCCAATTCACGCCGCATTTTGAGCCGTTGGGCGGCGGCGCGGGTGCCTGCGGCACTTTCCTGGGCGTCGGGCGCGGCGGAGGCACGGGGGGACCTGGCGGGCTGGGACATGGTGTGAACGTACTGCATCGGGCCGGGGGAGTGCGCCCGCGGGGGAGGACCGCCCGAGGGATCGAGCAGCCCTCCCCACCCGGATCCCCGCTCAGCGCCGGGCATGTTCGCGGAAGCCGCGCCCCGTCTTGCGGCCGAGGCAGCCGGCGGCCACCAGGTGTTCGAGCAGCGGTGCCGGGGCCAGGCCCGGGTCGCGGAACTCTTTGTGCAGCACCTTCTCGATGGCCAGCGAGACATCGAGGCCGACCACGTCCAGCAGTTCGAACGGGCCCATCGGGTAGCCGCCGCCCAGCTTCATCGCGGCGTCGATGTCGTCGAGGCTCGCGTAGTGCTCCTCGACCATCTTGATCGCGTTGTTGAGGTACGGGAACAGCAGCGCGTTGACGATGAAACCGGCCCGGTCGCCGCAGTCCACCGGGTGCTTGCGGATCTTGCCGCAGACCTCGCGGACGGTGGCGTGGACGTCGTCGGCGGTGAGCACCGTACGGACCACCTCGACCAGCTTCATCGCGGGCGCCGGGTTGAAGAAGTGCATCCCGATCACGTCCTGCGGCCGCGAGGTGGCCCGGGCGATGGCCACCACCGGCAGCGACGAGGTGGTGGTGGCCAGGACCGCCCCCGGCCGGCACACCTTGTCCATGGTCCCGAACAGCTGCTGCTTGACCGCCAGGTCCTCGGCGACGGCCTCCACCGCGAGGTCGACGTCGGCGAAGGCGTCCAGCGACCCGGCCGCGGTGATCCGGCCGAGCGCCTCGTCCCGCGCCCCCTCCGTCAGCCGCCCCTTGGCGACGGAACGCTCCAGCGACTTGGCGATCCGGGCCTTCGCCGCGTCCGCCTTCTCCTGGCCGCGCGCGGCCAGGACCACGTCGTAACCGGCCTTCGCGAACACCTCGGCGATCCCCGAGGCCATCGTCCCGGAGCCGGCGACCCCCACCGAACGCACCGCGCGCCCGGCCGCCGCGGCGGTGCCCTCCCGCGGGGTCAGCGCGTCCGGCACCACGCTCTGGCCGCCGGGCGACTCGTACGTGTAGAAGCCGCGCCCCGCCTTGCGGCCGGTCAGCCCCGCGTCGCTCAGCTGCCTGAGCACCGGCGCCGGGGCGTGCAAGCGGTCGCGCGACTCGGCGTACATCGCCTCCAGGACGGTGCGGGCGGTGTCGATCCCGATCAGGTCGAGCAGGGCGAGCGGGCCCATCGGCAGGCCGCAGCCGAGCCGCATCGCCGCGTCGATGTCCTCGCGGGAGGCGTAGTTGGCCTCGTACATCGCGGCGGCCTGGTTGAGGTAGCCGAACAGCAGCCCGTCGGCGACGAAGCCCGGCCGGTCGCCGACCGCCACCGGCTCCTTGCCCAGGCTGCGGGCGAGCGCGGTGACCGCCTCGACGGCCGGCGGCGCCGTCAGCACCGAGGAGACCACCTCGACCAGCTTCATCGCGGGCGCCGGGTTGAAGAAGTGCAGGCCGAGCACGCGCTCGGGGCGCAGCGACTCGGCGGCCAGCCGGGTCACCGACAGGGCGTTGGTGCCGGTCGCCAGGATCGTGGTGGGGGAGACGATCCCGTCGAGCTCCCGGAAGACCTGCTGCTTGATCTCGTACGACTCGGGCACGACCTCGATGACCAGCTCCGCCTCCGCGGCGGCCCGCAGGTCGTCGAAGGTGCGGAACCGGGCGAGCACGTCGCCCCGTTCCTCCTCGGTGATCCGGCCGCGCCCCACGGCGCGGGCGGTCGAGGACTCCAGGGCGGCGACGGCGCGGACGGCGGCCTCGTCGCTGATGTCGATGCCGATGACCTCGTGGCCGGCGCGGGCCAGGACCTCGGCGATGCCGGTGCCCATGGTGCCGAGACCGACGACGGCAATGGTGCTGAGCGGGGTGTCCATCACGGGACTCCAGAGAATGAGTGACGACTGAGAGGAGGGCACGGCACGCGCGGCGGAGGAGAACGGGCGCGGCACGTGCGGAGACTGCGTGTCGTGGTGCTCGGGCCGGGGCGCCGTGGGCGTACCCGGACCCGGAAGGGGCGACGGACTCTGTCCCGGAGTCACGTCTCGCAAAGCTGCCGAACCGACAAGCACTCCGGGTGGCTGCGTCACCAGGCCACCGGAGCAGGCGGGGAGTGTGTCCCGCTCACATGAGATTAACTCCCGGGTAACGAGCGCGCCAGCCCCCTCCTGCTGTGGGCCACGTCATATCCGTCCCGGATCTCGATACGCACGGTCCCCGCCGATACGCTGAGAGTCATGGACGAGGAGTTCCGGTCACTGGCGGACCGGCTTGCGGACGAGGCGGGCGCGGCGGGGGAGTCGGCGGCCTGCCGCGCCCTCCTCGCCACCGACGACGAGGAAGAACTGGCCCGCGTCCTGGTGGAGCGCGAACGCCCGCTCTGGGCCCGCGAGATCGCCGCGTTCCGGCTCGGCTGCGGCGGCGACCGGCGGGCCTTCGAGGCGCTGGTCCTGCTGCTCAACCACCGCGATCCCGAACGCTGCGTGTCCGCCGCCCACGCCCTGGTGCTCCTCGGCGACCCCCGCACCCCCCGGGCTGCCGCCGCCCTCGCGACCAACACCCTGCGCACCGCGTACGCCCTGCACCCGGTGCGGCTGCTCACCGCCCTGCGGGCCCCGGAGTCGGTGCCCGCCCTGATGAGCACCCTGGAACGGCTGCTGCACCCCGGCGAGCCGCACTGGCGGGTCGCGCTCGCCTGCGTGGAGGGGCTCGGACGGCTGGGGGACGAGCGGGCCCGCCCGCTCCTGGGGGCGGCGCTCACGCACCCGAGGCTGGGCGCCGCCGCCAGGGACGCGCTCGCCCTGCTGGACGCGTCCTGAGGGAACCGGCCGGCCTCAGGGCGCGACGGGCCTGCCGAGAGCGCGTACGTAGCGCACCTCGGGCACGAGCACGCCGTCCGCCTCGAAGGACTCCTCGGCGCCGTCGGGCCGGAAGCCCGCGCGCTCGTAGAAGCGGCGGGCCGGAGCGTTCTCCCGCAGCACCCACAGGACCAGGTCGGGGAAGCCGTCGGCGGCGGCGCGGGCGAGCACCTCCGCCATCAGCGCCCGCCCCGCCCCGGTACCGATCAGCCCGGGCGTCACGTAGAGCGCGTACAGCTCACCCCGTGCGAGCGGCCTGCCGTTCTCGCGGTACGGGCCGTAACAGGCCCAGCCGATCACCCCCGGGCCCGGCCGTTCGGCCACCACGTGCACGGTCGTGAGACCCCGGGCGAAGGCCGCGCGGCGGCGCTCCACGTCCTCGGCGACGGCGAGGTTCATGCCGTCCAGGTACGACTGCGGCACCAGCCCCGCGTACGCGGCCCGCCAGCCGCGCACCCGGAGGTGCGAGACCGCCTCGCAGTCGTCGACGGTCATGTCCCGCACGCGGGTCGCGGGCTCCCGGGCGGGCGTGGCCGGTGTCGTCATACGGGCCATCCTGGCGCAGCCGCCGGGACGGCCCGTACCCGGGCCCGGGGCGCGGACCGGTCAGGCCCGGGGGCCGAGCAGTCCGTGCAGGGTGGCGCCCCTGCTGCCGGAACCCGTCCGCCGCGCCGACTTCACCGCCGCCTCGCCGGTCAGCGGGCGCGGCTCGGGGGACGCGGCGCAGACCGCGTCCGCGTCGGCCCGGCTGCCCCTGCCGCGCGGCACGGTGCCCTCGGCGAGATAGGCCACGAGGTACTCGTCGAGGCAGTCGTTGCCGCTCAGCGTGATGCCGTGGTTCCCGCCGCCCTGCTCGACGACCAGGCCGGAACCGTGCAGCCTGCGGTGCAGGGTGACCCCGCCCTCGTACGGCGTCGCCGCGTCCTCGGTCGCCTGGAGGAGCAGCACCGGCGGCAGGGCGCGGTTGGAGACCCGCACCGGGTCGAGCGGCTCCACCGGCCAGTCGGCGCAGGGGGCGTTGTACCAGGTGTTGTTCCAGGTGAAGAAGGGGGCCTTGGCGTGCACCCGTCGGCTGTCGTTGCGCCAGGTGTTCCACGGCCGGGGCCACCGGGCGTCGCGGCACTGCACGGCCGAGTAGACCGAGTACCCGTTGTCGCCCTCCGCGTCGAGCGCGCCGAACCGCTCGTACGCCTTCATGAGCGCGTCCTGGTCGTGGTCGTGCACGTACCGGGCGAACACGTCGGCCAGCCGGGGCCAGTACCCGTTGTAGTAGCCGCCCGGCAGGAAGGTGTCCTCCAGCTCGCTCGCGCCGACCTTCCCGCCGGCGGGCCGCGCCCGGACGGCGTCGCGCATGGCGTACCAGGCGCGCTCGACCGCCGCCGGGTCCGTGCCCAGCCGGTACGTGGCGTCGTGCTCGGCGACCCAGGCGGCGAACGCCTTGTGGCGGGCGTCGAAGGCGTGGTTCTGGCCGATGTTGTCGTCGTACCAGACACCGTCCGGGTCGACGATCGAGTCGAGCGCCATGCGCCGCACCCGCTCCGGGTACAGCTTGCCGTACACCGCGCCGAGGTAGGTGCCGTACGAGTAGCCGAAGTAGTTGAGCTGCCGGGAGCCGAGGGCCCGCCGGATCACGTCGAGGTCCTTGGCCGTGCTGACGGTGTCCATGTACGGCAGCAGATCGGGGTACTTGCGCCCGCACGCCTCGGCGAAGGCACGGGCCCGGTTCCGGTTGGCCCGCTCGATCCCGGGCGCGTCCGGCGTCGAGACCGGCCGCACCGGATCGAAGTACTTCGGCACGCAGTCCAGTGCCGGCCTGCTCCTGCCGACGCCGCGCGGGTCGAAGCCGATCACGTCGTACTGCGCGGCGAGCGGCTCCGGCAGCGAGGACGCCACGAAACCGGCCATCGCCAGGCCGCTGCCCCCGGGGCCGCCCGGATTGACGAGCAGCGGACCCTGGAAGGTCTTCGCGGTGTGCGGGATCCGGGACAGGGCGAGGGTGATCCGCCGGCCCGACGGGTCGTCATGGTCGAGCGGCGTGCTGACCGATGAGCACTGCAGCCGCGGATACGACTCGGTGCCGCAGTCGGTCCACGTGAGCCCGGCGGCGCCGGGCCGCGCGGCGGTGCCGGCGGTCGCCGCGGCCGGGACCGCGGTCACCAGACCGGCGACGGTCGCACCGACGGCGAGCAGAATTCCTGGACGTTTCGTCATATGGCCTCCCATCACGGGGAAAACGCGACTGCGCGGGGCGCAGCCCCCGCCGCATGCTCCCCGCATTCGTGCCCGGAAGGACCGTTCGGGCCGAGAGTTGACCCGTTTGCCCGCTCGGGCCCCACGGAGCCGGGCAGCGGCACCCCACCGGGCCGGCAGCCCCTTCGCCCCGGGCCGGATTTTGAGCCGCGTGCCGGAGATGGTTGGCTCGTCACACCCCCGGACAACCGAGTGTTGGAGGAACAGGCATGGCGCAGGTCGAGGCCACCACGGAACGAGTCATCGCGGCGGACGCGGAGACGGTGTTCGACGCCCTGGCCGACTACGAGCAGGTCCGGGGCAAGGTGCTGCCCGGACAGTTCAGCGAGTACGAGGTGCGCGAGGGCGGCGACGGCGAGGGCACCCTCGTCCACTGGAAGCTCCAGGCCACCAGCAAGCGGGTGCGCGACTGCCTGCTGGAGGTCACCGAGCCCACGGACGGCCGGCTCGTCGAGAAGGACCGCAACTCCTCGATGGTCACCACCTGGACCGTCACCCCGGCCGGCGAGGGGAAGTCGAAGACGGTCGTCTCGACCGTGTGGAACGGCGCCGGCGGCATCGGCGGATTCTTCGAGAGGACCTTCGCCCCCAAGGGACTCGCGCGGATCTACGACGAACTGCTCCAGAATCTCGCCGCCGAGGTGGAGAAGAAGTAGCCCGGTACGGCGTTGACCGGCCTCACCGTATCGAGTGGTTTTCCCACCCCGCCGGTCGTACGCCGTAGCGGCTCCCACCGGGGGTTAAACCCCCCGAGTGCGCCGTCGCCGCCCCCCGTCGCGTTTGCCCTCGCTTCTCGCACGATGCGAGAAAAGGGCGGCGCAGACGCGACGAGGGGAGCGGCACGTGGTGGGTGGGATCACTCTGCGGGGGGAGGAACCGGGCGGTACGGGGACCTCCGGCCCGGCGACCGCACCACCCTCCGCTCCTCCACCGCCGCGCACGGCGACGGAGGGGGACGGGACCGGGAAGGGGAGCGCCCCCGCCCCGCCCGCCGCACCGGAGCTCAGTCCCCGCCGCATCCGGCTCGTCTTCCTCGGGCTGATGCTCACGCTGCTGCTCGCGGCGCTCGACCAGATGATCGTCGCCACGGCGCTGCCGAAGATCGTCGGTGAACTGCACGGCCTGGAGAAGATGTCCTGGGCCGTCACCGCGTACCTGCTCGCCTCCACCATCGGACTGCCCCTCTACGGCAAGCTCGGCGACCTCTTCGGCCGCAAGGGTGTCTTCCAGTTCGCGATCGTCGTCTTCGTCATCGGCTCCGCGCTGGCCGGCTGGTCGCGCACCATGGACGAGCTGATCGCCTTCCGCGCCGTCCAGGGCATCGGCGGCGGCGGTCTGATGATCGGCGTCCAGGCGATCATCGCGGACGTCGTCCCGCCCCGGGAACGCGGCCGGTTCATGGGCCTCATCGGCGCGGCGTTCGGTCTCGCCTCCGTGGCGGGCCCGCTGCTCGGCGGCTTCTTCACCGACCACGCCTCCTGGCGCTGGTGCTTCTACATCAACGTCCCGTTCGGGCTGGTCACCCTCGCCGTCATCACCGTCGTGCTGAGGCTTCCCCGGCCCGCCGTCCGGCCCCGCCTCGACGTCCTCGGCTCGCTGCTGCTCGCCGCCGCCTCCACCTGCCTGGTGCTGCTGACCAGTTGGGGCGGCACGGAGTACGCGTGGGGATCGGGCGTCATCCTGGGGCTCGGCGCCGGGGCCCTCGGAACGACCCTGCTCTTCCTGGTCGTCGAGCACCGGGCCGTCGAACCGGTCATCCCGCTGCGGCTGTTCCGCGACTCGATCTTCAACGTCACCGCGCTGGTCGGCGCGGTCGTCGGGGTCGCGCTGTTCGGTGCCGCCAGCTATCTGCCGACCTTCCTGCAGATGGTCGACGGGGCCACGGCCACCGAGTCCGGACTGCTGATGCTCCCGATGATGGGCGGGATGGTCGTCGCGTCCGTGGTCTCCGGCCAGATGATCTCGCGC
This sequence comes from Streptomyces sp. ML-6, assembly GCF_030116705.1. Taxonomy (NCBI): domain Bacteria; kingdom Bacillati; phylum Actinomycetota; class Actinomycetes; order Kitasatosporales; family Streptomycetaceae; genus Streptomyces; species Streptomyces sp. ML-6. Next base: position 6,764,495 of record NZ_JAOTIK010000001.1, read on the forward strand.
ACCGGCCGCTACCGCGCCCACCCGATCGTCGGCGGCGCGGTCTCGACGGTCGGGATGTGGCTGCTGTCCCGGCTGGAGACCGACACCCCGCGCCTCGAGTACAGCATCGCGCAGGCCGTGCTCGGCCTCGGGATCGGGCTGGTCATGCCGGTACTCGTGCTCGCCGTGCAGAACTCCGTCGCACCCGCCGACCTCGGCACCGCGACCAGCGCCAACAACTACTTCCGGCAGATCGGCGGAAGCGTCGGCGCCGCCGTCTTCGGGACGCTCTTCGCGGGCCGGCTCGCGGACGCGCTCGCCGTGCGGCTGCCGGCCGGCGCCGACCTGCCCGACCCCGCGTCGATCACCCCGCAGCTGGTCCACTCGATGGAACCCGCGTTGCGGGACGGCTACATCCAGGCGTACGCCGACGCGATGCCACGGATCTTCCTCTACCTCGTGCCGGTGCTCGCACTCGGCCTCTTCCTCGCCTTCTTCCTCAAGGAGAAACCGCTGGTGTCCCACCACAGCCCCGAAAGCGCCGTCGAGACCACCGCCGAGACCGACCCCCGGGCCGCCATCGGGTCCGTGACCGTGACCGTCCCGGCCGCCCGGGCCACCGCCGCGCCGCCCGTGTACCTGTCGGGCGTGCCGGTGTGCGGCAGCGTCCAGCACCCCGACGGCACGAAGGTCCCGCGCGCCGCCCTCACCCTCATCGACGTCCAGGGCCGGCAGGTCGGCCGGGGCGCGAGCGGCGACGACGGGCGGTACGCGCTGAGCGTGCCGGGCGCCGGTTCGTACGTCCTCATCGCCGCGGCCGGCGGACACCAGCCGCAGGCCGTCAGCGTCACCGCGGGCGAACGGCCCGTGGAACTCGACGTGGTGCTCGGCGGGGCGGGGCGCCTCGCCGGGGCCGTCCTCACCGCCGACGGTATCCCGGTGCGCGACGCCGCCGTCACCCTCACCGACGTGCGCGGCGAGGTGGTCGCCTCCACCCGCAGCGGACGCGAGGGCGGCTACGTCATCACGGAGCTGGTGGCCGGCGAGTACACCCTCGCCGCCAGCGCCCCCGCCTTCCGGCCCGCCGCGCTGCCGGTGAGCGTGCAGGCGGCCCGGGAGACCCGGCAGGACATCGAGCTCGCCGGCGGCGCGGTGCTCCGCGGCACCGTGCGGGCGAGCGGCGGCCGGCCCGTCGAGGACGCCCGGGTCACGCTCCTGGACGCGGCGGGCAACGTGGTCGACACCCTCACCACCGGACCCGACGGGGCGTTCCGGTTCGTGGACCTGTCCACCGGCGAGTACACCGTGATCGCCGCCGGATACCCGCCGGTGGCCACCGTCCTCCAGGTGGCGGGCGGCGGACGCACCGAACGGGACCTCCAGCTCGGGCACGAGGACTGAGGGCACACAACGACCGCGGGGCCGGCCGGTGCGACCACCGGCCGGCCCCGCGGCGTCAGCCGCCCCGCAGGAGCCGCGCCGTAGGCCCCCGCGTGGGCGGCGCGGTGCCGTCAGCCGTCGTGCGGCCGCAGGGCCGCCACCGCCCGTTTCGCCCGGGTGGACAGCTCGCCGAGCTGCTTCGCCGACCCCTTGGCGATGGTGTCCAGCAGGAGCCGGGAGTGCGCCGCCGTCGTACGCGCGAGTTCCGTGTCGCCCGCCTCGACGGCCGCGAGCGTCAGCTCCAGGTGCTGCTCCGTGATCAGCCGGCCGAGCCCCCGGCGGTGCCACCCCTCGACGGTCCCGTCGGGCGCGGCGCCGTCGAAGCCGACTGCCGCCCTCGCCCGCCCCAGTGCCCGGCCCGCCGCCGCGAGGTCGCCCCCGAGGCGCTCCAGACGGGCCAGGACGTACGCCTCCGAGGCCCGGTCCCACCCCGTGTCCTGGAGGGAGAGGAGGTTGACCTGGGCGCGGGCCGCCTGCGCGTGGTCGCCGATCCGCTCCAGCGCCCGGCTCAGTTTCCGGAGCCGGTCCGGGTCCGGGCCGGTGTCGTCCAGGAGGCGGATGAGCGCGACCCGGGCGTGCTCGACGCGGCCCTGGCGGTGGGCGAGTTCGATCCAGGTGAACTCGTCCTCCGGGGCCGCGCCGGGGCCGCCCCGGCCCGACTCCGCGGCGCGGGCCCACTCGACGGCCCCGGCGCCGTCGGTGACCTGCCCGTCCGTGGCCGACCGCAGCAGCGGAACGTCCTCGTCCCGCCCGTGCGCCGCCACCAGCGCCGCGGCCCGCCACCGCTCCTCGTGCCCCCCGGTCCGGGCGGAGTCCTCCTGCTCCAGCAGGGCCCGCAGCAGCGGCAGGTCCCCGTCGCGGTGGTCGTGGTGCGCCGCCCGCAGCACCCCCGCCCGCAGCACCGGGTCGGCGGCCGTCTCCGCCAGGACGCCGGGATCGCCGTGGCGCATCCGCTCCAGCGCCTCCCGCCCCGGGGCGAGGACGACGTCGCGCAGGCACTGCCGGTAGGGCTTCTCCAGCCGGTAGGCGCAGAGCTCGTGGGAGTTGAGCAGGAGATGTTCCGGCTCGGTGCGCCGGGTGACCGACTCCGACAGCGCGAAGAGCTCGGACAGTGGCCGGTCCGGCAGCCCCAGACCGCCGATCAGCGCCGCACGCTGCTCGTCGAGTTCGGGGGCGAACTCCTCCCGGGCCTCCTCGTCCGCCCGGCGCACCGCGGCGAGCAGAGCCTCCTCGTCCATTCCGGCGGAGAGGTCCTCGCACCACCAGGGCAGCCGGACGAGGAACTGGAGCGCGTCGCCGACACTGTCGGCGAGCAGCGAGGCGTACCCCTCGGAGGACGCGTGGAGCACGGCCGTTCCCCCGCTCAGGAAGTACGTGCCACCGGTGTCGTCACCGGCGATCGGCTCCAGCGAGGCACCGGACGCCAGATGCACCTCCTCGACGTGGCGGGCCCGCTCCAGGTCGAAGTTGAAGGGGAATGCGGCCAGTTCGGCCAGGTCGGGGCGGCTGCGCAGCAGTTCCAGGACGGGGTCGGTCATGGGGCCGAACCCTAACGCGGCGCCGCCGGACGCCGTCCCCGTCCCGTCAGAGGTCCGTCTCCGCCGGATACACGGTCGCGCAGGCCGACCGGAAGAGGGCGTCGACCTCCTGGCCGCTGAGGCCCTGGGCCCGGGCCTCGGTCAGCCACTCGACGAGCGAGGCGCGCAGGGGGGCGGTGGGGCCGTCCTGGGCCGGCACGAGGGTGCGGGTGATGAAGGTGCCCGCCCCCTGCCGGACCTCGGCCAGCCCCGCGCGCTCCAGTTCGCGGTACGCCTTGAGGGTCGTGTTGGGATTGACCTTGGTCTCCGCCGCGACCTGCGCGGCCGTCGGCAACCGGTCACCCTCCTCCAACGCGCCCATGCGCAGCGCCTGTTCGACCTGACGCACGATCTGGAGGTACGTCGCCACCCCGCTGCGTCTGTCGATGCGGAACACGACCATCGCCTTCCTCACCTCCTGTTCGACTGCCGGAACACGCCCTAGAGCGGGCGACGGGACACCCGCCACAGGACGAACGCGGTGAGTACGACGGTTCCCGCGAGCAGGATGCCCGCCCCGGTCCACTGCATGGCCGGCATCTGGTCGTACCCGAGGTACTCGTAGACATTGTTGACGATGCCGTGCTTCTCGATGCAGGCGTCGCTCGCCTTCTCGGTGGGTTCGGCGCACAGGCCCCACCCGTAGAGCTGCCCGTCGGCGGAGCCGATCCAGCGGTCCACCTCCCGTGCCTCGTCCAGCTGTGCGGGCATCTCCGCGTTCAGCGGGTAGACGAGCGTACGCGTCGGGGCGAGGTTGGCGATCACCCTCTCGTCCCAGAACACCCCGATGAACCAGGAGAGGACCAGCGTGGTCGCCATGGCCGGGAGGAGCCGGCGCACCAGCGCACCGATGGTGATGCCGACGGCGGTCAGGAAGAGGCAGAGCGCGGGGAGCACCGGACCGGTGTTGTCGAAGATCGACCCGCTCGACCAGTCGTACATGAACATCGAGCGGTCGGGCTTCCACCACCAGGTGAAGACCGCGGACAGCACCACGCCGGTCGCGAGCGCCGCGCCGTAGGCCCAGGCGATCTTCGCGGTCACCCAGCGCAGGCGCGTCACGGACTGGGTGGTGACCAGCTGCGCGGTGCCGTGCTCCTGGTCCCCCGCGATCAGCGGGGCGCCGACGAAGACGGCGAGCAGCAGCGGCAGTGCCCCCAGCGCGCTGATGATCAGGCCCACGTCGTTGGAGTCGAAGGCCGGCAGCTCCTTCCCCGAGCCCGCGGCCTCCAGGATCTCCTTCATCCGGCTGCGTTCGTAGACGAGCCAGATCGAGCCGAGGACCGTCGCGCCGAGCAGGCTGAGCAGCGTGGCCCGGTGCTGCCGTGCGACGAGCCAGTTCAGTCCGTGCAGCAGACGGGGCCGGGGGGCCCGTCCGGTGCGGGGGGTGTCGGTCGTGGTGGTGCTCATGCGGCGTGGATCCCTTCGTCCTCGACGCGGGCGCCGGGGGTGAACAGCGCGGGCACGTCCGGCGAGCGGAGGTGTGCCAGCAGTACTTCCTCCAGGCTGGGTTCGGCGACCACCCAGTCGCCCGGCAGCGGCCCGTTCGGCCGCACCAGCGCGTGGAACTGCCTGCCCTGGACCCGGGACTCGATCACCGTGTGCGGGGCCAGCAGGGCGGCCGGGTCCCCGTCCGTCGCGAGCCCCGTCACCAGCGCGTGGGCCGGGACGAGGGCGTCCGCGTCACCCGCCATCCGGATCCGGCCGCCGGCGAGGACGAGCAGGTAGTCGCACATGTCCTCCAGCTCGGACAGCATGTGGGAGGACATCAGCACGGTGGTGCCGCGCTCGACGGCCTCCGACATCAGCAGGGTGCTCATGTCGTGGCGGGCCAGCGGGTCGAGGTCCGACATCGGCTCGTCGAGCAGCAGCAGGTCGGGCCGCTTGCCGAAGGCGAGCGCGAAGGCGACGCGGGTGCGCTGGCCGCCGGAGAGGGAGCCGACGCGGGCGTCCATCGGCACCTGGCCGGACCGTACGATCCGCTCCGCCGCGGCCGCGTCCCAGCCGGGGTTCAGTTCGCTGCCCATGCGCAGCGTCTCCGCCACGGTGAACCGCTTGAACAACGGCTTGTCCTGTCCGAGGAAGGCGAACCGCGGCAGCACCGCGGGATCGTCCACGGACACGCCGCAGACCCGGATCTGTCCCTCCGACGGCTGGATCTGCCGGGTCGCGAGCTTCAACAGGGTGCTCTTGCCCGCCCCGTTGGGGCCGACGAGACCGCAGATCCGTCCGGCCGGCAGCCGGAACGAGCAGTCCCGCAGCGCCCAGCCGCGCCGGTAGCGCTTACCCAGGCTGCGGACCTCCAGCGCCCACGCGCCGGACGTGGGGGCCGGAGTGAATGCGTCTGCCATGCGCTTCACCTCAATTCCATTAGTCAATTAATGGAATCATGGTCTGGGGCGGGAAAATCTGTCAAGGCGGACCGGGCGAACCGCGCCCCGGGCGAGGTCGGTTGTCCGTGATGCACCTGTTCGGGGTGTGCGTCTCGCTCCCTTCGGAGGACTGGACCTCTGAACGTGTCCGGCGCTCTGGCCTGGCGGTTCTCCGGCGCGTACCGTGGCCCGGCATGAAGATCCTGATCAGTGCGGACATGGAAGGCGCCACCGGTGTGACCTGGCCCGCCGATGTGCTGCCGGGCAGCCCCCAGTGGGAGAGATGTCGCGCCATGTTCACCTCCGACGTGAACGCGGCGGCCCTCGGCTTCTACGACGGCGGCGCCGACGAGGTGCTCGTCAACGAGGCCCACTGGTCCATGCGCAACCTGCTGCTGGAGCGGCTCGACGACCGGGTCGAGATGCTCACCGGCCGGCACAAGTCCCTGTCCATGGTCGAAGGCGTCCAGCACGGCGACATCGACGGCATCGCCTTCATCGGCTACCACACCGGGGCCGGCGCCGAGGGGGTCCTCGCCCACACCTATTTGGCGAACTCCATCACCGGCGTCTGGCTCGACGGCAGCCGGGCCAGTGAGGGGCTGCTCAACGCGCACGTCGTGGCCGAGTACGGCGTCCCCGTGGTCCTCGTCACCGGCGACAACCTGACCTGCGTGGACGCGGAGGGCTACGCCCCGCGGGCGCACAAGGTCGCCGTGAAGGACTACGTCTCGCGGTACGCCGCGGTCTGCCGCACCCCGGCCCGTACCGCCGCCGACATCCGTGCGGCGGCCAAGGAGGCCACCGCGCTCGCCGTGCGCCACACCCCGGCGAAGGGCGGCCCCCACACCATCGAGCTGGAGTTCGACGCCGAGCACCTGGCGGGCGCGGCCACCGTCGTCCCGGGCGTGGTCCCCAGCGGCGAACGGCGCGTCGCCTACACCAGCGCGACGATGTACGAAGCAATCCGCACGTTCAAGGCGGTGACGACGATCGTCTCGTCCGCCGTGGAGGAACAGTATGGCTGAGACGACCGCCCTCCCGGACAGCGTCGACCAGCGGGCGCTCGACGAATCGGTGACGTTCACCTCCGAACTGATCCGGATCGACACCACCAACCGCGGCGACGGCGCATGCCGGGAACGCCCGGCCGCCGAGTACGTCGCGGAGCGGCTGGCCGACGCCGGCCTGGAACCCGTCCTGCTGGAACGCACCCCCGGCCGCACCAACGTGGTGGCCCGGATCCCCGGCACCGACCCGTCCGCCGACGCCCTGCTCGTGCACGGCCACCTCGACGTGGTCCCGGCCGAGGCGGCCGACTGGACCGTGCACCCCTTCTCCGGCGAGGTCCGCGACGGGGTGGTCTGGGGGCGCGGCGCCATCGACATGAAGAACATGGACGCGATGGTCCTGGCCGTCGTCCGCGCCTGGGCGCGCACCGGCGTCCGGCCCCGCCGCGACATCGTCGTCGCGTACACCGCCGACGAGGAGGCCAGCGCCGACGACGGCTCCGGCTTCCTCGCCGACCGGCACGCCGCGCTCTTCGAGGGGTGCACCGAGGGCATCAGCGAATCCGGCGCCTTCACCTTCCACGCCGGACCGGACCTGTCGCTCTACCCGATCGCCGCGGGCGAGCGCGGCACCGCCTGGCTGAAGCTCACCGCGCACGGCAGGGCGGGACACGGCTCCAAGGTCAACAAGGACAACGCCGTCAGCAGGCTCGCCGCGGCCGTCGCCCGGATCGGCGAGCACACCTGGCCGGTCCGGCTCACCCCCACCGTCCGGGCCGCGCTCACCGAGATCGCCGCCCTGCACGGCATCCGCCCCGACCTGGACGCCCCCGGCTTCGACGTCGACGAACTCCTCGACAAGCTCGGCCCCGCCGCCGACCTGGTCCGGCCGACCGTCCGCAACAGCTCCAACCCGACCATGCTGGAGGCCGGGTACAAGGTCAACGTGATCCCGGGCCACGCCACCGCCTTCGTCGACGGCCGGATGCTCCCCGGCGGCGAGGACGAGTTCCGCACCACCCTGGACCGGCTGACCGGCCCCCACGTCGACTGGGAGTTCCACCACCGCGAAGTGCCGCTGCAGGCCCCGGTCGACTCGCCGACCTTCGCGAAACTGCGCGCCGCGATCGAACGCTTCGACCCGGCCGGCCACGTCGTGCCGTACTGCATGTCCGGCGGCACGGACGCCAAGCAGTTCTCCCGGCTGGGCATCACCGGCTACGGCTTCTCGCCGCTGAAACTGCCCGTCGGCTTCGACTACCAGGCGCTGTTCCACGGCGTCGACGAACGCGTCCCCGTGGAGGCCCTGCACTTCGGCGTCCGCGTTCTCGACCACTATCTGCGCACGGCCTGACCGCAACAGGGGGAAACGACCATGCTGCCCACCGGGGCCCACGGAACCTGGCCGTCGCCGATCGACGCCGCGCTCGCCGCCTCGCGCGACGGACGCCCGGAGTACGCCGGCACCATCGGCGAGGAGGTGTGGTGGACGGAGCCGCGCCCCGCGGAGGCGGGCCGCCGCGCCCTGATCCGCCGCCGGGCCGACGGGAGCACCGACTGCGTGCTGCCCGCGCCCTGGAACGTACGGAGCCGGGTCATCGAGTACGGCGGCCGGCCCTGGGCCGGGGCCGAACGCGCCGAGGGCGGTCCGCTGGTCGTCTTCGTCGACTTCGCCGACCAGCGGCTGTACGTCCACGCTCCCGACGGCCCCGACGCGCCCCGGCCGCTCACGCCGGTCTCGGCCGTCGGCGGCGGGCTGCGCTGGGTGGACCCGCAGATCCACCTCGACCGGGGCGAGGTCTGGTGCGTCCTGGAGGAGTTCACCGGCGAGGGCCCCACCGATCTGCGCCGGGTGATCGCCGCCGTCCCGCTGGACGGATCGGCGGCCGACGACCGGTCGGCGGTGCGCGAACTCACCGACGACGGTCACCGGTTCGTCACCGGCCCGAAGCTCTCGCCCGACGGGCGGCGGGCGGCCTGGATCGTCTGGGACCACCCGCGGATGCCGTGGGACGGCACCGAGGTGATGCTCGCGGACGTCACCGACGACGGCACCTTCGCCGACCCGCGCCGCTTCTGCGGCGGCCCCGAGGAATCGGTTCCGCAGATCGAGTGGGACACCGACGGCCGGCTCCTGTTCGCCAGCGACCGCAGCGGCTGGTGGAACCTCTACCGCGCCGACCCGGACCGGGGCGCGGTCGCGCTCTGCCCCCGCGAGGAGGAGTTCTCCGGCCCGCTCTGGAAGATCGGCCTCAGCTGGTTCCGGCCCCTGGAGAACGGCCTGATCGCCACCGTCCACGGCAGGGGCGCCACCACGCTCGGCATCCTCGACCCGCAGAGCGGCGAACTCGTCGACGTCGTCGGCCCCTGGACCGAATGGGCCGAGACCCTCGCCGTGCACGGCAGCCGGGTCGTCGGCATCGCGGCGAGCCCGCACAGCGCGTACGAGGTCGTGGAACTGGACACCATGACCGGCCGCACCCGGGTCATCGGCGCCCCGCACGAGGACGTCGTCGACCCCGCGTACTGCCCGCGCCCCGAGGAACGCACCTTCACCGGGCCCGACGGACGCGAGATCCACGCCCACCTCTACCCGCCGCGCAACCCCGAACGGACCGGCCCCGAGGGCGAACTGCCGCCCTACGTGATCTGGGCGCACGGAGGTCCCACCGGACACGCCGCGCTCGTGCTCGACCTGGAGATCGCCTACTTCACCTCGCGCGGCATCGGCGTCGCCGAGGTGAACTACGGCGGCTCCACCGGCTACGGCAGGGCCTACCGCAACCGGCTGCGCGAACAGTGGGGCGTCGTCGACGTCGAGGACTGCGCGGCCGTCGCCGAGGCCCTGGCAGCCGAGGGCACGGCCGACCGGAACCGGCTCGCCATCCGGGGCGGCAGCGCCGGCGGCTGGACCACCGCCGCCTCGCTGACCGGCACCGACGTCTACGCCTGCGGGACGATCATCTACCCCATCCTCGACCTGACCGGCTGGGGCACCGACGAGACCCACGACTTCGAGTCGCAGTACCTGGAGTCCCTGGTGGGCCCGCTCGCCGACGTCCCCGACCGCTACCGCGAACGGTCGCCGATCAGCCGCACCGAACGGCTGGCCACCCCCTTCGTGCTGCTCCAGGGACTCGACGACCCGATCTGCCCGCCCGTCCAGTGCGAACGCTTCCTCGCCGCCCTCGAGGGACGCGGCATCCCGCACGCCTACCTCACCTTCGAGGGGGAGGGGCACGGGTTCCGGCGCGCCGACACCATGATCCGGGCCCTGGAGGCCGAACTCTCCCTGTACGCCCAGACCTTCGGGATCGAACACCCCGACGTACCGACGGTGGAGCTGAAGAAGTGACCCTCGCTCCCCTGACCCGCCCGGCCCGGCTGCGCCCCGGAGCGCGGGTCGCCGTCGTGGCCCCGAGCGGGCCGGTGCCCGCCGAACGGCTGGAGGCCGGGCTCGACGTCCTGCGCGGCTGGGGCCTCGAACCCGTCGAGGCCCCCCACGTGCGCGACGTCCACCCGGAGCTGGACTACCTGGGCGGTGCGGACGCGGCACGCGCCCGGGGGCTCCAGGAGGCGTGGTGCGATCCGTCCGTGGACGCGGTGATCTGCGCCCGCGGCGGATACGGCGCGCACCGGATGGTCGACCTGGTCGACTGGGCGGCGATGCGCGCCGCCGGCCCGAAGGTGTTCGTCGGGTACAGCGACATCACCGTGCTCCACGAGGCGTTCGCCCGGCACCTGGGGATCGTGACGCTGCACGGCCCGATGGCGGCCACCGAGACCTTCCTCAAGGACCCGGACACCCAGGAGTCCCTGCGGGCCACCCTGTTCGAGCCCGAGACGGTGCGGACCCTCGGTCTGCCCGGCGCCGGGGCGCTGGTGCCCGGTCGCGCCCGGGGCGTCACGTACGGCGGCTGTGTGAGCCTGCTCGCCGCCGACATCGGGACGCCGCACGCCCGGACCTCCGCCCGGGGCGGCCTGCTGGTGATCGAGGACACCACCGAGGACCCGTACTGCATCGACCGCATCCTCACCCAGCTGCTGCGCTCCGGGGCCCTGGCCGGGGTGGCCGGGGTGGCCTGCGGCTCCTGGGCGGGATGCGGCCCGTACGAGGAGGTGCGGGCCGTCCTCCTGGACCGGCTCGGCCCGCTGGGCGTCCCCGTCGTCGAGGAACTGGGCTTCGGGCACGGACCGACGGCTCTCACGATCCCGCTCGGCGTGCTCGCCGTGCTGGACGCCCCGGCCGACGGCGGCCCCGCCACGCTCACCACGCAGGTACCGGCCCTGGCCTGAACCGTACCGAAGGGTGGGAAAACGGCCCCGAACGGCGAGGAAACGGAACCGAACCGGACCGAACGGCGAAGAAGTTGAGCGGCATTCAGGAAACGCCGTCCGGAGCGTTGACAGCACTATGACGCATGTCACAGCATGAGCGCCGCCCAGCACTTACCGGCTGGTAAGGCGCCCTCGCTGTGGAGGTCCTCGTGTCACGTGCTGTTCCCCGCACCCGGTCCGGTCACCGGGCACCGTCCCGGAAGCCGGCCGTGTACCTGGCCTCGGCCGCGCTCGTCGCACCCCTCCTCCTCGCCGGGGCGGGACGGGCGAGCGCCGACGGAACCGCCCCGTACACCGTCACCCCGCTGACGTTCACGACGCGGGTGGACGGGAAGTCGTGCACCGTCGACGCCGACCTGTACCGCCCCACCGGGACCGACGCGCGGCGCCCGGCCCCCGCCGTGCTCGCCACCAACGGGTTCGGCGGCAGCAAGACGGACGGCACGACCGACGCCATCGGCAGGGCGGTCGCCTCCCGCGGCTACGTCGGCCTGGTCTACTCCGGGCTCGGATTCGGCAAGTCGGGCTGTCTGATCACCCTCGACGACCCGGCCGTCGACGGCCGGGCGGCCACCGCCCTGATCGACTTCCTCGCCGGCACCCGCGCCGCCGACGACGGCACCCGGGCGGACTTCGTCACCCGGGACGGCGCCGGCGACCCCAGGGTCGGCATGATCGGCGGCTCCTACGGCGGCGCCGTCCAGATGGCCGCCGCGTCCGTCGACCGCCGCGTCGACGCCCTCGTGCCGCTGGTCACCTGGAACGACCTGGCCTACGCGCTCGCCCCGAACAACGCCGGTACGCGCAAGGGCGTCTCGTCCGACACCGCCGGGGTCTTCAAGTGGCAGTGGACCAACGGCTTCTACCTGATGGGGGAGGGGCAGACGGTACTGAACGCGAGCCTCGACCCGTCCCGGTTCAACAACCTCACCTGCCTCCACTTCGCGTCCCGGGCGTGCGACACCATCCAGCTGCTCAACTCCGGCCGCTATCCCGCGGACCGGACGGCGAGGATGCTCGCCTACGCGCGCAGCGTCTCGCCCGTCGACTACCTGAGCCGGGTCGAGGCGCCCACGCTCCTCGTCCAGGGCCAGGCCGACAGCCTGTTCAACCTGAACGAGGCCACCGCCACGTACGAGGCCCTCAAGGCGCGGGGCACCACCACCAAGATGATCTGGCAGGCCTGGGGACACAGCGGCGGCCAGGCGCCCGGTGAACTCGACCTGAAACAGGGCAACTTGGAGACCAGCTACGTCGGACAGCGCGTCCTGGCCTGGTTCGACCGCTACCTCCGGCACGACCGGAACGCCGACACCGGACCCGACTTCGCCTACTACCGCGACTGGCAAAGCGGCTACGGCACGGCGTCCTCCGTACCGGCCCTCTCGCGGAAGCTGTACCTGTCCGGCGACGGCAAACTCGTCGACGAGCGGTCCGAGGTGGCCCGGGGCAGCCGCCAGTACACCAACTGGCTCGTCCCGACCAGCCATTCGGAGAGCTCCCTCGCCGGACTGCTCGGCCTGCCCGACTCCCGGCCGTACGACACCAAGGGCACCTACCTCGGCTGGACCAGCGCCCCGCTGCCCTCCGCCGTCGATGTCGTCGGCGCGCCGAGGGCCACCCTGAAGGTCGTCTCGCCGAGGACGGAACGGGTGCAGAACAGCGGGGACGCCGCCGACAAGCTCGTCCTGTTCGCCAAGATCTACGACGTCGCCCCGGACGGCGGCAGGACGCTGGTCAACCGGCTCGTGGCCCCGGTCCGGGTCCCGGACGTCACCCGGCCGTTCACCGTGCGACTGCCGGGCATCGTCCACCGGTACGAGGCGGGCCACCGGCTCGAGTTCGTGATCGCGGCGAGCGACACCGCCTACGTGGGCAACCGCGGGATCAAGCCGGTCACGGTGGTCAACGCCCCCGGGGACACCGGCGTACTGGAACTGCCGGTGGTCGGCGACCGGGTGGGGTGAGACGGCCCGCGGGGCGCCGGACCCCCAGGGTCCACGAGGCAGCCCTTAGGCTGGCCGGATGTCCGAGACCGACCGCCCGGCCCCGGGGCGCCGCGTGCTGATCCGCCCCCTCACCCGGGCGGATGCCGAAGAGTTCACCGTCCGGGCGAGGGAGAGCCGGGACCTGCACCACCCCTGGCTCTTCCCGCCCGTCGACACCCGCGCGTACGCCGCCTACGCGGACCGGCTGATCGACGACCCCGCCCGGGCGGGCTTCCTCGTCTGCGAACGCGAGAACGCCGGAGGCGCAGGGGGAGTCGGGGACGCAGGGGACGCCGGAGGCACAGGGGGTGCCGCGGGCGGAGCCGTCGGCGGGATCGCGGGGTTCATCAACATCAACAACATCGTCACCGGCGCGTTCCGCTGCGGCGCGCTCGGCTACGGCGCCTTCGCCCACGCGGCGGGGCGCGGCCTGATGGGCGAAGGGCTGGACCTGGTCCTGCGGCACGCCTTCGGACCGCTCGGCCTGCACCGGCTCGAAGCCAACATCCAGCCCGGCAACGAGGCCTCGATCGCCCTCGTCCGCCGGGCCGGTTTCCGTCTGGAGGGATTCTCGCCCGACTTCCTCTTCATCGACGGGGCCTGGCGCGACCACGAACGATGGGCGATCACGGCCGAGATGCTCGCCCCGGAGAGCCCCGGGAACCCGCCGACGGGGGCGCGGCGCCCGTAGCCGTCCGACGGGGCGGCCGGACGGCCACGGGCCGGATCTCCGCAGGCCGGACGGCCGGCGACCAGATGTCCACCGGCCGGACGGCCGGCGGCGCGGGCCGGGGGAGAGGGCTCAGGTCGGGGGGACGCCGGGGTGCATCCAGCCGTCCTCCCGGACCCGCAGGGCCAGGTCGATCTTGGTGTAGGTCGGCCGTCCGGCGTCCTGGTACTTGGCCTTGACCCGGTCCAGGTAGTACTTCGCGGTGTTGGCGGTGATCCCGGCCCGGCGGGCGGTGGCCTTGAGGGTGAGCCCGGAGGCGTAGCACACGAGCACCTCGCGTTCCTTCGGCGAGAGCTTCGGGCGGATGCCCTGGTCGCAGGCCCAGGCGAAGGCCAGTTCCGGGGAGTGCGCAGTGCCCCCGGCGGCGACCTCCTCGATCGCCTCGACGAGGACGGACAGGTCGTGGTCCTTGGTGAGGTAGCCGTCGGCGCCGTCCGCGATGGCGGCCACGATCCGGTCGCGGTCCGGCACCACACTGATCATCAGCACCCGGCTGCCGGCCTCCCGCAGCCGGCGGATGTTCTCGGCCGACGGACGCCCGTCGCGCAGGACGAGGTCCAGCAGGACGACGTCGGCCCGCTCCCGCCGCCCGTCGAGCAGCTCGTCCACCGTGCAGGCGCAGCCCACGAGCCGCAGCCCCGGTACCCCGGCCAGCCAGGACCGGATTCCGTCGAGCAGCATCCGGTCGTCGTCGACCACGGCGACGGTGATCACCTCGGCCATCTCAGCTCCACGCTCACACCCTCGCCGGGAGCGCTGTCCACGGTCGCGTGGCCCCCTATGCCGCGCATCCGCTCGTGCACGGAACGGGTGAGGCCGAGGCCCCCGCCGCCGCTCCCGGGCTCGAATCCCCGCCCCCGGTCGACCACGGTGACCACCAGCCGGCCGGAGTCCCCGGTGACCGTCAGATAGGCGTGGCCGGTGCCCGCGTGGCAGCGGACGTTGTTCAACGCCTCGGTCACGGCCCGGGCGAAGGGCAGGGCCACGTCGCCGGGCACCCTGGGCGGTTCGTGGTACCGGGCGGTCACCTGCAGCCCCAGCGCCTCCGCGGCCCGCACCGACTCCTCCAGCGCGGCGAGGAGCTCCGAGTCGGTCCCCTGGTCGTCCGTCTGCTCGACCAGCCGTCGCAGATAGGCCGCCTCGCGGGCGCATCTTCGCCGCATCTCGGGGGTGTTGGCGTCGATGCCGCCGCCGGAGATGGCGGTCAGGGTGGCGAGGACCGTGTCGTGCAGCGCCTGGTGGTGGGAGATCCGCTCCGCGTACCTGGCGCGGTGCGCCTCCGCGGCCAGCGCCCGCTCGTTGGCGGCGTCGAGAAGGGCGCCCTGCCTGCGGAAGTACCACCAGAGCACCCCGGAGACGACGGCCGAGAAGACCAGGGCGTTCAGATGCCCTCCGGTCACGGCCGCGTCGGCGCCGACCAGCAGGTACCCGGCCAGGTGCGTCGCCACCAGGAGCGCGGTGGCGACGACGACCAGCCGGATGGGGAAGGCCGCGGCCGCCATGGCCGCCGACGATCCGCCCAGCAGCATGACCCAGGCGATCGAGGCGGGAGTGTGCTCCCCGCCCCATAAGTAGGCGCAGAACGGGAGCAGGCAGCCGACCACGATCACGTCGATCCAGACCGAACGGGGAACAAGTCGCCCCTTCCGCCTGGCAGTTGTGTGGACCACGGCGCTGGAGGACAGGGCCGCGGCCAGGATCAGCCACTGGACCGGGCGATTCCACTGATGCTGGACGACGCCGGCGATCCCGGCGACGAGATGACTGCCCCGGTAGAGGGACGTGGCCAGAACCATGGAGGTCTGTGCACGGTGGAGCCCGGTTTCATCCATGTACATGCCTTCCCGTTCGCTGTCCGCAACCCCCCAGAACGGGTGGTACACCGATCCCTCGGTGCACCGTTAACGTCACCCATGGCGGTCAGGGGGCGCCTCACGGCCACCATATGCGCGGCCGCGCGAGCGCTCTCCGAGAAATGCAGAAAGCTGATCATTTTGCCCGAACAGTTCTGATACTCCCGTAGTTGACTCCTCATCAGGTGATGTGGACGACCTCTCAGGAACAGCGCTTCCCGGCCAGTCGGCCGCCGGACCGGACCATCACGCCCCGGCACCGCGCGGGCAGCCCCGGCCGGCTCCCGGCCGCCCTCCCGCCTCCTCCCGTGGCAGTCCGACCGCTCCCGCGCACCTCGATGCCGCACCCGGAAGGAAAACCCGTGACCGCTGATGGCCAGGCACCCGGCGCCGATGGGTACTTCGTGGTGAGTACCACCCTGCTGCCCGGAATCGTCGAGGGCGTACTGCACCGGCGCGGCGCGACCGGATGGGCCGTCGACCGGGGCGACTTCTGGTGCTCGGTCCGCCCCCGGGGCCACCGCGGCCCCGAGCAGGGCTGGAAGCTGCATCTGTCGGCCACCCCGCTGTCCGCGGCCCTGGTGCTGGCGGCGGCGTCCGAGGTGCTGATCGAGGAGCGGGCCTCGTTCAAGTTCGCGGGCAGCGTGGAACGCGTCGCCGAGCTGACGGGCGGCCGGGCGGACCGGGGCGGCGGCGGCAAGTTCATCACCGTGTACCCCGACGACCCGGACCACTTCCGCCGGCTCGCGCGGCGGCTGCACGGGGCGACCTTCGGGCTCCGGGGCCCCGGTATCCTCTCCGACCGGCGCTACCGCCCCGACAGCCTCGTCCACTACCGCTACGGGGTGTTCCGCGGCGTGCGCACCATGACCAACGACGGCGACGCGGACGTCAGGCTCCGCCGGCCCGACGGGGGGCTGGAGAAGGACCGGCGCCAGGCGTGGCCGACCACGCCGGACTGGGCCCCGCCGCCGTTCCCCGACGATCCGGACCCCGCGAAACCACCGGCCCCCGCCCAGTCCCCGGCCAAGTCCCCGGCCGGGCCGCCGGTTTCCGCCGGGGCCCCGGCGCCGGCGAAGTCCCCCCGGAAGAAGCCGGTGGTGCTGCTCAACGACCGCTACGTCGTCAGCAGGGCGATCCGGCACGCCTACAAGGGCGGCGTCTACCTCGCCACCGACCGCGACACCGGCCGGGAGGTGGTCGTCAAGGAGGCCCGCCCGCACGTGGGGGTGCGCATGGACGGCACCGACCTCCAGGACACCCTGCGCCACGAGGCCGAGCTGCTGGACCTGATGGCGCCGCTGGGCTTCACCCCGGCCAGGATCGACCTCTTCTCCCAGGGCGGGAACCTCTTCCTCGTCCAGGAACGCGTCCCGGGACAGACCCTGCGCGAGCGGATGCCGGAGCGGCCGGTGCGGGACATGGCGGAATTCCTGGACCTGGCACGGCAGGTGGTGGACATCGTCGAAGGGGTCCACGGCACCGGCCACGTGCTGCGGGACCTCTCCCCGAACAACCTCATGGTCACCCCCGACGGCGAGGTGCGCCTGATCGACGTCGAGTACCTGGCCCGGCAGGGCGTCCCGGTCCGCCGCGGGTACACGCCGGGCTACGCCGGCCCCGAGATCAGCTCCCTGGTCGACTACGAACCCACCGCCCCCGAGTACGAAGGGGACCTCTACGGCCTCGGAGCCGTGCTGCTGCACCTGGTGGCGGGTGTGGACATGCTCCTCGTCCCCGACGAGCGCCCGGCCGGCGACCGCACGGACGCGCTGATCACCCTCGCGGTGGCCGACCACCCCTGGGCCCGCCCGCTGCTCCCCCTGCTGCTCGCGCTCTGTGCCGCCGACCCCGCCGAACGGTGGGACCTCACCCGGGTCCGGGAGGCACTCGCCGCCCCTGACCCCGGCCCCGCCGCCCCCGACCCCGGCCCCGCCGCCGACCCCGGCCTGCGCATCGCCGACGAGGAACGCGACCGGCTGATCTCCGACGGCCTCGCGTACCTGCTCCGCACCCGGGGCAGCGGCACCGGAGGGCACCTCTGGCCGATCAACGGCTTCGGGGCCACCACCGACCCGCTGAACGTGCAGTACGGCGCGGCCGGGGTCCTGGCGGTCCTCACCCGGGCCGCCGCGACCGGCGGCGACGCTCAACTGCGCGACGGAACGGCGGAGTTGACGCAGTGGATCCGCGAGCGGCTGGCCGATCCGTCCGCCGGACGGGCCGCCGACGGGACGACCCTGCCGGGGCTGCACTTCGGCCGCTCCGGCACCGCCTGGGCCCTGCTGGACGCGGCCCGCCTGCTCGGCGACGAGACGGCGGAGGCGGAGGCGGCCGCGCTGGCCCGTACCGTCCCCGTCGACTGGCCCAACCCGGACATCTGCCACGGGACGGCCGGGGCGGGCATGGCCCAGCTGCACTTCTGGCGGACCACCGGCGACCCGGAGTTCCTCGACCGGGCGGCCGCCTGCGCGAAGACGCTCCTCGCCGCCGCCGAGGACCACCCCGCCGGAGTGATCTGGCCGGTCCCCGCCACCTTCGATTCGAACCTCGCCGGGGCCCGCCACTACGGGTTCGCCCACGGCATCGCGGGCATCGGCGCCTTCCTGCTGGCCGCCGGGACCGCCACCGGCCGGGAGGACTTCCTCCGGGCGGCCCGCACGGCCGGCGACACCCTCGTGACGCTCGCCCGGGTCGCCGACGGGCAGGCCCGGTGGGCGGCCGGGGACCGCATCGCCGACGGCGTGACCGGACAGACCCACTGGTGCAGCGGCTCCTCCGGCATCGGCACCTTCCTGATCCGGCTGTGGCGGACCACCGGCGACGCCCGCCACCGGGACACCGCCGTGCTCGCCGCGGCGGGGGTGCGACGCGCGATGTGGTTCTCCTCGCCCGCCGCCTGCCACGGGCTGGCCGGCAACGCGGAGTTCCTCCTGGACATGGCCGCGGCCCTCGGCGAGCCCCACTACCGGGACCTGGCCCGGGAACTGGCGCAGTGCATCCGCACCCGGACCGTGCTCAGGGACGGACTCCTGGTCGTCCCCGACGAATCGCTGGAGGCGGTCGTCGCCGGCTACCAGACGGGACTCGCCGGAACCCTCGGCATGCTCCTGCGCCTGCGCGACGGCGGCCCCCGGCTCTGGATGCCGGACCCCCCGGCACCGACCGCCCCCGCCGGACCGGACCTCCCGCTCGCGGCCGGTGCGGCATGACGCGCCCGCCCGACCGGATCAGCTTCCGGTTCTCGGCCCGGGCACGCCACGCGGCCTGCCTGGTGAGCACCGCGGAGGGCGGGTTCGTCCCGGCCCGCTGGGACCTGGGCGGCACGTCGCCGCGGTACCGGGAGGGCACCTCCACCGAGTCCACGGCGACCCAGGTCCTGCCGACCGACGACGGCGAACTGCTGCTGCTGCGCAGCGCGGTGGGCAGCGGACGCCACCGGCTCGCCCTGACCGGCCCCGACGGCGGGGCCGGCCCGGCCACGACGATCGCCGCCCGGGGACTGCGGCTGGTCCCGGGCGGCCCGCCGGACACCCTCGCCCTCGCCGTGGAGACCGACGCGGGAGGCCGCACCCGGGTGTGGCAGGTCAGGAACGAACCCCTGCGCCTGGCCCATCCGGTGATGCTGCCCGGCCGCATCACCGGCCTCCTGCCGCTGGACGAGGAGGGCATCCGGTACGTCACCGACCTCGGCCGGGCAGGCGGATGCCGCCCGGTCGTCCTGAACCTCCGGGAGGCGACCTGGGGAGGGTTCCTGCTGCCCGAGGGCGGGCACATCCACCGGGTCCTGCTGTCGGCCCCGCGCTCGGGGCTGCTGCTGACCGCGAGCGACCCCGGGGACGGGCGGCTGCGGATCGGCCGCACCACCGTCGACGGCCGCACCGCCCTGAACTTCCCCGAACGGCTCAACTCGCTCGACGGCTCGGTGTTCCCGCTCGCCGCCGACCCGGCGGGCGAACGCGTGGCCCTGCGGGTCACCAAGGGGGCCGCGGCACGCCTGTTCCGCTACGACGTCGCCGACGACCGGCCGTCCCCCACCCGGCTGCCCGCCGGAGCCGTCCACCCGGCCGCCGGATGGAACGAGCACGGCCTGCACGTCGTGTACGCCAACCCCGCCCGCCCCGCAGACCTCGTGACCGTCCCGGACGACCCCGCACGGCAGGGAACACTGCCCCCGCCCGCCCCCGCCGCCCGCACCGAATGGTTCGACACGCCCGACGGCGGGTTCGAGGCCGTCTGCCTCGGCGACTGGCGCACCGCGGACACCGTGACCGTCGCCCTGCACGGCGGACCGGAGGACGCCTGGACCCTGGGCTTCCACCCGGTGCTGCACCGGCTTTCCGAGGCCGGGACCGCCGTGGTGGCACCCAACCAGCGCGGCAGCACGGGCTACGGCCGGGCGCACACCTCGGCCGTGCACGGCGCCTGGGGGGTCCCCGACCTCGCGGACATCCGCGCACTGGTGAGGACGCTGACGGAGCACCGGCCGCCCGGCGCGCAGCCCCCCGCCCTCCTGGGCGTCAGCTACGGCGGCTTCCTCGCCCTGCTGGCCGTGTGCGCCGACCCCCACGCCTGGTCCCGGTGCGCGGCGGCCGCGCCCTTCCTGTCCGCCCGGGGACTGTACGAACGGGCGACACCGGCCGTGCGCGCCCTGATCGAGCGGCACGGCCTGGGCACACCGCCGGACGACGAACTCGGGCCCCGCGACGTCGAGTTGCTCGCCCACCGCATCAGGGTGCCGCTGCTCGTCGTCCACGGCACCGACGACCCCCTCGTACCGGTGGAGGAGACCCGGCGGCTGCGGAAACGGCTCATCGAGGCGGGGCGCGTGGAGCACACCCACTTCGCCTGCCTCGAAGGCGCGGGCGTCGGCCACGACCTCCTCCAGGAGCGTGCCGGAGCCGCACTCACCGACCGGCTGGTGACGTTCCTGACCCCCGGACCCGCGGCCACCGCGCGGCCCGCCCCCGATCTCACGGCCGCCCACGCGACCGTGTGACACCGCCGGCCCCGGCGGTGTACCGCAACCACCCGTGACAGGAGGTGAAACACCATGACCATCGACGTGGACGAGCTCCAGACGCTGGAGAGCGAGGAGGCGGTTGCCCTGGCCGCCTGCGGCATCACCTGCACCTGGACCTGTCGCATCACCAGCATCGAGCAGCAGCAGTGACGCACCGGCGGCACCGGTCGGTGACCGCGCCCGGCTGCCGCACCCGTACGGCAACGACCTCTCATCGACGAAAGGAAAGCACCATGATGACCATCGACGTGGACGAGCTGCAGACCCTCGAGGGCGAGGAGGCCGTCGCCCTGGCCGGCTGCACCCGCACCTGCACCTGGACCTGCACGATCACCAGCATCGAGCAGCAGTAGTGCACCGGTGCCGGGCGTGTCCGCGTCGGCGGCGCGCCCGGCACCCCCGGTACACCCGCGGCCCCACCGGCCGGCGCACCACCCGGAGGAGGAACCATGACGTCCCCGCAGCGGCTCCTGCGGGCAGCCACCGCCCGGTCCCGGGGATGGTTCGCCCTCGCGGGCGCGGCGGCCGTCATCGGCTCCGCCGGCACGCTCGCCCTGCCCTGGACCCTGGCCACCGCACTCGACTCGGTCATCGGCGAACGGCCCTCCGCCACCCCCGTGTACGTGTTCGCCCTGGTCCTGGCGGTCGTGGTGGCCGCCGGGGCCCTGCAGACCCTGGCCGGCGGGACGTACGGCGCCGCGGCGGTGGCCACGCTGCGCCGGGACCTGGCCGTGCGCGCCCTGGACGCCGGGATCCCCGGGGCGGCGCGGTTCCCGGCGGGCGACCTCGCCGGCCGCCTCTCGGCGGGCTGCTCCCAGGCGGGCCAGGCCGGATACACCGTGGTCACCGCCGCGGCCTCGGTGCTGACGTCGCTGGGCGGCGTGGTCGCGCTGTGGCTGCTGGACTGGCGGTTGGGCCTCGCCTTCCTGCTGGGCGTGCCCCCGCTGGTGCTGATCGCCCGCGCGTTCATGAACCGCAGCTCGCACCTGTTCCTCTCCTACCAGGAGACGCAGGGCAGGATCTCCGCGCTGCTGCTCGAAGCGCTGGGCGGTGCCCGGACCATCGGCGCGAGCGGCACGGCGGACGCCGAGATCTCCCGGATCCTCCGTCCGCTGCCGGAACTCTCCGGGACGGGGCACCGCATCTGGCGCCTGCAGCGCGACACCGGCTGGCAGGTCGGCCTGCTGGTCCCCGCCGTGGAGGTACTGGTCCTCGGCATCGGCGGCCTCGCCCTGGTGAACGGGGACATCAGCGCGGGGCAACTCGCCGCCGTGGTGGGCTACACCGCGGTCGCGATGTCCCTGCTCGACCAGCTCGACGCGCTCTTCTCCCTCGGCGTCTCGCTCGCCGGGGCGCGCCGGGTCGCCGAGGTCACCGACCAGCCGGTGGCCGCCCCCGGCACCCGGACGGAGACCGGGCCCGCGACCGGCGCGGTGACGTTCTCGGGGGTCGGGGTCCGCTCCGGCGACCGGGTCGTCCTCGACGCCGTGGACCTCGACGTCCCGGCCGGCACGTCGCTGGCGGTGGTGGGCCGGTCCGGCTCGGGCAAGAGCACCCTGGCCGCGCTGCTCGGCCGGCTGCGTGACCCGGACGAGGGCACGGTGTGCATTGACGGCCACCCGCTGCGCGAACTCGCCCCGCACACCCTCCGTTCCCTGGTCGGATACGCCTTCGAACGCCCCGCCATGCTCGGCGGAACGATCCGCGGCATGATCGCCTTCGCCCGCCCCGACGCCTCCGACGACACGGTGGAGGCCGCCGCCGCGGCGGCCCACGCGGACGACTTCGTACGGCGGCTGCCGCACGGCTACGACACCCCCCTGTCCGACGCCCCGCTCTCGGGCGGCGAGGTCCAACGGCTGGGCCTGGCACGGGCCCTGGTGCACGACCCGGCCGTGATCGTCCTCGACGACGCCACGTCCAGCCTGGACACCGCCACCGAGGCACGGGTCGACGACGCCCTCACGGCCGCCTGGTCCGGCCGCACCCGCGTCGTGATCGCGCACCGGGTCTCCACCGCGGCCCGGTCCGACCTGGTGGCCTGGCTGGACGAGGGGCGGATCCGCGCCGTGCGACCGCACCACGAACTGTGGCGACTGCCCGAGTACCGGGAGCTGTTCGCCGCCGCGACCCCTCACGCACAGAAGGCGGCGACCCCTCACCCGCAGGAGGCGGCGACCCCCCACGCACAGGCGGCGGCCCTCCACCCGCAGGAAGCGGCGACCCTCCACCCGCAGGAGAAGGCATGAGCGAGCCGTCATCGTCGGCCCCCGCCCTGGCACCCCCGCCCGCACCCCCCGCCCCGGCGGCGCACGGCCCCGCCACCGGACCCGCCGCCGGCCCCGCGCCGGTGGGCCTGCGGATGCTCGGCGGCTTCGTCCGGCGCCACCGCGCCGCGACTGCGGCGGTGGCGGGATGGTCCGTCATGGAGTCGCTCCCGGCGCTCTTCTCCGGCCTCCTGGTCGCCGCCGCCCTGGACCGGGGCTTCCTCGCGGGGCGCCCGGCCACGGGCATGTTCTGGCTCGGGCTGCTGGGGGCCGCGATGGTGCTGCGCGCCGTCATGACCCGCGAACTCACCCCGCGACTGGGCCGGCTCGTCGAGCCCCTGAGGGACGAGCTGGTGACCGAGGTGGTCTCCGGCGCGGTGCGCCGGGCCGTCGGCGGGGCCCGGGGCGACGCCGGGGCGGGGGTGGCACAGCTGACGGTCCAGGTCGAGAGCGTGCGCTCGCTGGTCTCCGCCCTGCTGCGCTCGGCCCGGCAGCTGGGCGTCTCCCTGGTGATGGCCCTCATCGGCCTCGCCGCGCTGTCCGCGCCGGTGGCGGCGGCGACCCTGCCACCGGTTCTCCTCACCCTGGTGCTGTGCGTACCGAGGCTGCGGAGACTCGCCGGACGACAACGCGCCCAGCTGCGGGCGGAGGAACGCCTGACCACGACCGCGGGCGAGGCGTTCGGCGGCATCCGGGACGTCGTCGCGTGCGGCGCCCGCGACCGGGTGGCGTCCGACATCACCGCCCGGATCACCGGCCACGAGGACGCCTGCCGTGCCACCGCGCGCACGATGTCCGGCAACACCCTGCTGGTGGCGGCGGGCAGCCAGCTGCCGCTGCTCGCCCTGCTCCTCGCCGCCCCCGCCCTGCTGCGCGGGGGCACCCTGTCGGTGGGTGAACTCCTCGGGGCCACCAGCTACCTGATGAGCGGGGTGACTCCCGCGTTGCGGGCCCTCGTCGCCGTCCTCGGCTCCTGGGGGGTGCAGCTGGACACCGTGCTGCGCCGGCTGGGCGGCGCCATGACACCCCCCGCCCCCGCGCCCGCGCCGGGCCGCACCCCGCTCTCCGCGGACCTCTCGCTGGAGGGGGTCGGCTACGCGTACGGGCCGTGCGCCGCCCCGGTGATCGACGACCTCTCCCTGGACGTCCCCACCGGCTCCCACCTCGTGGTGGTCGGCCCGAGCGGGGTCGGCAAGTCGACCCTGACCACGCTGATGGCGGGGCTGGCGGTCGTGGACAGCGGCCGGCTGACCCTGGGGGGAGTACCGGTCGAGGAGACCGACCGGGCATGGCTCCGCCGCGAGGTGACGCTGATTCCCCAGGAGGCGTACGTGTTCACCGGTACCGTCCGGGACAACCTGCGCTACCTGCGGCCGGAGGCCACCGACGCCGAACTGACGGCCTCGCTGGCGGCGGTCGGCGCCCTCGACCTGGTCGGGCGGCTGGGCGGGCTGGACGCGTCCGTGGGCCTGGACGGGCCGGAGCTGTCCGCCGGCGAGAAACAGCTCCTCGCCCTGGCCCGCGCCCATGCGTCGGCCGCCTCCGTCGTCCTGCTGGACGAGGCCGGCTGCCACCTCGACCCGGCGGCCGAGGCCCGGGCGGAGGAGGCGTTCGTCGCCCGCGGCACGACCCTCGTGGTGGTCGCGCACCGCATCAGCTCGGCGCTGCGCGGCGGGCGGATCCTGGTGCTGGACGGGCGGCGGACGGCCGTCGGCACGCACGACGAACTGCTCGCCGCGAGCCCGCTCTACCGCGACCTGGTCGGCCACTGGATGTCCGGCCGGTCCGCCGGAGCGCAGACGGAGCCCCCGCCCGGCCCGTGACCTGACCGCGGCGGGATACCGGGGGAGGGAGGAGCGGGGTGGCGGATGAGCGGACGGAGGCGCCCGGTCAGAGGCTCTGTTCGGGCCAGTTGAGCAGACGCGCCCCGATGACGGCCGTCTGGAGGGCGTACCGGTGGTGCGGGTCGGCGGGGTTGGTGCCGGTGAGCTGGTGGATGCGTTCGAGGCGGTAGGTGAGGGCGCGGACGCTGAGGGAGAGCTGACGGGCCGCCTCGGTCGCGTTGCAGCCGGAGTCGAAGTAGACGGTGAGGGTGTCGAGGGCCGTCCGGGGACCGCCGCGCGCCCGCAGGAGGGGGCCGAGGGTGGTGCGGACGAGATCCGTCATCGCCTGGCGGTCCCGGGTCAGCACGGGATAGACCAGCAGATCGGCGGCGTTGAGGACGGGGGCGTCCAGGTCGAGGCGGGCGGCGAGGTCGAGGGTGTTGAGGGCCTCCTCGTAGGAGTGGACGACGCCGTCCGCCCCGTGGTGGGTCCGGCCGATCGCGGTCCGGCCGCCATCGGTCGCGGCGTGGACCTGCTTGGCGAAATGGGTGAGCACGTCGCGTCGGTCGCCGGGGGCTATGCAGATCAGCCGTCCCTCCTTCGTGGTGAGGAGGATCTGCCGCTCGCCGAACCGGCCGGTCACCGCGCGTTCCACCCGCCGGGGCACGTCGTCGCCCTCGGCGTACGGGTCGGGGCCCTGCGCCACGGCGACGGCGTGGGCCCGGGACAGCCGCAGGCCGAAACGTTCCGAACGCTCGGCCAGGCGGCCCAGGTCGCTGCGCCCGTAGAGCAGGTCGTCGATGAACTCGCGGCGGGCGGCCTCCTGCTGACGGACCGCGAAGTGCTGGGCCCGGTCGTACCCCTCGGCCAGCGCGTCGATGGCCTGGGCCATGACGTCGAGGGCGCTGTCGTTCGAGGCGGACGTGCCCGGCCAGGCCGAACGGGCCGCTTCGAGGTGCTTCGCGACGACCTGGCGCAGGGTCGCGCCGCTGCCCGCGGCCCGCTCGCCGAACGCGCGCAGGGCGTCGAGCTCGGTACGGGTCAGACGACGGTCGGCGGACGCCGCCGCGGCGAGCAGTTCCGGGTAGCCGTCGAAGCACTCACCGGCCGCCTCGGAGCCGTTCACCGGTACGCCCCGTACCGCGAACCGGTACCGGAAAGGGCGGAACGCTCGCGGGAGCCGTCCTGCACGGGAGTCCTCCGGGACATCGATCGGAATCCGGGGACACGTGTCCCCCGACCGCCGACCAGACTTCCCGGCACACCAGCGCGAATCTCGGCGCGTTCCGCACACTCTATCCCGCACGGTCCGCACGTACAGGGGCAGCCGTGCAGGTGGGCACGGACCCTCGCGGCCGGGCGGGGAGGACGGTCCGCCCCGCCGCCTCCCGGTGCCGGACCGGGCGTGACGCGACTCGTCGCCGGGCCCGGTGCCGGGCCCGACGACGAGGGGGTGGTGCGAAGGCGGTACGGAGGTCAACGGCCTCCCGGCGGCGCCCCGGGCGTACGGGACGGGCCGGGACGGCCGGTCACCGCACCCAGTGGACGAAGTCGACGGTGTCGTTCTCCGCAGCCGGTTCCTGGAGCGACTGGCCGGGGAACAGCGGACGGAGCCGGTGGCCCTCGAGGTCGGCGAGCGTCGCGAGGTCGTGGGTGTTGTTCACCCACGAGGACACCTCGTTGGCCGCGGTGGGGCCGTGGACGCCGCCCTGCATGGGCAGGTCCCGCAGATCCACGTCGTAACCGGCCCCGATGCCGTAGGCGGGACCACGGTTGTTGTAGTCGCGGTACAGACACAGGGGGGCGGGCGGGCAGGGCTCGCCGTCGTTGAGCGCGACCACGCCCGGAGGCAGCGCGATCCCGGACCCGGGGGCGGCGTGGGCCACGCCGGCGCCCAGTGGCAGCAGCGATCCGACCATGGTCGTGGCCACGACGGCCACCCGGGCCAGTCGCGCGGACATCGTGCGGCGTGCGGTCATGGAACTCTCCTGGTTGTTTCTCGGGGCCGACGGTGCGGCGGGTGCCGTGCGAGGGTGGGGCGGGATACGGGATCGGCACGGAGCTGCCCCGGTACCGCCGGGATTCCGGCGGAGTGCGCCTCCGCCACCACGGGGGATTACACAGAGAGACGGCTGGTGGCGCAGGGTGTGCACCGGTGGGCGGGGTGTGTCTCCGGGCTGCGTCCGGTCGGGTGGCGGCCGGACGGCAGGGGTGGCGCCATGGCGCGAAACCGGCGCACGGCGAAGGGGGAGATCGCGCCGGATGCGCGCAGACTGAAGCTCAACTACCTTGTTGTCCAAGTAAGTTGATGAAAATCCTGTGGGGTCGCGAGGAAGGTGGCGGGGGCGGTCGCGGCCCCGTCGACGGGACCGGCGCGAGGACCGGCCGCCCCGATCGGGGCACGGCCTCGGGACGCTCACGATGTCGAATGGGGGAAGGGTCTGATGCGGCGCACCGAGGTGTCCAAACAGTTGGGCGGATTCGTCCGCGAACACCGCACCGATGGCAGCAGGCGGCTGTGGCACGCGGCCGTCGTGATCGTCGTCGGCACGGCGGGTCTGGCTTTCGGGATTCCGGTGACGATCGCCTCGATCGGCACCACCGAGGGCGCGCCGCAACTCGCGGGGCTGCTGCTCGGAGTGGGACTGGTGGGATGGGGGCTGGGGATCTGGCGGCTGACCCAGGCGTTCCATACCCGGGAGCAGTGCTTCGACATCCACGAGCGGGGGCTGGCCCACCGGGTCGCGGGCACCGTCACGCTGATCCCCTGGGAGGACATCGCCGAGGTGGGCGCCCGCAACGGCGGGAACGACCAGCTGCTGGCCGAGACCCGAGGCATGGGCTTCAGCTGCGCCATCAAGCTGAACGACGGGCGCGACATATGGTTCGACACCTTCACCGAGGACGCCAGGCAGCTGGCCCGGGTCGTCCACGAGGCGGTGCACCTGGGGCGCTTCCCCCAGGGGAGGGGTCGGCGGTAGCGGCCCCGGAGGCCCGAGGGTCGACGCCCCGGGGTCACGGGGCGGCGCCCGGCTCCGCATGCGCCGTCGCGGGATCCGGTGTACTTGTCGAAGGAGACGGGCCCGGCCCCGGCGCGCCGTCCTCCGTACCTTTCGGGCCGGGCCACGGGCGCCGGAGGGCCGAGACGGGCGCCGGAAGGCCATCACGCGTGCCGGAAGCGGCGCGGGAGGCGGGAACGGTGCGCCGGGCGGTACATGCGCACGGGGTCGTTGCGGCTTCGTCGTTCCGGCATCGTTGTGCCGGCTTCGTCGTTCCGGCTTCTCGCGAGACGGAGGCAGTCGTCATGGAGCCAGTCGTCACCGTCGGCCTCGACGGGTCACCCGAGAGCCTCGCCGCCGCCCGCTGGGCCGCCGGCGAGGCGGCGCGGCGCGGGTTCACGCTGCGCCTCCTGCACGCGTGGCCCCTGCTGGCGGCCGAACCTCCCGGGGTGCCCGCCGAGGCGGACCAGAACTACTGGGCGAGGCGGATCGTGCACAAGACGGGGGCGGAGCTCCGGGCACGCCACCCGGGTCTGTCCGTGGTCGACGACCTGGTGGCCGAGGACGCCGAGCAGGCACTGATGCGGGCGGCCGCGGAGTCCGAGATGGTCGTGCTGGGTTCGCGGGGGCTGCTGCCCGTCGAGAGCTACTTCCTCGGCGACATCAGCATGCCCGTCGTGGCGCACGCCGAGCGTCCGGTGGTCCTGGTGCGGGCGGAGGGCGACGGGGACGGACCGCGGCCGGACCGGGCCGGGGCGGGCGGCGTCGCGGTGGCGCTCAAACTGCACGGCCCCTGCGACGACCTGCTCGAATTCGGCTTCCGGACCGCTGCCGCACGCGGGGTGCCCCTGCGGGCCGTGCACGGCCGGAGCCTGCCGGTGGACGCATATGTGCCCTGGGGCGTGGACCACGAGGTGGCGGAAGAGGTCGCCCAGGAGGCGCAGGAGCTCCTCGACCGGACCCTCCGCCCCTGGCGCGACAGGTTCCCGCAGGTGGAGGCCGTCGACGACCTCGCGCTCATCAGCCCCGCCAAGGCCGTCGTGCAGGCAGCCGAGGCCGCCGAGCTGCTGGTCGTCGGCCGCCGTCGGCGCCGCCGCCCCCTGGCCCCGCACCTGGGCTCCGTGGCCCAGGCCGCCATCCACCACGCCCGCTGCCCCGTCGCGGTCGTCCCGCACGAATGACGTGAGGGAGCGCTGCGGACCCGGCCCGGCGCGGCACTCCCATGGCCGATCCGCCCGGTGGTGATCAGCCGCCGGCGCCGGACCCGTCCCGGCCGGTGAGGCCCTGTCCCACGCTGCCGCGCGGACGGTACGGACGGCGTACGGCATCGGACACGGGCCGGAAAGCGGTCACGGGGTGACCGGGGCGGTGGGTGGTTCCTGAACGAGCCGGACCGTTTCATCGGCCGCCACGTACGCCCGGTTGCCGGTTTGCGACGAGGCGACCACGACGGCGCCCTCCTCGGGCAGGACGGTGACGGGGAACAGGGGCCGGGAGCCTCCGATCATCGGCGGTCCCTCCAGGAAGGCCCGCCCGATCTCGGCCAGCCGCAACTGGCGCGGCGTCAGCCCGGCCCAGGAGAGCCGTTCGCGCAGCCACGCCGGCCGGCTGCCGGCCTCGCGGGGGAACCGCGCCAGGTCCCGCGCGTACGCCTCCGGGCCGAGGGGAGGCAGGAAGAGCGGCTCGCCGTCGTGGTCGAAGGTGGCCTCGGCGAGGTCCTCGGCGGTGAAGTCGAGCGTCATGCCGAACCACGTCCCCGGGCCGGGGTCGTGCATGACGGCGCGCAGTTCGGCGAGGGCCTCCGCGAACGCCGGCGTCCCGGCCTCCCGCACCCTCACGGGCATTCCGCCGTGCTCGCCCGAGCACCGTGTCCGGGTGTGACCGTCCACCACGAACGCCGTGAACCGGATGCGGTCCCAGTCCGCCGACTGGGCCGCGGCCAGTTCCGTCGCCAGCGTCTCCACCAACCGGTCCCGCAGGGTGTACGGAGGCCGGGGACGGGGCCGGGAAGCGGCTTCGGGTGCCGTCGCCGGTTCGGCGGGCCCATGTGCGGTGCGGGCGCCGGCCGGCCGGAAGTGTTCCAAGGGCGTGCGGCGCCCGGAACGGAAGACCTCGATCGCCTCGTGCGGCGGGGCGGCCGAGCCGGCGAACAGCACGGTTTCATCCGCGGCGACGTACACCCGCCCGCCGCCCCGCACGGTGTGCGCGACCAGCACCGCGTCGTCCTCGGGCAGCGCGGTGACGGCGAGCGGCGCGTCCGGGCCCGCCATCCGGCGCATGAGCGTGCGCCCGAGATCGGCGAGCCGCTGCTGCCGCGGCGAGAGCGCCGCACCGGCGGCTTCCGCCCGGCCGGGGGACGACGGTTCGCCCGTGCTCATGAGTCCCCCGTGCGGCCGGATGCCTCCGGCCGGGGCCGACGGCGGCATGCCACCGGCCACGTGGCGGCCCCGGCCCCCACGGACCCGTCCGGCACCAGCGGATCGATCATGTTCCCCTCCCCAACACCCCGGCGCCGCCCGGCAGATCGCCCCTCACCGCACACCGAGGTCATTCGTTCCCGCCGCACCTTACGACGCACGCGCCCCGCCGACGAACTCGCACCTCCCCGACCGCGCGGGCGGGTTCGGCGCCGGTACGGACCGAGGCGCTCTCGTCCTCCGGCTCGACGCGAAGGGGGCGGGGCCATCAGGGCGGCGACGGGGGTGGGGGCGTCATCTAACACCCTTGCGGTGTGCCGCGGTTGAGGCGGCCGCCGCTATTCTTCTACAGTTGTGTAGAGAGTGCGGGGCGGGGTGCGTGCGCGCTCTGGTTCCCCGTGCTCGTCCATTGCTTCTGGGAGGGTGTCATGGCTTCGATCGACCTGGACAAGGTGCTGGACAAGGCGTGGGCGGACAAGAGTCTGCCCGAGATCCTCGCGGCTCCGGTCGCCGCGCTCAAGGGGGTGTCCGACCGGGACGGCGAACTCCTTCAGGAAGCCTTCGGAGTCAAGACGGTCTCCGACCTCGCCGAACTGAAGTACGCCCGCTGGGCCCAGGCGCTCGCCGCGCTCGACGTCGCCCCGAAGTAGTCCGGCCGACTGTCCTCGGTGCCCTCCGTCTCCGCGGGGGGCACCGATGCGGTCGAGGGCCGGTCGGCGGACATGTGGCGGATCCGTGCGAGGCGGAACCCCCGCACAGCCCTGCGCGTGCGGCCGCCCGCCATGTCCACCGGTGAAACGGCTGTGGGGCCGAGGGGCGGTGCTACGGCTTCGATCCGGCGAGCCCCTGAGGCTGTGGGAGCTGTCGCTTCGTGGTGCGGGCACTCTGCGGTCAGGGGGTGTTCCGAGGGGAAGCGATCGTCGGGGCGGGCCGGGCGGAGAGCTGTTCGCCCACGAGCCGCATCACGGTGAGGACGGCAGGGGCTTCGATGAAGTACACCTGGCGCCGTCCGTCCCTGCGGGCGCCGACGAGTTCGGCTCTCTTGAGGGCGGCAAGGTGCTGACTGATGGTGGAGGGCGCCCCGCCGACCTGCTCCAAGAGGTTCGTCACGTTGGTTTCCCCCTGTGCCAGGGCCTGGAGGATGCGCAGACGTGCCGGGGAGGCCAGGAGCCCGAAGGTTGCGGCCGTCCGTTCCAGGGTCTTGTCGGGTACATCCCCGAGAGCACCTTTGTCGTCCGCCGTCACCTGCTCGTACCCCTCTCCGGCCGACTGTGGCGCGCGTTGTCCGAATCTGCGCGCTCTGCTCGACCCCGGCTCATTCCGGGACGGCCCTCCCGCCCCCTGCCTCTACATGTATGTAGATTATCTGAGGGTGTGCGGCCTGAAGTGCTGAACCGCGCAAACGATGTGAAGGAGTGAACACCCCAGGGTGTTCAGGCGCCTGCTCGGCTCGCGCGGTGTGGGGCAGTGGTTTTCCACCGACGCGTCGTGGGTGGTCGCTTCCGTCTTGCGGAGGGCGAGGGCTGACCGTGTGGGGGAGGGGCGTGGCGCCCGCACGCCCCGTTCATGTTTTTCGCGGCCCTGCGAGAGGGCCGCGAAAAACATGAACAGGAGCCTCCCTCTTGCCCTGCTCGGTCAGATGGGGGTGGCCGCCTGCAGGATGAGGACGAGTGTGACCGCCGCGTTCGCCGATGACAGCGCCGACACGGCCGCGCCCGCCGCGGCCCCCCAGGCGGCCAGTCCGACGGTGGTGAACACCGGCGGCCAGATCCGCGTGGTGGGAGCCGGTCCGAGCAGGGCCGCGACCCGCCGCGGCACCGGCCCCGCGGCGGCGAAGTGGGCGAGCGTCGCCACGGGCGCGCCCTGGGAGAACAGGGCGGACTTGCCGACCGCCACGGCCACGGTCCGGCGGCTGCCGACCGCGAGCGCCGCCTCCTCGTCCGCCCATCGCTCCGCGGAGTAGGCGACGGCGGTGCGCAGCGGGCGCAGGAACGGGTTCGCGCGCGCCGCGAGCTGCACGACGAGCAGGAAGCGGTGATGGCGGCGGGCCAGATGGGCCCGCTCATGGGCGAACAGGGCCCGCCGCTCGGGTCCGTTCAGCCCGGCCAGCATCCCGGTGGTGACGACGATCCTGTTCCGCCTGCCGGGCAGGGCGTAGGCGTACGGGACGTGGTCGGGGAGCACCGCCACGGATGTGCCGGGCAGTCCCGACAGGGCGTGCTCGGCCCGCCGCCGTACCCGACGGTGCCGCCACACGGCCTGTGCGCACGCGGCGAGCACGGCGAGCAGGGCCGGAATGGCGGCGCGGCCGGCCACCTCGTCGTAGGGAACGGCTTTGCGCACCTCCGGGTCCGACCAGCCGTCCGGGAGCGGGTTGCCGGGCAACTGCGCGGTGCCGACCACCATCAGCAGGGCCAGGCACAGCGTGCTGCACACCGCGAGCACGGCCGCGGCACCCGTCAGCAACCAGGTCGCGGTTCTGGGGTGCAGATGCTGCTCGGCGAGGCGGGCGATCGGCCATGCCGTCAAGGGCAGTACCAGAGGCAGGAAGACGAAAACCCCCATGTGGCTACTCTTCCTCCTCCGCCGACGGTTTCGCCAGCAGGTCTCGCAGCAGCCGCTCGTCGCCGGGCGAGAGCGTGGTCACGAAACTCGCCAGCACGGCTTCGCGGTCCGTCCCGGAGTCCAGGACCTTTCGCATCCGCAGGGCGGCGAGACCGGCCTCGTCGGCGACCGCTGTCCACTTGAAGGAGCGGCCGGCGCGCTCGCGCACCACCGCGCCCTTGGCCTGCAGCCGGGTGAGGATGGTCATCACCGTGGTGTAGGCAAGACCCGCACCGAGGCGTTCCTGGACCCAGGCCGCGGTGACCGGCTCAGGTGCCTGGCGCAGCGCGGCGAGCACCTGCGTCTCCAGTACCCCCTGGCCGCGTCGGCGCGTCGTGTGCTCGCTGTTGTGGTCCGTCATGCCGTCGGTCTCCCGCCTCCCTGCCCCGCCTGCCGCTGGGGCCGGTTCATCGTACTGACCCGCCACCTGCCCGTCCCTCTGCGTTTCCCCGGCCTCCACCATGGCTGTACGAACGGATGTGTTCCGCCCGACGGGAGGGAACGGTTTCCCGGCCCTCGCGAGAGCCGACCACGGCCCGTTCGGCCTCTTCGTGCTCCCTTCCACTCCCCTCATTATCTACACCGTTGTAGATTTTTCTCCCCGCCGACCCGCCGACCCGCCGACCCGCCGACCCGCCGACCCGTCTCCCTGTCGTTCCGTCGACACCGGTCGGGCATCAAGGGGGGCGCCGCCCGCCCGCTGTGCTTGTCGCGTGGTGGGAAGGTGCCGCCTTTGGCTCGATCTCGCCGCTTTCCTCCCGGATTCCGGACATGCCCCGCCCGGAATTTCTACAGTGCTGTAGATTTTGCGGGAACTGTCGATGCGTCATCGAGCCGACACGCCTCGGCTCTGTCCGAAGGAGGAGCACGGTGGGAGTCACACTGACCAAGGGGCAGCGGATCAGCCTGGACAAGGGCGACGGCGGGAAGCTGGACGTCGTGCGCATGGGCCTGGGTTGGAAGGCCGCGCCCCGCAAGGGTTTCCTCGCCAGGTTCGCCGCCAAGGAGATCGACCTCGACGCGTCCGCGGTGCTCTTCGCCGGCCGGGAGCCCGTGGACGTGGTCTTCTTCCAGCATCTGGTCAGCGACGACGGTTCGGTCCGTCACACCGGCGACAACCTCGTCGGGGGTGTGGGGCAGGGCGGTGACGACGAGTCGATCCTCGTGAATCTGCCACGTCTTCCCGCCCATGTGGACCAGATCGTCTTCACCGTCAACTGCTTCACCGGCCAGACTTTCGCGGAGGTGGAGAACGCCTTCTGCCGCCTCGTCGACGAGAAGAGCGGCCAGGAACTCGCCCGTTACACCCTCTCCGGCGGAGGGCCCTACACCGCTCAGGTCATGGCCAAGGTCCACCGCGTGGGCGACGGATGGAGCATGTCCGCCATCGGGGAATCGGTCAACGGCCGTACGTTCCAGGACTTGATGCCGGCCATCGCCGGTCACCTCTGACCCGACCGCCTCGTCACCCGCAGCCTTGTCACCCGCCGTCTCGTCAAGAGCGGGGCCGGGCGTCAGTCCTGGTCCGTCGCGGACGAGGCTTCGGTGACCGTGCGGGCCCCGGAGCCGCGCCGCCCCTTGTAGTTGATCTTCATGGTGTCCATGTCCGTCACCGTGGAGCGCAGTTCGCCGTGACCGTAACCGTGCTCCCGGAGGAAGGTCTCCGCGCGGTCCTCGGCGATGGCCCCCGCCATCTCCTCGCCGTCCGCGGCGGCGGACACGACCACGTACCGGAAGCTGAAGTGCTTGAGCACCCGGTCGTACGCGAGCGAGCCCTCCTCGGTGAACTGCATGGCGCTCAGGCCGTGCCCGTCCACCTCGGCCAGCAGCCGGGCACGCGCCTCGTCCGTCAGGCCGTCCCAGGTGCCCCGGACGATCACTCGGTAGGTGTGCTGCGCGCTCATCGTGCTCCGCTCCGTGTTCTTTTCCCGTACGTGCCGCATCGGCCACCGCCCGTGGGCCGTGAGGGGCCCAAGGGTACGGCGGGCACGGGCCGGGCGCGCCCGGATTATCGCCGCTCGTCGCCGCGCGGGGCGGGCCGGGGCGGCGTGCCGCCCGTCCCCTTTGCGGAAGTCTGACGGTGGGACCCCTGGCCGGGGCGTTGTCCAGCGTGTTCCATGGTCATCGGGGCGCCCGGACCCGCGGCGGCCCGCGCGAGGGAGCGAGGTTGCCTTGGCCACGACCGTACGACGTGCCGTACTGACTCTGCCCGCCGCACCACTGGGCCCGGAGAATCCGTTGCCCGCCCTGCGGCCGCTCGGCGGGACGCATGCCGTCGACGCCCGCACCCGGGCCGCGCTGCCGCGCGACATGGCACGCCAGATCGGCTGCGCGCAGCCGGCCACCGTGCTGCCGGTGCGCGTCCTGGACGGCTACGGGCGCGAGCGCGTCCCCACCGGCCTGGACGCGATCGTCATCGAGAACGACCGGCTGCGGGCCACCGTCCTGCCCGGCCTCGGCGGTCGCGTCCACTCCCTCCACCACAAGCCGACCGGCCGCGAACTCCTCTACACCAACCCCGTGCTGCAACCGGCCGACTTCGCGCTCAACGGCGCCTGGTTCTCCGGCGGCATCGAGTGGAACATCGGCGCCACGGGCCACAGCACCCTGTCCTGCGCCCCGCTGCACGCCGCCCGGGTGCCCGCCCCCGACGGCGGCGAGATGGTCCGCCTCTGGGAGTGGGAGCGGCTGCGGGACCTGCCGTTCCAGGTGGACCTGTGGCTGCCCGACGACTCCGACTTCCTCCACGTCGGCGTACGGATACGCAATCCGCACGAGCACACCGCACCCGTCTACTGGTGGTCCAACACCGCCGTGCCCGAGGACGAACGCACCCGCGTCCTGGCCCCCGCCGACGAGGCGTGGCACTTCGGGTACGCGCACGCCCTGACCCGGGTCCCGGTCCCGGTGTCCGGCTCCGTCGACCGTACGTACCCGACGCGCGGCGACTTCCCCGCCGACTACTTCTACGAGGTGCCCGACGGGGCCCGCCGCTGGATCGCCTCCCTCGACGGGGACGGCCACGGACTCGTCCAGACGTCGACCGATCTGCTGCGCGGCCGGAAACTGTTCCTCTGGGGCGGCAACACGGGCGGCCGGCGCTGGCAGGAATGGCTCACCGGGCCCGGCACCACCGGCTACGCCGAGATCCAGGCCGGCCTCGCCCGCACCCAACTGGAACACGTCCCCCTCGAACCGGGCGAGGAGTTCAGCTGGCTGGAGGCGTACGGGCCGCTGTCCGCGGACCCCCGGGCCGTGCACGGCGATGACTGGGCGGCGGCCCGCGCGGAGACGGAACGGCGGCTGGACCGGGCACTGCCGCGCGCCGACGTCGAGGCCGCGTACGCCGCCTGGCGCCCGTTCGCCGACACCGAACCCGGCGAGTCGCTCGCCACCGGTTCCGGCTGGGGCGCCCTGGAGGTCCGGCGCGGCGGGTACGAACTGCCCGGCACCCCGTTCGCCGACACCACCCTCGGCGAACCGCAGCGCCCCTGGCTGGAGTTGCTGGACCAGGGCGCCTTCCCCGAACCGCTCGGGGCCCAGCCGCCGGGCCCCTCCCTGGTCTCCCCGCACTGGCGCGACATGCTGGAGACGGCGCCCGCCGACCCCCTGACCGAGTACCACCTCGGCGTCGCCCAGTGGCACGCGGGCGACCGCGCCCAGGCCGTGCGCAGCTGGGAGCGCGGGCTGGCGTCCGCCCCGTCCCGCTGGCCGCTGCTGCGGTGCCTGGCCGTCGCGGCCGGGGAGGGCGGCCAGCGGGACCGGGCCGCGGACCTCTGCGCCGAGGCGTTCGACGACCTGTGCGCGCGCCGGTACGACGACGGGGGGTGGACGGTCGCCGCGGTGGCGCTGGGCCGCGAGGCGATGGAGGCGCTGCTGGCGGCCGGACGCCCCGAAGGGGCCAGGGGCGTGTGGGCCGCGCTGGACCCGGAGATCCGGCGGCGCGGCCGCTTCCGCCTGCTGGAGGCCCGGTTGCTGCTCGCCGAGGGGGACCGGGCGGGCGCCCGGTCCGTCTTCGACGAGGGCTTCGAGGTCGCGGACCTGCGGGAGGGCGCGGAGATCCTCGGCGAGGTGTGGGCCCGGATCACGGACGACCCGCTGCCGGACAGGTACGACTACCGGATGCGTCCGGCGCGTTGACGCCCCGTCCGGTCCGGCCCGGGATCTCAGCCGACCGGGCCGGACGCCAGGGTGCGGTCGGCGTACTCGAAGACCGAACCGTCCGGGTGCACGGCGATCAGATTGCGGCCCACCGGCGTCGGCACCGGCCCGGCGAGAACGCGGGCCCCGACGCGGGAGAGGGTGGCGTGGGCGGCGTCGACGTCCTTGACCGCGATCGTCGCCGTCACCTTGCGCAGGATCTCCAGCTCCGACTCCGGACCGCTCATCAGGAGGAAGCAACTGATCGCGGCGACCGAGACCCCGCCGCGCTCGAAGCGCAGCGCCGAACTGCCGGTGAGGTCCTCGTAGAAGGCCACCGCGGCCTCCAGGTCGTCGACGCAGATGCGCAGCGTGGTTCCCATAATGTCCATGCGTACCAGGGTAGTTGGCGGTGCGTCGGCACGTGATCGATTCAGGAACGCGCCCTTCCGGGGGTACGGGGAGGCCGCCCCCTACCCCCGGAAGGGGCCGGGCTCAGGCCCGGCAGAGCACCTCGCCGTGCGGGACCATGAACCAGGCGTCGTCCCGGGTGCCCCACTCGCGCCAGGCCGCGGCGATCGCGGACAGCTCGTCGGCGGTCGCGTGGCCGCCCTCGACGGCGAGTTCCGCATAGACCGAGCCGACCGTGCGGTCCGCCCACAGGCCGCTCCACCACTCCCGGCTCTCCGGGGTGGCGAAGCACCAGGTGGCGGCGGTCGCGGTGATGTCGGTGAAGCCCGCCCGGCGGGCCCAGGAGAGCAGCCGGCGGCCCGCGTCCGGCTCGCCGCCGTTGCCGCGGGCGACCCGCTGGTACAGCTCCTGCCAGGTGTCCAGGGCGGCGATCTCGGGATACCAGGCCATCGCCGCGTAGTCGCTGTCGCGGACCGCCACGATGCCGCCGGGGCGGCAGACCCGTCGCATCTCGCGCAGGGCCCGCACCGGATCGCCCACGTGCTGGAGCACCTGGTGGGCGTGGACGACGTCGAAGGAGTCGTCGGGGAAGTCCAGGTCGTGCACGTCGGCCACGGCGAACCCGACGTTCTCCAGGCCGCGTTCGGACGCCGTGCCGGCCGCCCGGGTCAGGATCTCGCCGGCGGTGTCGACGCCGGTCACCCGGCCGGGGGAGACCAGTTCGGCCAGATCCGCGGTGATGGTGCCCGGGCCGCAGCCGACGTCCAGCACGGCCATTCCCGGGCGGAGTTCACCGATCAGGTACGCGGCGGAGTTGGCGGCGGTGCGCCAGCTGTGCGAGCGCAGCACCGACTCGTGGTGCCCATGGGTGTAGACGGCGGTCTCGTTCGGCATGGCCGTGGATCCCTTCTCGGAACGCGGCCGCAAACCGGACCGCGAAGCGCTGATCGGTGCGGTCACCGTACGCCGGTATGTCGAATCATGAGATGGGTATCTTGAAATCTGAGACGTTCTCTGTGGGGCGGCGAGCGGCGGGCGACGGGAGTGGGGCACGGACCGGCACGATCCGCGCGGGCCCGGGGGGTGCGCTCGCGCCCCGGTCCCGGGCCGGGGAGAGTGGACCCATGACTTCTGTCTCCGCCGACGAGATCCTCGAACGCCACGGCGAGGCGCTCCGGCTCTTCACCGACCGGGTGCACGCGGTGCGCGACGACCAGTGGTCCGCCCCCACGCCGTGCACCGAGTGGACCGTGCGCGACCTGGTGGCCCACCTCACCGCCGAACAGCTCTGGGTGCCGTCCCTGGTCACCGAGGGGCGCACCGTCGCCGAGGTCGGTGACGCCTTCGACGGCGACGTGCTGGGCGACGACCCCGTGGCCGCGTGGGACCGGGCGGCGGCCGGGGCGCGCGAGGCGTTCGCAGCGCCGGGCGCCCTGGAACGGACGGTGAACCTGTCGTACGGGGACACCCCCGCCGACGCCTACTGCGCGCAGATGGTGACCGACGCGGTGGTGCACGCCTGGGACCTGTCCCGGGCGATCGGCGCCGACGAGCGGCTGCCCGCCCTGCTGGTCGAATTCGCCCGCCGCGAGGTCGGACCGTACGCGAAGGACCTCTCGGGCAGCGGCCTGTTCGCCCCGCCCGTCGCGACCCCGGCCGACGCCGACCCGCAGACCGCACTGCTCGCCCTGCTCGGCCGGCGGTCCTGACCCGTCGCCGGGTCGTTACCCTGTGCTCGTGATTCCGGTCGCCGACCGGAGCGCCGGAGGCGGGAGGCGGCAGGACCGCGCTCCCCGGCCGGCCCGGACGTCACGAGAGGCAGAAGTGAGCACCGCACACCTGGATGTGGCCGTACCCGAGCGGGCCGAACTGGGCGAGGGCCCGACCTGGGACCGGGCGACCGGTCGCGTCGTCTGGGTCGACATCCTCGCCGCGCGCGTGCACACCTACGACCCGGTGACCGGCCGTCGTACGGTGATGGCGGCCGAGCAGCACGTCGGGGCGGCCAAGCCGCGGGCCGGCGGCGGACTCGTCGTCAACCTGCGCGACGGCATCGGCCTGTACGACCCCGACGGGGCCTTCCGCTGGCTGGTCCACGACCCGGTGCCCGGCCGGCGCGGCAACGACGCGGCGGTCGCCCCGGACGGATCGCTGTGGGCGGGCACCATGCGGTACGACGGGGCCGAGGGCGGCGGCGGTCTCGCCCGCATCGCGGCCGACGGCGCGGTGACACCGGTGCCGACCCCCGTGTCCTGCGGCAACGGCGTCGGCTGGAGCCCCGACGGACGGTCGATGTACTTCGTCGACACGCCCACCCGCCGCGTGGACGTCTTCGACTTCGACGGCGAGCACGCCGTGAACCGGCGCCCCTTCGCCACGATCGAGGAAGGCGCCGGGTTCCCCGACGGGCTGACGGTCGACGCCGAGGGGGCCGTCTGGGTCGCCCTGTGGGACGGCGCCGCGGTGCGCCGTTACACGCCCGACGGCGCCCTGGACCGGATCGTCGAACTGCCGGTGCGACGCCCCACGGCCTGCGCCTTCGGCGGCGCGGAGCTGCGTGACCTCTACATCTCCACCGCCCGCACGGGCCTCGTCGCCCCGCACCCGCTGTCCGGTTCGCTGCTGGTGCTGCCGGACGCGGGCCGGGGGATGCCCGGCACGGCCTTCGCCGGCTGACCCCGCCGCCCCGCGCCCTGTCTTCCCCGTTCCCGCCCCTGCGTCCCCGCTTCTCGCGCCCGGCCGTCCCATGTCCGGTTCCCGCTGGAATGCCCCGTGTCCGGTTCCCGCCGGAACCCCGCCCCGCCGACGGGCGCCGTGGGCCGAACCCTCGTATAAAGGCCCTGGGGGCGGGGCCCGAAGGACCCGGGGCGGACCGGAGCCCCCGGTGCCGGACGGCGCGACAGGGTGACGGGCGGCGACGAAGGAGTCCCGGATGGCGCGGCAGCAGACCGGACGGGCGGGGCGCGGGCACCGGGGCGTACGGGAGGACCGGGGGCCCGTCCGCTACGGACCGCCCGCCCACGACCCCGGACTCCCGGTCCTGCCCGAGCTGGCCGAGGTGCTCGCCGCCGCGGCGGGCCGCGCCGGGCCCGAACCGGCCGGCGGCGGCGACGCCCTGCGCGAGGCCGCCGTCGGGTACTGGCGGCGGCGCGGACTGCGCGGCGGCCCGGAACACGTCGCCGCGGCCCCGGGTGCCCCGGCGCTGCTGCTCGCCCTGATCGCGGCGTACGGCGGCGACGTGCTCATGCCGCGCCCCTGCCCGGCCTCCTGGATCCCGCAGGCCCGGCTGCTGGGCAGGCCCGCCTACCACGTGCCGACCCCGGCGGAATGCGGCGGGGTGCCCGACCCGTACGCGCTGTTGGAGACCGTGCGCAGGGTGCGCGCCGAGGGCGGCAGGCCCCGGCTGCTGCTGATCTCCGTCGTCGACGACCCGACCGCCACCGTCGCCCCGCCGGAACTGGTCCGCGAGGCGTGCGAGGCGGCGGTCGCCGAGGGGCTGCACGTCGTCAGCGACGAGACCTGGCGCGACACCCTGCACCGGCCGCGCGAGACGGTCCTGCTCAGCCCGGCCGAGATGTGCCCCGACGACGTCACGGTCGTCTGCGACCTGGCCGGCGCGCTGACCCCGTCCGGCTGGCCGGTCGCGGTCGCGCGGTTCCCGGACACCGGACGGGCCGCGGTGCGCCACGCCCGTACGCTCGACGTCCTCACCGCGCTCGGCGCGCTCGTCGCGGGGCCGGTCGCCGCGGCCGCCGCCCACGCGCTGCACGAACCGGAAGCCGTCACGGACCGGATCCGCCGGGCCGCCGCCCTCCAGGCGCGGATCGCCGCGGCGGCCCACCGGGCGGTCCTCTCGGCGGGCGCGCTGGCCAGGCCCCCGCAGGCGGGCCGCCACCTCTACGCGGACCTCGGGCCGCTCAGGTCCCGGCTGGCCGACCGCGGCGTCACCGACTCGCTGGAGCTGGAGGAGTACCTGACGGAACGCCTCGGCACGCCGACGCCGGGCGGGCACCGGTTCGGCGACGAGCTGGGGGCGCTGCGCGTACGGCTGGGGACCGGGACGCTGCTGGGCGCGACGCCGGAGCAGCAGACGGAGTCCCTCACCGCTGTGGCGCCCCTGGAATTGCCGCACGTGGCCCGAGCCCTGAGCATTTTCGCAGCGGCCCTCGACGAACTGCGATGAACGCACTGCGAAGACGGGAGTCCCTCGATGGCGGAACAGACCGGGCACCCCCTCCCCGGCACCGGGCGTCCGCAGCCGGTGCGCGGCGAGATCGCCGCACCGCGTCCGCTCGGCGAGGTCCGGGACTGGCCCAGAAGCTTCGCCGACCGGCTCACCGCCCCCCTCCCTGGTGTCATGGGCATGTCCCGACTGGCGCGGGAGCGGGCCCTGCGGCCCAACGCGGAGGGACTGCGCGGCATCCAGCGGCTCCCGTACGCCCCCGAGCCCCTGCCGGACGTCCCACCGGGGGCCACGTCCGTCACCTGGGCCGGGCACGCCAGCTGGGTCGTCCGCACCGGCGGCCTCACCGTGCTCACCGACCCCGTCTGGTCCCGGCGCATCCTCGGCACCCCGGCCAGGATCACCCCGGTCGGCATCCGCTGGAACGACCTGCCGCCCGTGGACGCCGTCGTCATCAGCCACAACCACTACGACCACCTCGACGCCCCCACCCTGCGCAGGCTTCCCGGGGACACCCCGCTGTTCGTCCCCGCCGGGCTCGGCCGCTGGTGCCGCCGCCGCCACTTCACCCGCGTCACCGAACTCGACTGGTGGGAATCGGCCGAGCTGGACGGCGTCCGGTTCTCCTTCGTCCCCGCCCACCACTGGTCCAAGCGCACCCTCACCGACACCTGCCGCTCCCTGTGGGGCGGCTGGATCATCGACGCCCCCGGGCCCGGCGGGCGACGGATCCACTTCGCCGGGGACACCGGCTACGGGCACTGGTTCGGCGAGATCGGCAGCCGCTACCCCGGCATCGATCTGACCCTGCTGCCGATCGGGGCGTACGAACCGCGCTGGTGGCTCGGCGACGTGCACACCGATCCGGAGGAGGCCGTCCAGGCGTACGAGGACCTCGGCGCCCGCGCGATGGCACCGATGCACTGGGCCACCTTCCTGCTCTCCGCGGAACCCGTGCTCGAACCGCTGACCCGGCTGCGCACCGCCTGGCAACGGGCCGGCCACCCCCGGGACCGGCTCTGGGACCTGCCGGTCGGCGGCTCCCGGCTGCTGGAACCGGCGCCCCGCCCCATCAGTGGCTGAACCGCACCCGCATCCTGCGCCACACCGCGGGCGCCCCGCCGACCAGCAGCGTCAGACCCACCGCCGCGGCCACCCCCTGCCACGGCTCGGGGAACAGCCAACCGCCCAGGACCCCGATCAGCTGGTACGTCGCCGCCCACGCCAGGCACGCCGGCACGTCGCCGCGCGCGAACCGGCGCAGCG
The DNA here is from genome assembly GCF_030116705.1 of Streptomyces sp. ML-6. Taxonomy (NCBI): domain Bacteria; kingdom Bacillati; phylum Actinomycetota; class Actinomycetes; order Kitasatosporales; family Streptomycetaceae; genus Streptomyces; species Streptomyces sp. ML-6. The sequence goes on from NZ_JAOTIK010000001.1 coordinate 6,806,915, forward strand.
GCATCCGCCCCAGCAGACAGGCCAGCATCACCGGAATCCGCCCCGCCGGCACCAGCCGGGACAGCACCAGCACCACCCCGTCGTGCTCGTCCAGCTTCTGCCGCGCCTGCGCCAGCCGCTCCGGGGCGGCCCGGGCGCTGAGCGCCCGGAGCCACTTCGAACCGTTCCGCGACCGCACCCCGCGCTGCCCGAGCCAGTACAGGCAGACATCGCCGAGGAACGCCGCGGCCGACGCCACCGCGAAGACGATCAGCGACGAGAACGGCGACGACTGGTGCAGCGCCACCACCGCGGCCGAACTCACCAACGCGCCCGTCGGCACCACCGGCACCAGCGAGCCCACCGCCACCAGCAGGAACAGGGACGGATAGCCGACCGCCTGCTGCGTCGACTCCGGGGGCAGCTGCCCCACCACCTCCTGGATCACCCGGCGGCCTCCGGTCGCACCCGCTCGCCGTGGGACAGCCGGTGCACCGCCACCTCCGGCGCCAGCAGCGCCGCCTTGCGGGCGAACTCGTCGCCCGGCGCGTGGAACTCGTGCGGCCGGACCCCGTCCATGCCGATCGGCCAGTACGTGCCGTAGTGCACCGGCACGGCCGAGCGCGGCGCCAGCCGGGTCAGCGCCTGCGCCGCCCGCCCCGCGTCCAGATGGCCGGGGCCCAGGTACGGGCCCCAGCCGCCCACCGGCAGCAGGGCGACGTCCACCGGCCCGACCGCCTCCGCCATGTCGTCGAAGAGCCCCGTGTCACCCGCGAAATACGTCCGGGCCCCGCCCTCGACCACATAGCCCAGCGCGGGGGAGCGGTGCGGCCCCACGGGCAGCCGCCTGCCGTCGTGCAGGGCCGGGACCGCCCGCACCCGCACCGCGCCGACGCGCACCTCCTCGCCCGCCGCCACCTCGGTGACCAGCAGCCCGCGCTCCGAGCACAGCCCCCGCAGCCCCGGCACGGAACGCGACGCGCCCACCGGCACCACCAGCCGGGTGCCGGGGGCGAGCCGGGCCAGGGACGGCAGGTGCAGGTGGTCGGAGTGCAGGTGCGAGACGAGCACGGCATCGGCGACCGCGGCCTCGGGGCCGGGCAGCTCGCCGCGCCGGCGCCGCAGATGCGCGAAGCGCCGTACGAAGAGGGGATCGGTCAGCACCCGGACCCCGGAGTCCTCGATCGTGCAGGTGGCATGACCCCACCAGGTGACTTCCACCGGCACGCGCCGCCTCCTCGTTCCCGGGCTTCCCGTTCCGGCCCCGCATCGAGCCTAAGGGCTCCTCGCACCCCACCGGGCCGGTCCGGCAGGAGAGGGGCGCACATGTGTTCCGGGATTCCGCCCCCGCTCACCTCCTCGTGCGCGGTGTGCGCCTTCTGGTACGCGGGCACGGAGGGTAAGGTCGCCGGTACGCCCAGGCAGGGCCCGGCGAATGCGCCCGGTGTGCGGGCGGAGGGCGGCATTGCCGGACACGGCCTACGGGGGATCGGTCATGGGGGACGTGAAGGACGTACGGGTGGCGGCCATCGCCAGCCTCACACCGCTCGAGCAGCTCGACGAGGACCCGTTCCTCGTGGACACCCGCAGCCAGCAGGACATGTGCGCCCGCTGGGCCGCCGACAAGGGATACGTCGTCACCCGGCAGCTGCGCCTCTACGGGCTGCGCCCCGATCACCACGCCCTGTGGACCGACGTCGAGAACGGCGACGTGGAGGTGTTCGTCGCCGCCAACGACCGGGTGCTGGCCCGCGCCCTCACCTCCGTGCCCGAGTTCGCCGCCGAGTGCGAGCGGCGCGGCGTGCGCCTGGAGGTCGCGGACCTCGCCGAGCCGCTGTACACCCCCCGCACGAAGGCGGGCGTGCACCGCAGGCTCTCCATGCCGACCGCCGGGTACGACGGCTGCTGACCGGCCGCCCGCGGTCCCGCTGTGAAAGGCTGGGGGACCGAGGCCCGGAACGACGGGGCCGGACGTGAGGTGGAACGGCGTGGGTGACGGGCGATGGCGAACGGCCGGCAGCGCCCTGTTGCGAGTGGTGTTGGTGTGGGCGGTCTCGACGCTCACGATGCTGGTGCTCGCCGGGATCCTGCCGGACTTCCAGCTCCAGTCGGCCGACGACAGCACCACCAAGATCGCGTTCACCGCGGCCTGGGGCGCCGGAGCGTTCGGTCTGCTCTCCGCCCTGGTCTGGCCGGTCCTGGTCCGGGCGCTGCTCATCGTGCCCGCGCTCGTCCTCGGGCTGCTCGTCTTCTTCCTGAACGGCTCGCTGCTGCTGGTCGCCCTCCGGCTCGTCCCGGACGGGCGCGGCGCCGTGGCGCCGGAGACGGCGGTGGTCGTCGCGGCCGTGATGTCCGCCGTCGCCTCGGCGACCTCCACCGCGCTCGCCGTCCGCGACGACAACGCCTACCGGCGCCGGCTCTCCCGGCTCGCCGACCGCCGCCGACGGCGCAGCGGCACGGACGCCGGCCGCAGCGGCCCCCCGGGCACCGTCTTCGTCCAGCTCGACGGCGTCGGCCACGACGTGCTCGCCCGCGCTGCCGAACAGGGCCTGATGCCGATCGTCGCGGGCTGGCTGGCGGACGGGGCGGGACACCGGCTCACCCCCTGGCGCACCGACTGGTCCAGCCAGACCGGGGCCAGCCAGCTCGGCATCCTGCACGGCAGCAACCACGACGTCCCCGCCTTCCGCTGGTACGAGAAGGAGACCGGCGACGTGATGGTCTCCAGCAGACCCGCGAGCGCCCTCGAACTCCAGCGCAGGGCCATCGCGCGCACCCGCGACGGCGGACTGCTCACGGTGGACGGGGCCAGCCGCGGCAACCTCTTCAGCGGAGGCGCCGAACAGCTGGCCCTGGTCCTGTCCATGGCGGCCCGGCGCGGCAAGGGCCGCCGCTCCAGGGCCGGGTACTTCGCCTACTTCTCCGATCCGGCCAACGCCGTCCGCACCGCGCTGTCCTTCGTCGCCGAGGTCTTCCGCGAGATCGGGCAGTCGCTCGCCGCCCGGATCCGGAAGGACACCCCCCGGATCAAGCGCGGCGGGCTCTACCCCTTCATCCGGGCCTTCGCGACCGTCGTCGAACGCGACGTGGTGGTGGCCGCGGTCATCGGCGACATGTTCGCCGGACGCACCGCCGTCTACGCCGACCTGGTCGCCTACGACGAGGTGGCGCACCACTCCGGGCCCGACAGCCGCGACGCGGACAAGGTCCTCGCCCGCCTGGACCGTTCGCTCGCCCTGATCGCCAAGGTCGCCGAGCACACCCCGCGCACCTACCGGATCGTGCTCCTCTCCGACCACGGGCAGAGCCCCGGGGAGACCTTCGCCGGGGCGTACGGCCTGACGCTCAAGGACCTGGTGCGGGCGGGCTGCGGGCTGCCCGTCTCCCGCCGGGCGCAGCGCACCCGCAGCGGCTCGGAGGCCCGCGACGCGGTACGGATCGCCCTGCACCGGCGGCCCGTCGAGGAGGGCGACGCGGAGCACCGCACGAAACCGTCCGACCCGGTCGTCCTCGCCTCCGGCAACCTCGGGCTCGTCTCCTTCCCCGACATCGAGGGGCGTGCCTCGCGCGAGCGGCTCGACCGGGAACGGCCCGCCCTCCTGGGGACCCTCGCCAACCACCCGGGCATCGGTTTCCTGCTGGTGCGCAGCGAGCGGCACGGATCGGTGGTGCTGGGCCGGGGCGGGGAAGAGGTCCCGGTGGCGGAACTGGAGGACGGGAAGGGGCCGCTGGCCCCTTTCGGCCCCGGTGCGGCGGACGCGGTGCGCCGCACCGACACCTTCCCGCACGTCGCCGACATCATGGTCAACTCGATGTACGACGAGGCCACCGGGCGGGTGCACGCCTTCGAGGAACAGATCGGCTCGCACGGCGGACTGGGCGGCCGGCAGTCCCGGCCCTTCCTGCTGTGGCCCGCGGACCTGTCGGCCCCGGTCGCCCCGGGCACGGAACTGGTGGGGGCCGAGCAGGTGCACGAGGTGCTGCGGCGCTGGCTGCGGGAGTGCTCCGGGCCCCAGGTCCCGATCGTGCGATCCGGCCCGGCGGACGAGGCCGACGGCACGGTCGAGGCGGCCGGCTGACGGCCGCGAAGACCGCTCGCCGACCCGGCCGCCGGGCCGCGGGACGGCGTTGTCAGTGGTGGACGGCAGGATGGGGGCCATGACGAACTCAGCTGTTGTGCTCGCCGATGCCGCCGCCTACGCCGCCGCGGTCGAAGAGGCCTCGCAGGCCGCCGCCGCGTACTACGCCACGGGCGAGAGCACACTCGACGACGACGCCTACGACCGGCTGGTGCGGGGGATCGCCGCGTACGAGCAGGAGCACCCGCAGGAGGTGCTGGCGGACTCGCCGACCGGCAAGGTGGCGGGCGGCGCCGCGACCGGGGACGTGCCGCACACGGTGCCGATGCTGTCCCTGGACAACGTCTTCTCGGCCGAACAGTTCGTCACGTGGACGGCGTCGCTGGAGCGCCGGATAGGCCGCCCCGTCGCCGCCTGGAGCGTGGAGCCGAAGCTCGACGGACTGGCCGTCGCGGCGCGCTACCGGGCGGGCCGCCTGGAACAGCTGATCACCCGGGGCGACGGCACCGCGGGCGAGGACGTCTCGCATGCGATCGGCACCGTGGTCGGCCTCCCCGGAGAGCTCGCCGAGCCGGTGACGATCGAGCTGCGCGGCGAGATCCTCATGACGAACGAGCAGTTCGAGCAGGCCAACACCGTGCGCACGGAGCACGGCGGCACCCCCTTCGCCAACCCGAGGAACGGCGCGGCGGGCACCCTGCGCGCCAAGGACCGCGCGTACACGGTGGAGATGACGTTCTTCGCCTACGGGGCCCTGCCGCTGCCCGACTCCGGGGAACTGACCGACACCCTCGCCGAACTCCCGCACAGCGAGGTCCTGGCGTACGTCGCCGGGCTCGGCGTGCACACCGCCGCGGACACGGACGTGGCGCCGCGCACGGTGACCACCGTCGAGGAGGTGCAGAGCCGGGTCGAGGAGGTCGCCGCCCTGCGCGCCTCGTTGCCGTTCGGCATCGACGGCATCGTGATCAAGGCCGACCTCGCCGCCGACCAGCGCGAGGCCGGTTCCGGGACCAGGGCCCCGCGCTGGGCCATCGCGTACAAGCTGCCCGCCGTCGAGAAGGTCACCCGGCTCCTCGGCGTCGAGTGGAACGTGGGCCGGACCGGCATCATCGCCCCGCGCGCCGTGCTGGAGCCGGTCGAGATCGACGGCTCGACCGTCAGCTACGCCACGCTGCACAACCCCGCCGACATCACCCGCCGCGACCTGCGCCTGGGCGACCGGGTGATGGTCTACAAGGCGGGCGACATCATCCCCCGGATCGAGGCGCCGGTCGCCCATCTGCGGACCGGCGACGAGAAGCCCATCGAGTTCCCCGAGGCGTGCCCGCAGTGCGGCTCCGAGATCGACACCAGCGAGCAGCGCTGGCGCTGTGTGCGGGGCCGCAGCTGCCGCCTGGTCGCCTCCGTCTCGTACGCGGCGGGCCGCGACCAGCTGGACATCGAGGGCCTCGGCGCGACCCGGGTCGTCCAGCTCGTCGAGGCCGGTCTGGTGGCCGACTTCGCCGACCTCTTCACCCTCGACCGCGAACAGCTGCTCGGCCTGGACCGGATGGGCGAGACCAGCACCGACAACCTCCTGGCCGCCATCGAGACGGCCCGGACCCAGCCGCTCTCCCGGGTCTTCTGCGCCCTGGGCGTACGCGGCACCGGCCGCTCCATGTCCCGGCGGATCGCCCGGTACTTCGCGGACATGGACCGGATCAGGGCCGCGGACGAGGAGGAGCTCCAGCGGGTCGACGGGATCGGCAAGGAGAAGGCCGCCGGCGTCGTCGCCGAGCTGGTGGAGCTGGCCCCGCTGATCGAGAAGCTGGTGGCCGCCGGGGTCAACATGACGGAACCCGGTGCGACGCCCCCGCCCGCCCCGGGCGAGGAGAGCGAGCAGACGGCGGACGCCGCCGCGGACGGGGCGGGCGGCCTCCCGCTGGACGGCATGACCGTGGTGGTCACCGGGGCCATGACCGGCGCGCTGGAGAAGCTCTCCCGCAACGAGATGAACGAGCTGATCGAGCGGGCGGGCGGCAAGTCCTCGTCCAGCGTCTCCAAGCGCACCACGCTCCTGGTCGCCGGGGAGAAGGCCGGGGCCAAGCGCACCAAGGCCGAGGACCTCGGCATCCGGATCGCCGCACCGGACGAGTTCGCCGAACTGCTCGCCGGATTCCTGCCCTCGGAGGTGTGACGCACGGCGCGGACCCGGTGCGCCCCACGGGAGCCGCGGTGTACGCCCCAGGGGAGCCGCGGTGCGGCGCACGGCGGAGGCGTGGCACGGCCTACGGCGGAGGAGTGGTGCGGCGCACCGGGGCCGTGCTGACCGAGCCCTTTGATTTTGCCCGGGAGTGGCTTTCTTTGCCTCCCTATTGCATAGTGAGGGCTCGGCCATGCCTCGCTATCAGCGGGTCCATGGGTGGGTGAACGGCTGTGGCGACAGGCCGGAGGAGGGACGATGCGTTCTCTGCACCACGGACGCCGGCCCGACCGGCCCGCCGGCCACGGGTACCGGGGCGTCACCCGTGGCCTCGCCATCGATCTCGGCAGTTCCCGCACCCGGGCCTGGATGCCCGGACACGGCGTCATCACCGACGCCCGCAGCGACTTCGGGACCGGCGCCGGGGCCGGGCACGGCCACCCGGTCCGGCGTGGCCGCATCGTCGACTTCGAGTCCTGCGGCCGGATGCTCGGCCGCATCGCCGACATGGCCCTGGGCGAGGACCGCACGGGTGCCGTGATCGTCCTCAGCCATCCGGTCCTCGCCGGGGCCGGGCACCGCGCCGCGGCGAAGGAACTGGTCGCCGCGCTCGGACCGGTGGACGTCATCGCGCTGGACAGCGCGCGGGCCGCCGCCGCGTACGCCGGCCCGGGGGACGGCGGTCCGCTGCTCGTCGTCGACATCGGCGCCGAACTCACCGAGACGACCCTGCTCGTCGACGGCCGGGTCCGTGACGCCCGCCAGGCCGAATCGGGGCTGAGCGACCTCGCCCCGTCCCAGCCCGCCGCCCCCGTCGTCCGCACCGTCCTGGACATGGTCACGGAGATGTGGAAGCAGGACCGGCACGGCGCCGTCCTGGGCGCCCTGCGCAGGGGCCCGTTGCTCACCGGCGGCGGCGCGGCCCGACGGGACGTCACCGACGCGATAGCGGCCCGGCTCGGGGTGCCGGTGCGCCCCGCCGACGACCCGGCGACCACGGTCGTACGGGGCGCGGGAATGGTCCTCAGCTCCGTGCTCCGCCACGCGGGCGCGGTACCCGCCCTGCCCGGCCGACCGAGGTGACCCCCCTCCCGGGGCCGCCCCCGGGAAACGCGCACCCGGGGCCGCGTACGGCCCATGCCACCGCCCAACCGCAGGACGCCGCGCGGCCGCACGCCGGGACGCCGTCCCCGTACCCGACCCACCCGGCCGGCCCCGCCGACACGGCCGGGCGCCGCACCCCGCACGACACGCGCCGTACCCCGGGCGATACGCGCAGGCCCCCGACCGACACGCGCCGTACCCGGCCGGGCGTCCCGGCCGACGGCACCGCGCGGGCCGCCCGGCAGGCGCTGGTCGCCCTGCTCCTCGCCGTCCTCGCCGTGGTCGGCGGGGCCCCCGCCTCCGCGTTCCCCGCCCGGCCGTTCGCCGGGGTGCCGCCCTCCGAGGCGCACTCGCCGGGCGGTCACCGCCCCACCCCGCACACCGACCGGACCACCCGCACGGGCATCGTCGGCGACACCCGCCGCACCCGCGCGGGCACCGCCCCCGACACCCGCCGGGGCCGCACCGCCACGGCGACCGACCACCACCGGCCCGCGCCGACGACCGGCCCGGAGCCCCGGCCCCGGGCCGGTGCCGACCAGGCCCGTCCCCCGCACCATCTCCCGGCGCCGGGCTCCCCCTTCACGCTGCCCGGCACCCTCGGCCTCCGCGCGCCCGACCGGGCCCGCCCGCGGGCCCCCGAGGCCGCTTCCCCCACCATCGACCGCTTCCGTGCCGCGCTTCCGGGCGTGCGCGGACCTCCGAGGACGGCCGCGCCCCGGCCACCGGTCCTGTCACCGGTCCCGTTCCACGCAACCGCCGTACCGTCCTCGCCGAGGTGAGGACGCCCGGCGTCCCCTCGGAGGAAACCCATGACTCGCGCCACCACGGTGCGAGCGGTTCTGGCTGCGGCCGTCCTGCTCGTCTCCGTGTTCATCACGCTGACCATGTCACCCAGACTCGGCCTCGACCTTCAGGGCGGCACCAGAATGGTGCTCCAGGCCAAGGACTCGGACACCGCGAAGGCGGACCGGGAGAGCACTGAACACACCCTCGAAGTACTGCGTCGGCGCATCGACTCGCTCGGCGTCACCGAACCCACCCTGACCCGCTCCGGCGAGGACCGGATCATCGTCGAACTCCCCGACGTCCAGGACCCGCGCAAGGCCGCCGAGGTCATCGGGAAAACCGCGCAGCTCAGCTTCCACGCCATCCAGGGACCGGGTACCCCGGACGAACCGAAGCCCGGTGAGAAGGACGCGCAGGGCGAGAAGAAGCCCGGTGAGAAGGACGCGCAGGACGGAAAGAAGCCCGGCGAGAAGAGCACGCAGGAGGGGAAGAAGTCCGACGGAGGGCTGACGCTTCCCGACGAGCAGGGCCGCCCCCTCGCCCTCGGCCCGTCCAGGCTCTCCGGCGCGGGCGTCAAGGACGCCACCGCCGCGTTCGACGGCCAGCAGGGCGCCGGGTGGACCGTGTCCCTCGACTTCCACAAGAAGGCGGGCCGGGACTGGACCAAGCTGACGGGCGAAGCCGCCTGCCACCCGGCCCAGGACGACCGCCGCCGGGTCGCCATCGTCCTCGACGACCGGATCATCTCCTCCCCGCAGGTCTCGCCGTCGGTCGGCTGCGGGGTCGGCCTGCCGTCCGGATCCACCCAGATCACCGGTTCCTTCAGCGCGGACGAGGCCAGGGAACTGGCCCTGCTCATCAAGGGCGGCGCCCTGCCGCTGCCCGTCGAGATCGTCGAGCAGCGGACCGTGGGACCGACGCTCGGCGCCGCCGCCATCGACGCCAGTGCCCGCGCCGCCCTCATCGGAGCGGCGGCCACCGCGCTCTTCATCACCATCGTCTACCGGCTCTTCGGCGCGCTCGCGGCCGTCGCGCTCGCCGCCTACGGGCTGATCTCCTACGCGACCCTGGTCGGCCTCGGGGTCACCCTCACCCTGCCCGGCCTCGCCGGATTCGTCCTGGCCATCGGGATGGCCGTCGACGCCAACGTGCTGGTCTTCGAACGGGCCAGGGAGGAACACGCGCAACATCCCGGCCGGACCCTGCGCTCCTCGCTGACCGCCGGGTTCCGCAACGCCTGGAGCGCCGTCGCGGACTCCAACGTGACGACACTGATCGCGGCCGGGCTGCTGTTCTTCCTCGGCTCGGGACCGGTGAAGGGCTTCGGGGTCACGCTCGCCATCGGGGTGCTCGCCTCGATGTTCTCCGCGCTCGTCATCGCCCGCGCGCTCACCGAGATCGCCGCGCGGTCCCGCTTCGTCAGCAACTACCGGGGCGTCAACGGCATCGCCACCCCCGGCCGGGTGCGCACCTGGCTGAGCCGCCGCGACCCCCGGCCGATGCGGTACCCGCGCCGCTGGCTGCTGATCTCCACCGCACTGGTCGTCGTCGCCGTCCTCGGCATCGTCGTGCGCGGCGTCAACCTGGGCGTCGAATTCACCGGTGGCCGACTCGTCGAGTACTCGACCAGCAAACCCGTCGACGTGGAGCGGGCCCGCACCGTACTGGCCGACGCGGGCTTCGGCGACGCCGAGGTCACCACGGCGGGCGCGGGCGACCTCTCCGTACGGACCGGGAAGATCGACAACGACCAGGAACACGCCCTGCGGTCCGCACTCGCGGCGGAGGGCGGCGAGACCACCAAGGTCCGCGACGAACTCATCGGACCCAGCCTCGGCGACGAACTGCGGCGCAACGCCCTGATCGCGCTCGGCATCGCCGTCCTGGTGCAACTGGCGTACCTGGCGGCCCGGTTCCGCTGGACGTTCGCGGTGGGCTCGGTGGTGGCGCTCGTCCACGACGTCATCATCCTGGTCGGCGCCTTCGCCTGGCTCGGCCGCACCGTCGACGGCATCTTCCTGGCCGCGCTCCTCACCGTCATCGGGTACTCCGTCAACGACTCGGTGGTGGTCTTCGACCGGGTCCGGGAACTGTGGGCGAAGGCCCGGCGGGTGCCCGTCGCCACGATCGCCGACCGGGCCGTCCTCCAGACCGTCCCCCGAACGGTCAACACCGGAATGGGCGCGCTCTTCATCCTCACCGCGCTCGCCGTGCTCGGCGGCGACTCCCTCGCGGACTTCGCGCTCGCCCTGCTGATCGGCATCTGCGTCGGCACGTACTCCTCGGTGCTGACCGCCGTACCGGCCGCGCTCGTCCTGGAGCGGAGCAGCAAGGCCCCGCCGCCCGCCCGGAAACGTTCGCCCGGCCGCAAGTCCGGCACGGGCCGGGCCCGCCGGGACCCGCTGGACAACGGAGCACGGGTGTAGGGTCCTCCGCCCGCTCCGGACCAGGTCGGTCCGACCTGGTCCGGAGCGGGCGTGGGGTTCAGGGACGGGGCGGGCCGGCGAGGCGGGCGATCAGGTGCAGCCGGTCGCCGTCGGCGGTCGCGGCGGGCAGGTCGCCCTCCTGCCACGGCGGTTCGGTGCGCGGGCCCGGCCCGTCGTGCAGGGCGAGCACCTCGAAGCCGTGGAACGCGAGCAGGTGGCGCAGTTCCTGGGGGAGGAGCAGGCGCCACGCGGAACGCTGCTCGACCGGCGGGGAACCGTCGTCGGCGGTCCACACCCGGACGCGGCGCAGCAACTGGGCGGTCCGGTCCATGGACAGGGTGGTGGTGGAGCGGTAGCCGGTGCCCTGCCAGGTGAAACCGGTGACGGACGGGGCGTCGAGCAGTTCCGTGCGGCCCAGGAAGAATGCGCCGTTGCGCATCTCCGCGACGAGCAGACCCCCGGGCGCCAGCGCGCGGCGGCAGGACCTCAGGAACCCGTCGAGCTGGTCGTTGGTGTGGCAGTACAACAGGGCGCTGTCCAGGCACACGACGGCGTCGAAGGCCCCCGCCCCGAGATCGAAACCGTGCAGGTCGGCCCGGACGTACACGGGGCCGGGGTGCCGGTCGCCGGCGTACGCCAGCATCGCGGCGGACAGATCGGCGCCGGTGACCGTGCGACCGGCGCGGTGCAGGTGGGCGGCGTCGCGGCCGGTGCCGCAGCCGATGTCCAGGACCCGGGGGCCGGGTGACTCGTACCGGCGCAGGCAGTCCTCGGCCCAGCGGCCGGCGAGCCGTCCGGGGTCGGGGAAGCGCGCCTCGTACAGCGCCGGGTTGTCGGTGAGCAGGTTCGCGGCGGTGGTGGACATGGGGGTGTGCTCCTCACGCTGTCGCGGGGCGGGCGGGCAGGATCCGGTGGCGGTGCAGCAGGGCGACGGCGGTGGAGCCGAGTCCGAGGGCCGGGCGGCACACCCACGGCGGCTGAAGCTGGTTCTTCAGGACGAACATGCCGACCGGAGCCGGAGCCAGGGCGGGGGCGGGGAAGCCGCGTATCCCGTGCCAGGGGGGTCCTCACGCCCGGTTCTCCCCGGTGCCGCGCTCGTGCACGCCCGGGCCCGGGTCCCCGGCCGCCCGGACGGTGCCGCGCTCGCGCACGCCCAGCCCCGGGTCTCCGCCCGCCCGGACGGTGCCGTCGGTGCCGCCGATGCCCGTCCACGGGTCGGCGGCGAGCAGCAGATGGCCGTCGAGGTCGACCCAGCGGGCGCGGTCGGCGAGGTGGACGGCGGGGGCGATGCCGAGGGTGCTGGCGGTCAGGCAGCCGAGCATCAGCCCGGTTCCGCTGCCCGCCACCAGCTCGGCGATGTGGAGCGCGGCGCCGACACCGCCGCACTTGGCCAGCTTGACGTTGACGCCCTGGACCCGTCCGGCGAGCCGGCGGACGTCCTCGATGCCGACCGCGTCCTCGTCGGCGACGACGGGGAGCGGAGAGCGCTCCGCGAGCCTCGCCAGTGCCTCCGGATCGCCGGGGGCCAGGGGCTGTTCGACGGCCTCCACACCCAGCTCCGCGAAGAGCGGCAGCAGCCGCTCGGCCTCCCGGACGGTCCACGCCCCGTTGGGGTCGAGCAGCAGCCGGGTGCCGGGGGCGGCGGCGCGGACGGCCCGGACCCGGGCCAGGTCCTCGCCCGGGTCCGGTGCGCCGGCCTTGAGCTTGAGGACGGAGAACCCGTCCCGCACCAGCCGGGCCGCCTGCGCCCGGGCCCGCTCCGGCGCGACGATGCCGATGGTGCGGGCGGTCGCGGCCCCCGGTGGGGCTCCCCGGGAGCCCAGGAGCCGGTGGACCGGGACGCCCGCGCGCTTGCCGACCAGGTCGAGCAGCGCGGACTCCACGGCCGAGGTCACGGCCGGCGGGGCGGCGGTCCGTTCCCCGGTACGGAGGGCCTCCAGCGCGCTCTCGGGATCGGGGAAGCGGGCCAGCCACCGGGACCGGGCGTGCAGCAGCCGTTCGAGGGCGGCGGCGTCGAGCCCGTAGTACACGCTGGTGACGGCCTCGCCGTGGCCGTGCCGCCCTTCGTGCTCGACGGTCAGCCAGACGGCCTCGCGGGCCGCCATGGTGGAGCGGGAGATGCGCAGCGGTTCGGCGAGGTCGAGGCGCACGGTGCGCAGGCCGGCTCTCACGGCCGCGCCTTCGGGCCAGGGGCGAGTGGATCGGTGACGGTGCGGCAGCGGACCCAGCCGGTGGCCTCCACGGCCCCGGGGTGCGGGATCTCGACGGGGCGGACGGCGGCGGTGGCGGGGTCGATGCCGTGTGCGGCGGTGAAGCCGTCGTCGAAGACGCTGCCGAGGTAGCGGTGCGGGCCGTCGGGGAAGACGGTGGCGACGACCGCGCCGGGGTGGACGCGGGCCGCCCAGGCGGCGACGCGGGCGACGGCGCCGGTGCTCCAGCCGCCGCTGACGAAGGCGCCGCGGGCCAGTCGGCGGCAGGCGTCGACGGCCTCGGCGGGGCCGACCCAGTGGACCTCGTCGAAGGCGTCGTGGGCGACGTTGCGCGGGTGGATGCTGCTGCCGAGGCCGCGCATGAGACGGGGTCTGGCGGGCTGGCCGAAGATGGTGGAGCCGGTGGCGTCCACGCCGATGAGCCGCAGGCCGGGCCAGTGGCGCCGCAGCGGTCCGATGATCCCGGCGCTGTGGCCGCCGGTTCCGACGCTGCACACCAGCACGTCGAGGTGGTCGAGCTGGTTGACCAGTTCGACTGCCAGGGAGGCGTAACCCGCCGTGTTGTCCGGGTTGTTGTACTGGTCGGGCCAGTACGCGTCCGGGAGCAGCCCCAGCAGCTCGCGCAGCCGGGCGAGCCGGGCGGCCTGCCAGCCGCCCTCGGCCGCCGGACGGTCGACGAGTTCCAGCCGGACGCCGTACGCGCCCAGCAGCTGCCGCATCGAGGGCTCCAGCTCGATGTCGCCGACCAGCACGACGGGGTGGCCGAGGGCCTGTCCGGCGAAGGCCAGTCCGATGCCGAGCGTTCCCGAGGTGGACTCCACCACGGGTGCGCCCGGCCGCAGTTCGCCGCGCTCTTGGGCGCCCAGCAGCATGGCGACGGCGGCGCGTGCCTTCATGCCGCCGACGCCGAGCCCTTCGAGTTTGGCCCAGAAGCCCGGCTGGGGGCACGGCAGGTCGACGGTGACGCGGGCGAGCGGGGTGCGGCCGAGCAGCCCGAGGAGTTCCCGGTTGCCCGCGGCGCGCGCGGGGTCGAGGACGGCGGTGGTCACCGGGCGCCTCCGTAGCGGTGGATGGTCCCCGGGCCGCCGTCCAGCCAGAAGAAGGGGTACGGCTCCGCGCACACCGCGGTGACGCCCGAGCCGATCAGGCGGGGCAGGACCGCGCTGCCGGTCTGCGCGAACATCACCAGGGGGATGCCGCTGCGCCGCGCCCCCCGGCGCAGCGGTTCGAAGCTGCCGTTGCCCAGGGTCATGCCGGAGGCGAGGACGGCGTCGCAGCGCTCCAGCTCGGCCAGGGCGTCGGTGTGCACCGGCTCGCCCCATTCGGTCGTGCCGCCCTTGAGGTCGCAGGGGACGTACGCGAGGCCGCGGGCCCGCAGGGCCTCCAGCAGCGAGTTGACCACGCCCACGACGAGCACGGTCGCCCCGGGCGCGACGTCGACCAGCTCCACCACGGACCGGGCCCTGGCCCGGGACTTCTCCAGCGAGGTGCCGGCGGGCAGCGGGCAGGACCGGGCCCCGCTGCCGGGACCGTGCGGCAGTACGTGCATGAGGTACGCGTCGAGGGCGGCGATCCGGACGGGCGGCAGCTCGTGCTCCAGGAGGCGTGCGACGTCGGCCCCGACACACTCCTCGACGGCACCGTCGGGCAGCTTGCCCGGCTCGACCGCGCAGGACCCCACGGCTTCGGCGAGGCGTAGGCTCAGCACTTCGTTCCGGTAGCCGGAGCCGCGTCCTTCGTGGCGCACCGCCTGCCGGGTGGTGAAGGCCACCGCGACCCGCCGGGTGCGCGGGTCGGGGCCGAGACCGCCGGCCAGTACGCGCCCGACGAGGTCCTCGTACGAACGAGCCGTGACGGGCGCGCCGGTGCGGGCGGTCATCCGGCCACCACCCGGGGGCGCAGCTCGGCGAGGAGGGCTTCGACGCGGGCCCGGGCGGCCGGGCCCCGCGCGTCGCCGGCCATGACGTGGCCGAGGTACTCGTTGTTGCTGCCCGCGGCCCGGACGGCCCTGCCGGGGTCGCTGAGCCGCAGTTCCAGCACGTCGTCCGCGACGCGGACGGTGTCGGCGCCGTCGACGGCCTCCAGCACCCCGTCCTCGTCCGGCACCAGGAAACCGATCGCGGCACTGGTCAGCCCGGTGGCGCGGCGGCGCAGGTCCGGCTCGCGGCCGAGGGCGACGTCCACGCAGGCACCGGCGAGGTCGATGCCGGTCACATGACGGACGAGTTCGGTGATGCGGTTGCCAGCGGGCCGGGGGTTGACCTCGATCAGCCGGGGGCCGTCGGCCGTCAGTTTGATCTCGGTGTGGGCGACGACTCCGTCCAGGCCCAGCGCCCGGAGCGCCCGGCGCGCGGTCTCCCCGGCGGCCGCGGCGTCCGCCGGGTCCAGGGCGGCGGGGAACATGTGCCCGGTCTCGATGAAGGCGGGGGCCCCGCCGACGCTCTTGTCCGTGACGCCGACGACCGTCACGGTTCCGTCGTACGACACGGTCTCCACGCTCACCTCCGGCCCTTCGAGGAGCTCTTCGAGCAGCACCACGGGGTCGCGGCGCTGTCCGCGGGCGTTGACGGGGAAGGCGGCGAGCGCGCGGTGGGCACGGGCCAGTTCGGCCTCGTCGTCGGCGCGGCGCACGAACATCCCCGCGCACAGGTCCACCGGCTTGAGCACCAGCGGGTAGCCGATGTCGTGCGCCGCGGCGACGGCCCCGGCCCAGTCCTCGCACACGGCGAACCGCGGCCCCGGGAGGCCCGCCTCGGCCAGGACCCGGCGGGTCGCGTCCTTGCGGCACGCGTTCTCGACCGCCTCGGGCATGGGACCGGGCAGCCCCAGCCGCTCCGCGATCCGCGCGGCCGTCGGGAGGTAGTAGTCGCAGGAGGTGATCACCCCGTCGAAGCGCAGCGCCGCATGGGCCCGCTCGACGAAGGGCAGCAGCGCGTCGGTGTCGTTGGTCTCCGCGGTGAGCACATGGCGGGCCGAGAGGAGGGGGTGCGCGGCGCCCTCCGGGGCGGAACGCAGGTAGTGGTGCAGGTCGCGGGTCAGCAGGGTGAACTCGTCCCCCGCCTCGCGGACGGCTCTCGGCAGCAGTCTGCTCATGGACCCGACCCAGCTCTCGACCATCAGCAGATGAGCCACGAATTCCCCTTCTCACGGCGCGGTTGAGGTGTGATCCGGTCACGGCGGCAGCGCCGGCCAGGGCGTGCTCGCTTGACCGAGAGGGACCTTATCGGCAATCGTTTTCATTGTCATCTGACGGGGGTGCGGCTTCTCCGACCGCGAGACGCGCGCCCGCCGTCGTACGCCCTCGGGCACGCCCGCGTCGTACGCCCTTACGTACTTACGTACGCCCGCTTGTCGTGCGCCCTCGTCGGACGCGAGGGCCCCGCGCCCCTCGCGCATCCTCAGGAGAACGTGATGAATCACCCCCCGAAGCCGCCCTACACCGTGCGTCCCGCCGGCCCGGCCGATGTGGAGGGCGCCCGCCAGGTCATGCTCGACACCTTCTACCGGGACTTCGGCTACGGTTACGTGCCCGCGTGGCACCGCGACGTCGTCGAGATCGAGAGCACCTACCTGGACGACCCGCGCCACCTGCTTCTGGTCGCCGTGCACAGTGACCGGGTGGTGGCCACCACCGGAATCCGCTCGACGGGACCGGCCCATCCGCCGCACCCGCGCCGGCTCGCCGAGCGCTACCCCCCGGGCACCACCGCACAGCTCGTGCGGGTCTACGTGAGCCCGGAGCACCGGCGGCACGGCCTGGCCCGCACCCTCGTGGAGCAGGCGTGCGCCTTCGTCGCCGGGACGCCCGGGTACGACAGCATCTACCTGCACACCAATGTCGACGTCGAGGGCGCCGAGGCGTTCTGGCGCAGCATGGCCAAAGAGATCTTCGACGCCCGTACGACGGGGGAGCACGGGCCCGGCGTCGGCACCGTGCACTTCGAGATCCCGTTGCCGTGACCCGGCCGGCCCGGGCCCGGCGGGCGTCCGGACGGGGCGGCACGGGCGCATGACGCGGCGGAGCGCGGCCGACGGCCGCACCCACCCTTCGCGTCACTCCCGCCTCAGCCCGCCCGCGCCTTCGTCCGTCCGCGCGGCGGGCTTGGCCGTCAGGCGGTGAGCGAGCGCAGCCGGTCGGCGGTCTCCCGGTCGGCGGGGAGGAACGTCTCGATCGCCAGCTCGGCCACCGTCACGTCCATCGGCGTGTTGAACGTCGCGATGGAGGAGACGAACGAGAGCACGTGCCCGTCGTGCTCGATCAGCATGGGCAGCGCGAAGGACAGGGACGCGCCGGTCCCGTCGCCCGGGGCGTCCTCGGGGCCCTCGGGAGTCCCGTCACCCTCCGGTACGGGATAGGCGGCGACCTCCTCGTACAGTTCGCGCAGCTCCACCGACCGGGCCAGGGCGATCTGACGCCTCATCTGCGCCAGCAGATCGGCCCGCCACGCCCGCAGGTTCCGGATGCGCGGGGCCAGGCCCTCCGGGTGCAGGGTGATCCGCATGACGTTCAACGGCGGCACCAGCAGGTGCTCGGCCACGCCGTCCAGCAGCATCGCGACGCCCCGGTTGGCCGCCACCACGTCGTACCTGCCGTCCAGGACGAGCGCCGGATACGGTTCGTAGCCCTCCAGCAGCCGCTCCACCCCCTCGCGCAGCGCGCCCATGGCCGGGTCGTCGAGCGGCGTGTGGGCGTAGCGCGGGGCGTAACCGGCCACCACCAGCAGGGCGTTGCGCTCCCTGACGGGGATCTCCAGATGCTCGGCGAGACGCAGGACCATCTCCTCGCTGGGGCGGGAGCGGCCCGTTTCGATGAAGGAGATGTGCCGGGCGGAGGAGTCCGCGCGCAGCGCCAGTTCCAGCTGGCTGATCCTGCGCTGTTCCCGCCAGCTGCGCAGCAGCGGTCCTACCCCCGTGTCGGGCGCGACAGTAGTCATGCCCAGACCGTAACGTCACCGGCACCGCCGACCGGCACCGACCGTTGACGAGGGAGTCACCGCATGCCCGCCGCACCGCTGTCGCAGGAGGAGATCGAGGACCGTCTGGGCGATCTGCCCGGCTGGTCGCTGGAGGGGGACCGGATCACCCGCACCTACCGGCTGCCCACCCACTTCGCGGCCGCCGGGCTGACCATGCACGTCGCCGCGATCCAGGACGAGCTGAACCACCACTCCGACCTGACCCTCGGATACAACACCGTCACCCTCTCCGTGAACACGCACGACGCGGGCGGCGTGGTCACGGAGAAGGACCTGGGCCTGGCCGCACGGGTGGCGGCGGTGGCCGCCGGGCACGGCGCGCGGTAGCCGCGGGGCGGTTCGGGGCGGCGGGTCACAGCGCCGCCCCGAACCGCGGATGCGCGGTGAGCCAGCGGGTGTAGCTCTCGCTCCGCTCCACCGCCTCCGCGTACGCCGCCCGGGTGTGCCCGCTCACCGCTCCGGCGGCCGTCCCGGCCGCCGCCGACCGGGGGTGCCAGCCCAGCAGGTGGCGCCAGCTCAGCGGGGAACCGGCGATCGGCCTGGTCACCACCCCCGGCGTCGGCGGGAAGGTTGCCCGGCACAGCCCGACCGCCCGGCCCACCTGGACCAGATGGACGACGGACGTCGTGTCCGTCTCGTACACCGAGACCGGACTGAAACCGGCCCGGGCGCAGGCCCCGACGAAGCAGTCGGCGAAGCAGCCGTCGCCCGGCACGTCCGCCCAGCACTCGTCGGCCAGCGCGGAGAGGTCGAGCTCCTGCTCACCGGCGAGCGGATGGGAGTCCGGCAGCATCACGAAGACCGGATCGATGCCGATCACCTGCCACGTCAGCCGGTCGTTCGCCGGCGGCGGGCTCTCCCCGCAGGTGCCGATCAGGGCGAAGTCGAGCCGCCCGTCCACCAGCTGGGAGGCGAGCTCGTCCACCGACCAGGAGGTGTACGTCGAGACCGGTGCGGTCGGGTGCGCCGTGACCAAGCGGTCCACGAGACCGCCCAGCAGCGGCCCGTGCGTACCGCCCAGCCGGAAGCGCTCCATCGTGCCCCAGGCATTGGCGAACCGCACCGCCTCCTGCTGGAGCTCGCTCACCGCGGGCAGCACCACCCGGGCCCGTTCGAGTACCAGCTCGCCCAGGAGCGTGGGCCGGGCGCCGGTGTGGTCCCGGTCGAAGAGCGGGCCGCCGAGCGCTTTCTCGATCCGGCGCAGCTGTGCGCTCAGCGCGGGCTGGGCGAGCCCGAGGGTCGCGGCCGCCTTGGTCAGGCTCCCGGTGTCGGCAATGGCACGTACGGTTCGCAGATGGCGCAACTCCAGCTCCATAAACGCAAGTTATGGGCCCGGGGGCCCACCGGCAATATCCCGGTGACGATTCGGTGGGATGTGTCCCGGAGTCACCGGCCGCGGCGACACGGTGACACGGTGTCCTTCCGTCTCCCGGTGGGCCGGGCGCGGGGGAGCCGGGTGGCAGGCGGCTTGCCGAACCGGCAACAAATCTGGCCAGGGGGCCGGGCGGCGGTGAGGCTGGTGGTATGAGTCAGCACACCGGAAACGGCCACCACGAGAGCGCCGCCCACGACCCCCGCCACGACCAGGACCCCTCCGCCCATGCCGGTCACGCCGGGCACTCCGCCCATGCCGGTCACGGGACTCCCGACGGCATCGACTGGGACGCCATGGGGCCGATGCTGGAGCAGAACGCCGAGATCAGCCGGCCGCAGTACGAGGAGGCGGCCCGCTGGATCGCCGGGCTCCCCACGGCCCCGCAGGTGCGCCGGGTGCTCGACATCGGCAGCGGCCCCGGAGTGGTCACCTGCCTGCTCGCCGAGACGTTCCCCGGGGCGGAGGTCGTCGCCGTCGACGGCACCCCGGCGCTCCTGGAGCGCACCGGGGAGCGGGCCGAACGGCTCGGCCTCGGCGACCGGGTCCGGGTACGGCAGGCCGACCTCCCCGACGACCTCGGCGGACTGGGCGAGGCGGACCTGATCTGGATGGGCAACACCCTGCACCACCTGGGCGACCAGCGTGCCGCGCTCGCCGGGTTCGCCGGACTGCTGCGCCCCGGCGGGACCATCGCCCTGGTCGAGGGCGGGCTGCAGCCCCGCCGGCTCCCGCGCGACATCGGCTTCGGGCGGGCGGGCCTGGAGGCCAGGCTCGAAGCGATCAACACGGACCGGTTCGAGGACATGCGGGCGGCACTGCCCGACGCCAAGCGGGAATCCGAGGACTGGAGCGCCCTGTTCGCCGCGGTGGGACTGGAACCGCAGGGAACCCGCAGTTTCCTGCTGGACATCCCGGCGCCGGTCCCCGAGCCGGTCCGCGAGGACGCCGTCATCGAGTTCGGCCGGTGGCGCGAGGCCTTCGCGGAGTACCTCACGGCCGAGGACGCCGCCGCGCTCGACCGACTGCTCGACCCCGCCGACCCGGCCGGGCTGCGTCGCCGCCCCGACCTCTTCCTGCTCTCGGCGCGCACCGTGCACCTGGGCCGACGGGCCTGACGGGCCGACGGGCCCGGGCCCGACGGGCTGAGGGGCTGGCGGGGCCGAGGGGACCGGCGGGGCCGGAAGGCGGGTTTCCGCAGGTCGGACGGTGTCAAGGGAAGACACGCTTCCGCCGGGGTGAGCGGGCATCAGAAAGTCCCCTGAGCAGACTAATGGCATATCAACTCCCGTCCTTTTTTGGTGAGTTGATATGCCGTCTAATGATATGAAAATAGCATATGGCGTATTTTCGTACCTCGATCAGAGGGTGGGCGTCGATCTCCGCCGTGTCCGATATGACACGTATGAGGATCATTCAGTACGTTCATTCACAGATCGACTGCCCGGTCGATCTCTCTGAGACAGGAGAAGCAAAATGATCACCCGTTCCACCATCGTCACGGCCGCCGTCGCGGCCGCTGCCGCCCTGGCTGCCACCGGCATCACCTACGCCTCGGCTGCCGGCACCGCGCCGGTCGAGGCGGCCCGCCCCGTTCAGCAGGCCGTTCCCAGCTCGGCTCTCGATGGCGGCGACGTCGGCAAGGGCAACGAGGGCAAGGACAACGAGCGGGGTGGCCACGACGAGGGTCGTGACCACCACGAGGGTCGTGACCACCACGAGGGTCGCATTCACATCAACGAGCGGACGTACAGCGACGACCCGGGTGGCTGTGTGACCGTGGTCAGCGGCCTCGGCTCCAAGACCCTCAACATCCGCAACGACAGCCGCCGGACCGTCGAGGTCTTCCGCGGGGCCACCTGCGACAACGGCGCCCCCATCGCCACCGTCGGACCGCACAGCGACAGCAACGGGGTGCACCCGGGCCACGTCAAGGGCGGCGTGTGGGTCAAGAACGGCGTCGTGGGCAGCTTCCGGGTGCTCGAGCGCCACTACGACGACCACGGTGGCGGCAAGAGCTGGTAATCGGGTCGCCCGGATGACGCAGAACCCCGGCCCGCCGGAATCGGGCCGGGGTTCCAGTCAGGGTATCCGGGCGGGGGACCCGGTCGGATACCCGCACCCGAAGGACGACTGACACGTCCGAAAACCTGTCAGGCCATACTAAAACCGGACGGCGGGGTGCTGCCAGCCGACCGGAACGGCCGTGCGGCGCACGGCCGCCGGGCTCCGGTTCCTTCCCGGTTCCGGGGCCCGGACCTCGGACTCGTCCCTGGTCCGCGGCCCTCGGCGGGCCCGGCGCCCGGTCGGCGGAACGTGGTGACGGCGTGGCAGACGCCGCCCATGTCCCGGCCGCCGGGGGGATCGACGGGCCGTCCTGGTCCAGTCGGGTGACGGCCCGGCGGGCACGATCCCGAAGGGCTGCCCGGACTCCGGTCCGCGGCCCCCGGACTCCGGTCCGCGGGCACCCGAGCACCTTCCCGGGCCGGGCCCGTGTCCGGCTATGTCCCGGGGGTGTCCCGCGCTGCCTCCAGCCGCCACCACTGGCCGGGGGAGTCGGTGTCCTCCCACTGCTGGACCCGGGCGCCGTCCGCGGCGCTGCCGTCGGCCACTTCGAGGACGAGTCCGCTGACGAAACTGACCAGCGTCACCACTCCGGGCGTCTCCAGGTGCCGCTCGATCAGCCACTCCTGGGCGCCGTAGTTGTTGGCCCGCCACTGCTGGATCACGGCGCCGTTCTCGGTGGAGGCGTTGGCCACGTCCAGGCGCTTCCCGCTGTGGACGTTGACCAGGTGGTACAGCGCCGCGCCCTCGTGCACCGGCGAGAGCTGCCAGAGCTGGTCCGGCGAGCCGTTCTCCTCGGCCTGCCGGACCGGGGCGCCGCCGCCCTTGGCGGCGCCGTGCACGCCCAGCAGCAGCCCGCTCCCCACGTTGCGCAGCCGGTAGCGGCCCGCTGCCACCACGGGCACGCCGTCCCCGTTCATGCTGTTCCGGTCCTTCCCGCGTGGCGGACCGCCGCCCGGCCCGAAGGCCGGACGGCGGTCCGTTCCGTGTTCCGCCGGGGCGCGCCCGAAAGGGCGTGCCCCGGCGCTGCTGTGCCGTGTCGTGCGATGTGCCCCGCCGCCGTGGCCCTGCCGTGCGTCTCGGCGGTGAGCGGCAGGGGCGTCAGGCCCCGACGCTGAACTCGGCGGGGTCCGGGCCGAGGCGCTTGCCCTCGTCGAGCGCGGCGAGCGCGGCCAGGTCGTCCGCGTCCAGCTCGAAGTCGAACACGTCGATGTTCTCCGCGATCCGGGACGGCGTCACGGACTTCGGGATCACCACGTTGCCGATCTGGAGGTGCCAGCGGAGCACCACCTGGGCGGGGGTGCGCTCGTGCTTCCGGGCGATCGCGACGATCGTCGGGACCTCCAGGAGGCCCTTGCCCTGGCCCAGCGGCGACCACGCCTCGGTCCGGATGCCGTGCTCGGCGTGGAAGGCGCGCGACTCGGCCTGCTGGAGCTGCGGGTGGAGCTCGATCTGGTTGAGCACCGGGACCACGGAGGTCTCGCCGAGCAGGCGCTCCAGGTGCTCGGGCAGGAAGTTCGAGACGCCGATGGCCTTCGCCCGGCCCTCGGAGTGGATCTTCTCGAAGGCCCGGTACGTGTCGACGTACGCGTCCTTGGCGGGCACCGGCCAGTGGATCAGGTACAGGTCGACGTAGTCGAGCCCCAGCCGGTCGAGCGAGGCGTCGAAGGCGCGCAGGGTCGCGTCGTGGCCCTGGTCGCCGTTCCACAGCTTGGTGGTGACGAAGAGCTCCTCGCGGGGGACGCCGGAGGCGGCCACGGCCTTGCCCGTGCCCCGCTCGTTCTCGTAGATCGCGGCGGTGTCGATGCTCCGGTACCCGGACTCGATGGCCGTCGCGACCGCCTTCTCGGCCTCGTCGTCCGGCACCTGCCACACGCCGTAACCGAGCTGCGGCATCTCGACGCCATTGTTCAGGGTGATGGAGGGGACCTGGCTCACGAGCGGTCGATCCTTACGTCGTCGGGTCATACGTCCAAGGTGAACGAGCGGGGCGCGCCACACATTCCCGGGCGCCCGATGTTCCTCGACCGGATCGCCCGGCCCGGCACCGATTATCGCCCAACCACCTTGATTCTTCCGGGATTTGGGCCCACGAGGGGCATTGACAGATCGCCCCGCAGGGAATCCCATGCAGTATCGGTTAGGAACCTTTCCTAACACCGAGAACCGGAAGGGAACACCCGTGCACCCTGCCGCACCCCCACGCCGCTCGGCGGCAGTCCTCACCGGCATCGGCTGTCTGCTCCTGCCCCTGCTCGCCGTGCCGTCCGCCGAGGCGGTGACCACCCCGCAATCCACCATCCCGCCGCCCACCATCGCGGCGGCCACCCGGTACGAGGCCGAGGACGCCCGGCTGACCCGGGCGGCCGTGGCGACGAACCACACCGGCTACTCCGGCACCGGCTTCGTCGACTACACCAACGCGACCGGATCGGCCGTGGAGTTCACGGTCGACACCGCCACCGGCGGCGGCTCGCTCGCCCTCCGTTACGCCAACGGGACCACCACCGACCGTCCGATGGACATCAGCGTCAACGGCACCGTCGTCGCGTCCGGCGTACCGTTCGGCTCCACCGGCTCCTGGGACACCTGGGCCACGAAGACCGTCGCCGTCCGCCTCCCCGCCGGGACCAACACCGTCCGGGCCACCGCGACCACGGCGAACGGCGGCCCCAACCTCGACCGCCTCGACATCGGGGCCCCCGCCACCGACGGACCCGCCGTGCCCTTCGGCAGCCACCTGTTCCCCTACACGGCGGGGACGCTCAAGCCGTCCGGCACGCAGTCCGCGCTCGACCGGGCCGTGATCGAGGCGTACGACGCCTGGAAGGCCGCGTTCGTCCGGCAGAACTGCGGCAACGGCTGGTACCAGGTCATCTCGCCGGACGCCGACCACCCCTACGTCGCCGAGGCCCAGGGCTACGGCATGGTCGTCACCGCCACCATGGCGGGCGCCGACCCGCAGGCGAGAACCGTCTTCGACGGCATGGTCGAGTACATGCTGGCCCACCCCTCGGTGAACAACCCCGACCTCCTCGCCGCCGAGCAGGACTCCTCCTGCCGGAGCGTCAACGGCTCCGACTCCGCGACCGACGGGGACCTCGACGTCGCCTACGGTCTGCTCCTCGCCGACAAGCAGTGGGGCTCCACCGGCACGTACGACTACAAGGACCTCGCGATCAAGCACATCGACGCCATCAAGGAGAGCGAGGTCAACCCGACCACGCACCTGATGCTGTTCGGCGACTGGTCGGACTCCGGCGAGTCCCACTACTGGATGACTCGTTCCTCGGACTGGATGATCGACCACTTCCGCGCCTTCGAGGCCGCCACCGGCGACCGCACCTGGCGCACCGTGCGCACGGCCCATCAGAAGCTGATCGCCTCCCAGCAGTCCGAGTACGCCCCCGACACGGGACTGCTGGCGGACTTCGTCGTCGACACCGACAGCACGCCCGCGCCCGCACCGGACAAGGTGCTCGAATCGCCCCACGACGGCGACTACTCCTGGAACGCCTGCCGCGACCCGTGGCGCATCGGCACCGACGCCGTCACCAGCGGGGACACCGCCTCGCTCGCCGCGGCCCGCAAGCTCAACTCCTGGATCAAGGACGAGACCGGCGGCGACCCGGACCGGATCGGCAGCGGCTACCACCTGGACGGCTCGGTGTTCGACGACGGCAACGACATGGCGTTCACCGCCCCGTTCGTCGTGACCGCGCTGACCGACCCCGGCTCCCAGGCCTGGCTCGACGCGCTGTGGAACAAGCTCGCCACCACCCCCATCGACCCCGACCTCTACTACGGATCGAGCGTTCAGCTGCAGACCATGATCGTCGCGTCCGGCAACTACTGGGTCCCCTGACGGAGGTGTCGAAGATGCGTACCAGAACGCTCACCGCGGCACGGGGCAAAACGGCGGCCCTCACGGCTGTGCTGCTCTGCGCCGCCCTGGTGCAGGCGGCCCCGCGGTCGGCGGCCGCGGCCGCCGACCGGTACGAGGCGGAGTCCGCGACGATCGTCGAGGGCGCGGCCGAGTCCAACCACTCCGGCTACTCGGGGACGGGCTTCGTCAACGGCGACAACGTCGTGGGCAGTTACGTGGAGTTCACCGTCACCGCGGCCACCGCGGGAACCGGGAAGATCGCCATCCGCTACTCCAACGGCACGACGGCCGCCCGGCCCGCGGACGTCGCCGTCGGCGGCACGGTCGTCTCGGCGGCCCGCCCCTTCGCCACCACCGCCGACTGGGACACCTGGGCCACCTCCACCCTCACCACCCCGCTGAAGGCGGGCACCAACAAGGTCCGGCTGACGTCCACGACGGCCGGCGGACTGCCCAACCTCGACTACCTCGACGTCACGGTCACCCCCTCGGACACCGAGGCGCCCACCGCCCCCGGCCGGCCCACCTGCACCGCAATCACCGAGAACAGCCTCACGCTGAACTGGACCGCCGCCACGGACGACGTGGGCGTCGCCGCGTACGACATCTACGAACACGGCAACAAGTTCGGCGAGGCGCCCGGCACCGCCACGGCGAAGAACCTGACCGGGCTCACCCCCGACACCACGTACAACCTCACGGTGTTCGCCCGGGACGCGGCCGGCAACGTGTCCCCGGTCAGCCCGATCGTGGACTGCACCACCCTGCGCAGCGACGACACCACCGCCCCCTCGGCCCCCGGCACCCTGTCGGCCTCGGACCTCACCGCGAACGGCGTCGTCCTGAAGTGGGGCGCGGCCACGGACGACAAGGGCGTCACCGCCTACGAGGTACGCAGCGGCAGCACCGTCTACAAGACCGTGACCGGCACCCCGCCGGCCACCACGACCACCCTCACCGGGCTCGCCTGCGCCAGCCCGTACACCCTGGAGGTCGTCGCCAAGGACGCGGCGGGCAACGTCTCCCCGCCGGGCAACGCGGTCACCTTCACCACCCCGGCCTGCGCCACCGACGGCGGCGTCCCGTCCGGCATCACCACCGTCTCCACCGGCTGGTCCATCCCCTGGGGCACCTACTGGATGCCCGACGGGAAGACCGCCCTGGTCACCGAGCGGGACAGCTTCGAGGTCTTCAGGGCCACGGCCGACGGCGCCCGCACCCGGGTCGGGTCGGTGCCCGAGGCCGTCACGACCAACGGCGAGGGCGGCCTGCTCGGCGTCGCCGTCGACCCGAAGTGGTCCACCAACCACCGCGTGTACTTCATGCACACCGCGTCGGAGGGCAACCGGATCGCCCGGATGGCCTACGACGGCAGCTCGCTCAGCGGGTACGAGGTCCTGCTCCGGGGCATCAAGAAGAGCCGCTACCACAACGGCGGACGGCTCGTCTTCGGCCCCGACGGCTACCTGTACGCGTCGACCGGCGAGGCCCAGACCCCCGACCTCGCCCAGGACAAGGACTCGCTGAACGGCAAGATCCTGCGGATGACCACGGACGGCGAGCCCGCCCCCGGCAACCCGTTCGGCAACCACGTCTACAGCTACGGCCACCGCAACCCGCAGGGGCTCGCCTTCGACCGCAACGGCCGCCTGTGGGAAGCGGAGTTCGGCGACAGCAAGAAGGACGAACTCAACCTCATCAAGCCGGGGAAGAACTACGGCTGGCCCATCTGCGAGGGCAGCTGCACCACGTCCGGCATGACCAACCCGAAGAAGACCTGGAACATCTCCGAGGCGTCGCCCAGCGGGATCGCCATCGTCCGCAACGTCATCTACATGGCCGCCCTGAAGGGCGAACGGCTGTGGCGGGTGCCGATCACCGGTGACACCGAGAACCTCGGCACGCCGAGCTCCTACTACGTCGGCACCTACGGCCGGCTGCGCACCGTCACCCAGGTGCCCGGCCGGGACCAGCTGTGGCTGTCCACCACCAACTGCGACAACAAGGGGAACGAACCGGACGGCTCGGACAAGCTGTTCCGGGTCTCGATCACATAACCCGGCACCGCGCGGCACGTCGTACGCGCCGTACCGCCGGGGCACCCCGGTGCCTCAGCGGTACAGCGCGTCGACCTCCGTCGCGTACGCCGTCTCGATCGCCCTGCGCTTCAGCTTCAGCGACGGGGTGAGCAGACCGTGCTCCTCGCTGAACGGGTGCGCCAGGATCCGGAACGTCCGGATCGACTCGGCCTGCGAGACCGCCGTGTTGGCGGCCACCACCGCCCGCCGGACCTCCGTCTCCAGGCCCGGGTCGCGCACCAGCTCCCGCGGTTCCAGCGGCGATCGCCCCTGCAGTGCCAGCCAGTGGTCCACCGCCTCCTGGTCGACCGTGACCAGCGCCGCGATGTAGGGCCGGTCGTTGCCCACCACGAGGCACTGCGCGACCAGCGGATGCGCCCGCACCCGCTCCTCCAGACCGGTCGGCGACACGCTCTTGCCGCCCGAGGTCACCAGGATCTCCTTCTTCCGCCCGGTGATCGTCAGATAGCCGTCCCCGTCGAGCGAGCCCAGGTCGCCGGTGGCCAGCCAGCCGTCGCGCAGCACCGCTCCGGTGGCGTCGGGATCACCGAGGTAACCGGAGAACACGTGGTCCCCGTGCACCCACACCTCGCCGTCCTCGGCGATGTGCACGGTCGTGCCGGGAATCGGCTGCCCGACCGTGCCGTACCGGGGGCGCTCCGGCGGGTTGGCGGTGGCCGCGGCGGACGTCTCGGTCAGCCCGTACCCCTCGAAGATCCGGACGCCCGCGCCCTCGAAGAACAGCCCGAGCCGCCGGTCCATGCCGGAACCGCCGGACATGGCGTGCCGGATCCGGCCGCCCATCGCCTCGCGCACCCTCCGGTACACGACCTTGTCGAAGAACTGGTGCTGCACCCGCAGCCCGGCGGACGGCCCGGGACCGGTCCCGAAGGCCCGCTCCTCCACCGCCTCGGCGTACTTCACGGCGACGTCCACCGCCTTCTCGAACGGCCCCGCCCGCCCCTCCGCCTCGGCCCTGCGCCGGGCGACGCCGAAGACCTTCTCGAACACGTACGGCACCGCCAGCACGAACGTCGGCCGGAACGACACCAGGTCCGGCAGCAGCGCCCCGGCCGACATCTCCGGCTGATGGCCCAGCCGCACCCGGCCGCGGAGCGCCGCGACCTCGACCATCCGGCCGAAGACATGGGCCAGCGGCAGGAAGAGCAGGGTGGACGCCTCGTCGCCGGGCGCGGAGCGGAACACCTCCTGCCAGCGGGAGACCATGGTGTCCGTCTCGAACATGAAGTTGGCGTGCGTGATCACACAGCCCTTGGGGCGGCCCGTGGTCCCCGACGTGTAGATGACGGTGGCCACCGACTCGGGCGTCACCGCGCGCCGGTGACGGTGCACCACCTCGTCCTCGATCCGGGTGCCCGCGGCGACCAGCTCGGTCACCGCGCCGGCGTCCAGCTGCCACAGCCGTTCGAGCCGGGGCAGCCGGTCGATCACCGACGCGACGGTCATCGCGTGGTCCTCGTGCTCGACCACGACGGCGGACACGTCGGCGTCGTGCAGCATCCACCGGACCTGCTCGGCCGAGGACGTCGGATAGACCGGCACGGACTGCGCGCCGACCGACCACAGGGCGAAGTCGAAGAGCGTCCACTCGTAGCGCGTGCGCGACATCAGGGCCACCCGGTCACCGAACCTGACGCCCTGGGCGATCAGCCCCTTGGCCAGCGCCAGCACCTCGTCGCGGAACGCGGCGGCGGTGACATTCCGCCAGTTTCCGCTCGCTTCCTTGCGGTCGAGGGCGACCCGGTGCGGGTCCTCCTCGGCCCGGTCGAACACCACGTCGGCCAGCCCGCCCACGAGGGGCGCGGCCGTCATGGGCGGGACAGTGAACTCGCGCAATGACCTGCTCCTCATGGGGCTCAGCACAGCGCCGCGACGCTACCCCACCGAGCAGCGCAACGGGAGGGCTCCGTATCGGCCGAGACCATGGCATATGCACAGCTCGGCCACCGAAATCCGGCCAGATGGGCAAGGCTCGGGCGCGGCCGGGGACACGGAGCGACCGGCGGGCACCGGAATCTCCACCGAATCCGTACGCCGCTGCCACTCCCACTACCGAACGGTACGGGGCGATTTGCCTCTGATTGCCCGTCCGGACCGGGGCGAGCACCCGGACCCGTACAGGGCTCGGAGCCGTACGGGACTCGGACTCGTACAGCGTTCGGACCCGTGGGGGACCCGGGCCCGTACGGGCCGGTGGTCAGGCGCCGTCCTGCCCGGTGGCCGCCCCGGCCTCCCGGACCAGTCGGTCGCCGCCCGCGAGGATCGCCGCCGCCAGGGCGTCGGCGGCCTCGCGCGCCCCCTCGCGCCGGTGGCCGTGCGACAGGACGAAATCCACCCCGCCCAGCTCCGGCAGCCCCGCCCTGGCCGGCACCGGCACCAGCCCCGGCGGGATCAGCCCCCGGCTGTGGGCCATCACGCCCAGCCCCGCGCGGGCCGCCGCGACCAGCCCGCTCAGGCTGGTGCTCGTGCAGGCGATCCGCCAGGGCCGGCCGTGCTCCTCCAGGACCTCCAGGGCGCGGGCCCGGGTGATGCCCGGCGGCGGGAACAGCACCAGCGGCACCGGCCGGTCCGGATCGATCCGCAGCCGTGGCGCGCCGATCCAGGCCAGCGTGTCCCGCCGGACCAGCTCGCCGTGCGTGTCCCCGGTGCGCCGCTTGGCCAGGACGAGATCGAGCCGGCCGGCCGCGAGGCGCTGGTGCAGCGTCCCGGAGAGCTCCACCGTCAGCTCCAGCTCGACCTCCGGGTGGTCGTGGCGGAACGATTCCAGGATCTCCGGGAGCCGGGTCAGCACGAAGTCCTCGGAGGCCCCGAACCGCAGCCGCCCGCGCAGCCGGGTGCCGGTGAAGAAGGCCGCGGCCCGCTCGTGGGCGTCGAGTATCGTCCGGGCGAAACCGAGCATCGCCTCACCGTCCACGGTGAGGTCCACCCGGTGCGTGTCCCGGGCGAACAACTGCCGCCCCGCCGCCTCCTCCAGCCGCCGGACGTGCTGGCTCACCGTGGACTGCCGCACCCCCAGCCGCCGGGCCGCCTGGGTGAAACTCAGGGTCTGGGCGACGGCGAGGAAGGTGCGCAGCTGCGCCGGGTCGTACATGCCCCCAGACTATCGCCGAACGTGATGACAGTCAGAGCGGTGTACGGGATTCCCGATCGCACGGAACGGGAGCAGCATGGGGCGGGTACGACCTGAACCAAGAGGACACGTGGAGCACATGAGCCGCCGCACCCCGAAACTGCCGTCCTGGCTGCCGATCGACCCGTACATCCTGGCCCTGATCGGCACGGTGGCGTTCGCGGCGATACTGCCCGCCTCGGGAACCGCGGCGGAGGTCGCGAAGGGCGCCTCGACCGGAGCCGTCGCCCTGCTCTTCTTCCTCTACGGGGCCCGGCTCTCCACCGCCGAGGCCCTGGAGGGGCTCCGGCACTGGCGGCTCCACCTCACCGTGCTGATCTGCACCTTCGTCGCGTTCCCGCTGCTCGGACTGGCGGCCGGGGGACTGGTCCCGTACGTCCTGACGCCGCAACTGCACAGCGGTCTGCTCTTCCTCTGCCTCGTCCCGTCGACCATCCAGTCGTCCATCGCCTTCACCTCGATCGCCCGCGGCAACGTGTCCGCCGCGATCTGCGCGGGCTCCTTCTCCTCGATCGCGGGGATCTTCCTCACCCCGCTGTTCGCGGCCGCCCTGCTCGGCGAGGAGGGCGGCGGGTTCTCGGCGGACGCGCTGCTGAGGATCGCGGTCCAGCTGCTGCTGCCGTTCGCCGCCGGGCAGCTGCTGCGCCGTTGGATCGGCGGTTTCCTCACCCGCCGCAAGAAGATCCTCGGCCGGGTCGACCGGGGCTCGATCCTGCTCGTCGTCTACACGGCCTTCAGCGCGGGCATGGTCACCGGCGTCTGGCACCAGATCACCCCGGCCAGGCTCGGCGCGCTGCTCGGCGTGGAGGCGCTGCTGCTCGCGCTGATGCTGACGATCAGCTGGTACGGGGCGAAGCGGCTCGGCTTCGGCCGGGAGGACCGCGTCGCCATCCAGTTCGCCGGTGCGAACAAGAGCCTGGCCGCCGGGCTGCCGATGGCCAGCGTCCTGTTCGGGGCGCAGGCGTCCCTCGCCGTGCTGCCGCTCATGCTCTTCCACCAGATGCAGCTGATGGTGTGCGCGGTGATCGCCAAGCGCCGCTCGCGCGACCCGCAGGAGGCGCACGCGACGGGCGCGGCGACGACGCGGGAGCCCGCCATCGCGGGCTGACCGCGTGGCCCGGCGGTCCGCGTGGCCCGGCTGACCGTGCGGGTCGGCTGACCGTGCGGGTCGGCTGACCGTACGGGCCGCCGGGCCGCACGGCTCAGCGGCGTGCGTGGTCCGGCCGACCGTACGGCGGGCGGGCGTCCTCAGCCCCCGATGACCTCCGCCGGCAGGGCGATGCGGTGCTCACCCGCGTACACGTTCATGGAGGGGCCCCGCAGGAAGCCCACCAGGGTCAGCCCGGTCTCGTCCGCCAGGTCGACGGCGAGCGACGACGGCGCCGAGACCGCGGCGAGCACCGGGATTCCGGCCATCACCGCCTTCTGGGCCAGCTCGAACGAGGCCCGCCCCGACACCAGCAGGATCGCCCGGGACAGCGGCAGCCGGTGATCGGTCAGCGCCCGGCCGACCAGCTTGTCCACCGCGTTGTGCCGGCCGACGTCCTCCCGGACGTCGAGCAGCTCGCCCGTCTCGGAGAACAGCGCCGCCGCGTGCAGCCCGCCGGTCCGGTCGAAGACCCGCTGCGCGGCGCGCAACCGGTCGGGGAGGGCGGACAGCAGGGCGGGCTCGACCCGGACCGGGGGAGCGTCGGCGATCGGGTGCCGGGTCGAGGTGCGCACCGCGTCCAGGCTCGCCTTGCCGCACAGACCGCAGGACGAGGTGGTGTACACATTGCGTTCGAGGGTGATGTCGGGGACCGGAACGCCGGGGGCGAGCTTCACGTCCACCACGTTGTACGTGTTGCCGCCGTCCGCCGTCGCCCCGGCGCAGTAGACGATCGACCGCACCTCGGAACCGTCCCCGACGACGCCCTCGCTCACCAGGAAGCCCGCGGCGAGCGCGAAGTCGTCCCCCGGCGTGCGCATCGTGATGGCGAGCGGCCTGCCGTTCAGCCGGATCTCCAGCGGCTCCTCGGCGACGAGCGTGTCGGGACGGACGGAGACCGCCCCGTCCCGGATGCGGATGGTGCGGCGGCGCTCGGTGACCCGTCCCATAGCGGTTGACCCGACTCCTTGCGTGGTGGAGGCCGGAACGCCGCGGAAGCCGGGCCGGCCCTCGATACGGAGGTCGCCGCAGGTCACCGGAGTGTCGTGCGGAGCGGTGACCCCGGCGGTCCCATTGTCCTGCACCGGGGACGCGGCAGCGGCCCGTGTGTCGCAAGAGGCGTACGGGCCTGTTGTCAAGCCTCCAACGGCCGGGCGTGATTCCTGTGGGAACACATGACCCCGTACCGAACAGTAGCGACCAAGACTGGATGGTTCCTGCCACATGCAAGCGAGGGGACCCCGTACATGACCGGCTCACGTGTCGTGGCGCTCGGCCACTACCAGCCCGCCAAGGTGCTCACCAACGACGACCTGGCGGCCATGGTCGACACCAGCGACGAGTGGATCACCAGCCGCGTCGGCATCAGGACCCGGCACATCGGTGGCCCCGACGAGCCGGTGGACGAGCTGGCCGCGCACGCGGCTGCCAAGGCGCTCGCCGGGGCCGGGCTCCGGCCCGACGAGGTCGACCTGGTGCTCGTCGCCACCTCCACCGCGATCGACCGCTCCCCGAGCATGTCGGCACGGGTCGCCGCCCGGCTCGGGATGGAATCGCCCGCGGTGATGGACATCAACGTGGTCTGCTCCGGCTTCACCCACGCCCTCGCCACCGCCGACCACGCGGTCCGGGCCGGTGCGGCCGAACGCGTCCTGGTCATCGGGGCCGACAAGATGGGGGACATCGCCGACTGGACCGACCGCAGCACCTGCGTCCTGCTCGGCGACGGGGCCGGCGCGGCGGTCGTCGTCGCGGAACCGGACGGCACGGAGCGGCCCGGGATCGGCCCCGTCCTGTGGGGATCGGTGCCCGGGATGGGCAACGCGGTACGGATCGAGGGCACGCCGCCCCGTTTCGCGCAGGAGGGACAGTCCGTCTACCGCTGGGCCACCACCCAGCTGCCGCCCATCGCCCGCAAGGTGTGCGAGAAGGCCGGCGTCGCTCCGGAGGAGCTGGGCGCCGTGGTGCTGCACCAGGCCAACCTGCGGATCATCGAACCGCTCGCCAGGAAGATCGGCGCGGTCAACGCGGTCATCGCCCGGGACGTGGTGGACTCCGGCAACACGTCCGCGGCCTCGATCCCGATGGCCCTGTCCAAGCTGGTGGAGCGCGGCGAGGTCCACAGCGGCGCGCCCGTCCTGCTCTTCGGCTTCGGCGGCAACCTCTCGTACGCGGGCCAGGTGATCCGCTGCCCCTGAGTCCGGCGCTCCGGAGCCCCGGCGGACCCTGCCGGGGCCGTCCGCGCCCAGGTGCCGGACGGCGGGCACACTGGCCGGTGTGACGATACTGAGCAAGGGTGCCAACATGCCGGTCGAGGCCGCCGCCGTCAGGGCGGTGCTCGGCTGGTCGACAGGGTCCGGCGTGCCGGACGTGGACGCTTCCGCGCTGCTGCTGACCCGCGGCGGACGGGTGCGGTCCGACGACGACTTCGTCTTCTACAACCAGCCGCGGCATGCCTCGGGCGCCGTGACGCACCTCGGCAAACAGCCCGGTGCCGACACGCTGGAGGTCCGCCCGGGGGCATTGGGGCCCGACATCGAACGCGTCGCGCTCTGCGCCTCCGCCGACGGCGGCACGTTCGGTCAGGTCCCGGGGCTGCACCTGCGGTTGCTCGACGCGGCGTCCGGCACCGAGCTGGCCCGGTTCGAGATGTCCGCGGGACCGGAGACGGCGCTGATCGGCGGCGAGCTCTACCGGCGCGACGGCGGCTGGAAGTTCCGGGCGGTCGGGCAGGGTTACGCGAGCGGACTGGCGGGCCTGGCGACCGACTTCGGCATCACCGTCGATGACGAACAGCCCGCGCCCGCTCCCGGGCCTGTGCTTCCGTCTGCTCCCGGGCCCGTGCCCTCGTCCGCGCCGATGCCTTCGTCTGCTCCCGGGCCCGTGCCCTCGTCCGCGCCGATGCCTTCGTCTGCTCCCGGGCCCGTGCCCTCGTCCGCGCCGATGCCTTCGTCTGCTCCCGGGCCCGTGCCCTCGTCCGCGCCGATGCCTTCGTCCGCTCCCGGGCCCGTGCCCTCGTCCGCGCCGATGCCTTCGTCCGCTCCCGGGCCCGTGCCCTCGTCCGCGCCGATGCCTTCGTCCGCTCCCGGGCCCGTGCCCTCGTCCGCGCCGATGCCTTCGTCCGCTCCCGGGCCCGTGCCCTCGTCCGCGCCGATGCCTTCGTCCGCTCCCGGGCCCGTGCCCTCGTCCGCGCCGATGCCTTCGTCCGCTCCCGGGCCCGTGCCCTCGTCCGCGCCGATGCCTTCGTCCGCTCCCGGGCCCGTGCCCTCGTCCGGGCCGATGCCTTCGTCCGCTCCCGGGCCCGTGCCCTCGTCCGGGCCGATGCCCCGGCTCACCAAGGGTGAGGAGCGCCTCCCCGTGGACATGCGCAAGCGGCTGTCGCTGCGCAAGCAGCAGGTCCTGGTCAGCCTGAGCAAGCACGGCGTCGCGGACCTGCGTGCCCGGGTCGTCATCGTCCTGGACGCCTCGGGCTCGATGGGCGGGCTCTACCGCCGGGGCACGGTGGCCGGAGTCGTCGAGCGGATGGTGGCCGTCGCCGCGCAGCTCGACGACGACGGCGAGATGCAGGCGTGGACGTTCGCCACGAACCCGGCCCGACTGCCCGACCTGGCCGTCGGCGACCTGCCGGAGTGGCTCGGACTGCACGTACGCGTGGGACAGAGCGGCGGCTTCATCCGTAGGAAGCCGCCGAAGGGACTGCTCCCCGGCCAGATCGACATGCGCACCGTCGGCATCCAGAACGAGGAGCAGAAGGTCATCGCCGAGGTGCGGGCCCATGTGCGTGCGCATCCGGTGCCCGACCCGACCCTGGTCCTGTTCTTCTCGGACGGCGGGGTCCACCGCAACAGGGAGATCGAGCAGGAGCTGCGGGCCGCTGCGGACGAGCCGGTGTTCTGGCAGTTCGTCGGCCTCGGCAGCTCGCAGTACGGCGTACTGGAACGCTTCGACACCATGCCGGGCCGCCGGGTGGACAACGTCGGCTTCTTCGCCGTCGACGACATCGAGCAGGTCTCCGACCAGGAGCTGTACGACCGGGTGCTGTCGGAGTTCCCGTCCTGGCTGAGGGCGGCCCGGCAGGCCGGAATCCTGAGGTGACGAGCCGTCCCTCGGGCGGGCCGGTTCCCGGCGGGTTGTCCAACTGTTGCAGCAGGACGCAAGGGTTGGTGGTGCGCGGAGCGGCGCGGCCATCATCACCGCGTGCACCGGCCCGGCGGCGATTCCCAGGGGGAGCGTCGACGGCAGTCGTTCCGTGAGTTCCGCGTCCGGCGGACGCTCGCGGCCGGCCGGAACAGGGGGCGGGCCGGGGCACACCCATGCCGACTGCGGAAACAGAGGAGTGGAAGACCATGCGCACCACGAGGATCTCTCTCGGTACGGCCGCGGTGCTCGCTTCGGTGGTGGCGGCCCTCGCCACCACCCAGGCCCAGGCCGTCGGTACCGCGGACACCGGGGCGTCCGCGGACAGCGGCGCCGTCATGATGGTTCTGCCGAAGGCCCCGGAGGGGGCCCGGTTCTCGCCGACGGCGGTGGCGCCGACGGTCTCCCCGTCCGCGCCCTACATCCACGCCAAGGAGGGGCTCATCTCGTGCCCCAGCGGATCCCTGTGCACCTCCACGTGGGACCCCACGAAGAACTCCTGGAAGATCTACAAGCTGGACAAGTGCGCCAAGTACGCGCTGTCCAACTGGGAGGGTGACGGCGCCTACCGCAACAACCAGACCGGTGGCGTCGTGAGCAAGTTCTACGACCAGAACGGCAACACACTGAAGTCCGTGCCCTCCGACAACTCGCCGCACGCCTTCAGCTGGAGCCCCGTCTGGTCGATCCGCAACTGCTGATCCGCTCCTGAGGCCGATCCGCCGCGGCTGATCCGCTTCCGCCGCGGCCCGGGCGCCCGCCGGTCCTCCCACCGAGGCCACCGGCGGGCGCTTCCGCGTCCCGCCCTCCCACTTCTTTGTCCTCGGTGTGGAGAAAGATGCCGTGGATTCCTGCACGACTTCTTCCCGGACCCGGCAACCACTGCTACGTTCCCCTCGAAAGCCCGACGGACAGGCCGATGCGGCGGGAGGGGCGCGTGAGACGCATGACGGCACGACCCGCGAACGCGCATCAGGCGCGACTGCTCCGGCTGTTGCGTGACGGCGGGCCCAACTCCCGGGCGCAGCTGGGGGACCAGGTCGACCTCTCCCGCTCCAAGCTCGCCGTCGAGGTCGACCGGCTGCTGGAGACCGGACTGGTCGTGGCCGACGGACTCGCCGCCTCGCGCGGCGGACGTCGCTCGCACAACATCCGGCTCGCCCCGCAACTGCGCTTCCTCGGCGTCGACATCGGTGCCACATCGGTCGATGTGGCGGTCACCAACGCCGAGTTGGAGGTACTGGGCCACCTCAACCACCCCATGGACGTACGCGAGGGGCCCGTCGCCGTCTTCGAGCAGGCGCTGTCCATGGCGGCCGAGCTCCGGGCGTCGGGGCTCGCCGAGGGCTTCGACGGCGCGGGCATCGGCGTACCCGGACCGGTCCGCTTCCCCGAGGGCGTACCGGTGGCACCGCCGATCATGCCCGGCTGGGACGGCTTCCCGGTCCGCGAGGCGCTCAGCCAGGAACTGGGCTGCCCGGTCATGGTGGACAACGACGTGAACCTGATGGCGATGGGGGAGCAGCACGCGGGTGTCGCCCGTTCCGTGGGCGACTTCCTCTGCGTCAAGATCGGTACCGGCATCGGCTGCGGCATCGTCGTCGGCGGAGAGGTCCACCGGGGCACCACGGGCAGCGCCGGGGACATCGGCCACATCCAGGTCGAACCCGAGGGACGCGCCTGTGCCTGCGGCAATCGGGGATGCCTGGAAGCCCACTTCGGCGGCGCCACGCTCGCCCGCGACGCCGAGGACGCGGCACGCACCGGACGGTCGGCGGAACTGGCCGCCCGGCTGGCGGCGACCGGCGGCCTCACCGCCGTCGACGTCGCGGCGGCAGCGGCTGCCGGGGACGCCACCTCGCTCGACCTGATCCGGGAGGGCGGCAACCGGGTCGGCCAGGTCATCGCGGGACTCGTCAGCTTCTTCAACCCCGGCCTGGTGGTGATCGGCGGCGGTGTGACCGGGCTCGGCCACACCCTGCTCGCCAGCGTCCGGACCCAGGTCTACCGGCAGTCCCTGCCGCTGGCCACCAAAAACCTCCCCATCGTGCTGGGGGAGTTGGGACCGGCCGCCGGAGTGATCGGCGCCGCCCGGCTCATCAGCGACCACCTCTTCTCGCCGGCCTGACCCAGGGGCCCGTCAGCACCACCGGACCGGAACGGCACCGATCGGATCGCAGCCACGATCCAAAGCAACCGAAACATCCGAAGCAACGGAACATCTCGCCACACCGCCACACCGCTACACCGAACCTGGTACAGCCCTGCCCGCTCACCGGCCCTCCCCTGCTCCCGGCCGCGCGCGAGCAGGGGAGACCTCACTTGCCGAGGGGATTCGTCATGGCACCGGAACCACCCCTGCTCACCATGTCCGGCATCACCAAGTCGTTCCCCGGAGTGCGCGCCCTGGACGGCGTCGACCTGGAGGTCCGGGCCGGTGAGGTGCACTGTCTCCTCGGGCAGAACGGCGCCGGGAAGTCCACCCTCATCAAGGTGCTCGCCGGGGCCCACCAACCCGACGGCGGCGAGATCACCTGGCACGGCGCACCGGTGACGCTCAAGTCGCCCGTCGCCGCGATGCGCCTGGGCATCGCCACCATCTACCAGGAACTCGACCTGGTGGAGGGCCTGTCGGTCGCCGAGAACGTCTTCCTCGGGCGGGAACCCGTCACCGCCCGCTTCGTGGTGCGCGCCCGCGTGGCCCGCACGGCCGCCGCCGTACTGCTGGAACGGCTCGGCCACCCGGAGATCGACCCGGCCCGCCCGGTCGGCGAACTGTCCGCGGCCCAGCAGCAGATCGTTTCCATGGCGCGGGCGCTCTCCCACGACGCGCGGCTCATCGTGATGGACGAACCGTCCGCCGCGCTCGACCCCGACGAGGTGGACAACCTCTTCCGCGTGGTCGCCGCCCTCACCGCCGACGGCGTCGCCGTCGTGTACATCTCCCACCGGCTGGAGGAGATCCGCCGCATCGGCGACCGGGTGACCGTGCTCAAGGACGGCCGTGCCGTCGCCGGGGGACTGCCCGCCAGGTCCACACCGACGCACGACATCGTCGCCATGATGACCGGCCGCACCGTCGAGTACGTCTTCCCGCCGCGCCCGGCGGATCGCGCCGAGGCGGCGGAGCCCGTGCTGCGGATCGAGGGACTGACGCGGAAAGGCGAATTCGACCCGGTGGACCTGGAGTTGAGACCGGGGGAGATCGTCGGCCTGGCCGGACTCGTCGGCTCGGGGCGTTCGGAGATCCTGGAGACCGTCTACGGCGCCCGCAGGCCGAGCGCAGGCCGGGTCGTCGTGGCCGGCGAGCGGCTGAGACCCGGCAGTGTCCGGGCGGCCGTCGCCGCCGGGATCGGCCTCGCCCCCGAGGAACGCAAGACGCAGGCCCTGCTGATGCTCGAATCCGTCACCCGTAACGTCTCCGTCTCCTCGATGTCCCGCTTCTCCAGGGCCGGTTGGCTCGACCGGCGGGCCGAGCGCCGGGCGGCCCGCGCCGCCACCCGCGAACTCTCCCTGCGCCCCGACGACCCGGACACCCCCGTCCGCACGCTCTCCGGCGGCAACCAGCAGAAGGCGGTCCTGGCCCGCTGGCTGCTGCGCGGCTGCCGGGTGCTGCTGCTGGACGAACCGACGCGCGGCGTCGACGTGGGGGCCCGCGCCGAGCTGTACGCCGTGATCCGCCGACTGGCCGACGAGGGCCTCGCCGTTCTGCTCGTCTCCAGCGAGGTGCCCGAGGTACTGGGCCTCGCCGACCGGGTGCTGGTGCTCCGCGAGGGCCGCGTCGTGCACACGGCGGACGCCCGGGAGCTCGACGAGCACCGCGTACTCGACCTGGTGATGGAAGGGAGCCCCACGTCATGACGCAACCCGTTTCCCCGGCGCAGCAGGGCGGGCCGGACCGGGGGAGCGCCCCGCCCCCGGCCCCCGCCGCCGGGAAGGGGAACGGACCCGCACGTGCCTTCCGGCCGCGTGTCGACGTCCGCAACCTCTCGCTCCTCGGCGTCCTCGCCGCCCTGATCGCCGTCGGCGGCATCACCGAGCCCGACGCCTTCCTGGACACCGGGAACCTCCAGCTGGTCCTGACCCAGGCGTCCGTCATCGGCGTCGTCACCGTCGGGATGACGTTCGTCATCACCGGCGGCGGCATCGACCTGTCGGTCGGCGCGATGGTCGCGCTGGCCTCCGTCTGGGCGACCACGGTCGCCACCCAGGAGTACGGTTTCGCCGGGATCGCCTTCACCGCCCTGGTCGTCGGGCTCTGCGCGGGGCTGGTGAACGGTCTGCTCGTCGCGTACGGGCGGATGGTGCCGTTCATCGCGACGCTGGCCATGCTCGCCTCGGCCCGCGGACTCGCCCTCCAGATCACCGACGGCAGGACCCAGATGGTCACCGTCCAGTCGGTCCTCGACCTGGGCCTGCCCGACTCGTACGTCCTCGGCGTCCCGCCGCTGGTCCTGATGTTCGCCGCGGTCACCGTGATCGGCTGGCTGGTCCTGAACCGCACCTCCTTCGGCCGCCGCACGGTCGCGGTCGGCGGCAACGCGGAGGCGGCCAGGCTGGCCGGCATCGACGTGCGCAGGCAGCGGCTCCTGCTCTATCTGCTCTCCGGACTGTGCTGCGGCATCGCCGCCTTCATGCTGATCGTCCTGGCCGGCTCGGGACAGAACACCAACGGCAACCTGTACGAGCTCGACGCCATCGCCGCCGCGATCATCGGCGG
Source organism: Streptomyces sp. ML-6 (assembly GCF_030116705.1). NCBI lineage: Bacteria > Bacillati > Actinomycetota > Actinomycetes > Kitasatosporales > Streptomycetaceae > Streptomyces > Streptomyces sp. ML-6. The sequence goes on from NZ_JAOTIK010000001.1 coordinate 6,847,218, forward strand.
CACCCTGCTCAGCGGCGGGCGCGGCACCATCGTCGGCTCCGTGCTCGGCGTCCTGATCTTCACCACCATCACCAACATCTTCGCGCTCAACAACCTCCAGAGCGACGTCCAGCAGATCGCCAAGGGCGCGATCATCGTCGCCGCCGTCCTGGTCCAGCGCCGCACGGCGCCGCACGGCGAGACCTGACCCGACGCCCCGCCCCACCCGACGCCCCGCTCCACCCGTACATCCCGCCCCATCCGTCCCATCCGCCCCGCCCCACCCGTGCCCCCGCCCCACCCGTACCTCCGCCCCACTCGTACCTCCGCCCCACCCCGTTCCCCCTGTGACAGCCACGCACCGGACGAAGGGTTCGACAGCCATGCCGGAAACCAGCCGCAGACGCCTGCTCCTCGGTACCGCCGCCGTCTCTGCGGGCGCCCTCCTCACCGCCTGCACCAGCAACGAGCCCAAGAGCGAAGGCGCCGCGAGGAGCAACGTGCCCGCCGCCGACGGCAAGCCCGGAAGACCCGTCACCATCGGCTTCGCCGGCCCGCAGGCCGACCACGGCTGGCTCAACGCCATCAACGAGAACGCCAAGTCGCGGGCGGCCGAGTACTCCGAGGTGACCCTGGAGACCACCGAGGGCTCCAACGACACCGCCGTCCAGATCGGCCAGGTCAAGACCCTCATCAACAAGAAGGTCGACGTCCTGGTCATCCTCCCGGCCGACGGCAGGGCGCTCACCCAGGTCGGGCTGGAGGCCATGCGGGCGGGCATCCCCGTCATCAACCTGGACCGGATCTTCGCCTCCCCGCAGGCGTACCGCTGCTGGGTCGGCGGCGACAACTACGGCATGGGCCTCAACGCCGGCACGTACATCGGCGAACAGCTCAAGGACAAGAAGGACGCCAAGGTCGTCGAGCTGGCCGGCATCGACAACCTGGAACTCACCAAGCAGCGCAGCCAGGGCTTCGCCGACGCGCTGAAGAACTACCCCAACATCGACCTGGTGGCCCGTCAGGCGGCCGAGTTCACCGTCGAGTCGGGCCAGGCGAAGACGGCCCAGCTCCTCCAGGCGCAGAAGCGGATCGACGCGCTGTGGAACCACGACGACGACCAGGGCGTGGGCGCGCTGCGCGCCATCCAGCAGGCGGGCCGGGACGAGTTCCTGATGGTCGGCGGCGCCGGTGCCAAGTCCGCGATGGACGCCATCAAGGCCGACGACGGCGTCCTGAAGGCCACCGTCCTCTACCCGCCGACGATGGCGGCGTCCGCCATCGACCTGGCCCGCGCCCTCGCCCAGAACAAGGGTGTCGGCGGACTGGCCGAGCAGGAGATTCCGACGAGCCTCACCCTCTACTCGGCCGTGGTCACCAAGGACAACGTCGACCAGTACCTGCCGACGGGCTTCAGCTGATCCGGCCCGGGGGAGGGCCGTCCCCTCCCGCCGCCCCCACCGAACGACCGACGAGGAGGAAGCCCGGATGGCCCGCGAAGCCCCGATGGCCCGCAGGGAAGAGACGGATCAGGAGGGCGCAGCGCCGCCGGCCCCGGCCGTTCCGACGACGAGCCCGCCGGTGCTCGGCGTCGGCATGGTCGGATACGCGTTCATGGGCGCCGCCCACTCGCAGGGGTGGCGCACCGCGGGACACGTCTTCGAGCTGCCGATGAGGCCGGTGCTCGCCGCGGTCTGCGGACGCGACCGGACCGCGGTCGACGCGGCGGCCGCCCGGCACGGCTGGGCGGCGGCGGAGACCGACTGGCGGGCCCTGATCGCCCGGGACGACGTGCAGCTCGTCGACATCTGCACCCCCGGCGACAGCCACGCCGAGATCGCCGTCGCCGCGCTGGAGGCCGGCAAGCACGTGCTGTGCGAGAAGCCGCTCGCCAACACCGTCGCCGAGGCCGAGGCGATGACCGAGGCGGCCCGGCGCGGGGCGGAACGCGGCCAGGTCGCGATGGTGGGCTTCAACTACCGCAGGGTGCCCGCCATCGCCCACGCCCGGCGGCTGATCGCCGAGGGGCGGCTCGGCGCCCTGCGGCACGTCCGCGCCGCCTACCTCCAGGACTGGCTCGTCGACCCGGAGGCACCGCTCACCTGGCGGCTCGAACGGGAACGCGCCGGCTCGGGGGCCCTCGGCGACCTGGGCGCGCACCTCGTGGACCTGGCCCAGTACCTGGCGGGGGAGCCGCTGGTCGGGGTGACGGCGGTCAGCGAGACGTTCGTACGCGAACGGCCGCTGCCCGCGGCCCCGCCGGGCGGACTTCCCGGCACCGTCGGCCCGGCCGCGCGCGGAGCGGTGACCGTCGACGACGCGGCCCTGTTCACCGGCCGGCTCGCCTCCGGGGCACTGGCCTCGTTCGAGACGACCCGGATGGCGGCCGGACGGAAGAACGCGCTGCGGCTGGAGATCAACGGGGAGCGCGGCTCGCTCGCCTTCGACCTGGAACGGCTCAACGAACTGGCCTTCCACGACCACACCGAACCCGCCACCACGGCAGGGTTCCGGCGGATCCTCGTCACCGAACCCCAACACCCCTACCTGGAGGCGTGGTGGCCGCCCGGACACGCCCTCGGCTACGAGCACACCTTCGTCCACCAGGCCCGCGACCTGGTGCGGGCGATCGCCGAAGGCACCGCCCCCGCACCGTCGTTCGCCGACGGACTCCAGGTGCAGCGGGTGCTCGCGGCGGTGGAGGAGAGCGCCGCGAAGAACTCCGTACACACCCCCGTGGCTCTCTAGGAGGCCCGCTCATGCCCCGTTCCTTCACCCTCTTCACCGGCCAGTGGGCGGACCTGCCACTGGAGGAGGTCTGCCGGCTCGCCCGGGACTTCGGCTACGACGGACTCGAACTCGCCTGCTGGGGTGACCACTTCGAGGTCGACAAGGCGCTCGCCGACCCCGGTTACCTGGACGGCCGGCGGCAACTGCTCGACAAGTACGGGCTGAAGTGCTGGGCGATCTCCAACCACCTCGTCGGCCAGGCCGTCTGCGACGACCCCATCGACGAGCGGCACCGGGGGATCCTGCCCGCCCGGATCTGGGGGGACGGCGAGCCCGAGGGGGTGCGCCGCCGGGCGGCCGAGGAGCTCAAGGACACCGCACGGGCGGCCGCCGCCTTCGGGGTGCGCACCGTGATCGGTTTCACCGGCTCGTCGATCTGGCACCTGGTCGCGATGTTCCCGCCGGTCCCGCCGCACATGGTCGAGCGGGGCTACGAGGACTTCGCCGAGCGCTGGAACCCGATCCTGGACGTCTTCGACGCGGAGGGCGTGCGGTTCGCCCACGAGGTGCATCCCGGCGAGATCGCGTACGACTACTGGACCACCCACCGCGCGCTGGAGGCCGTCGGCCACCGGCCGGCGTTCGGGCTGAACTTCGACCCGAGCCACTTCGTCTGGCAGGACTTGGACCCGGTCGGTTTCCTGTACGACTTCCGGGACCGGATCTACCACGTGGACTGCAAGGAGGCGCGCAGACGGCTGGACGGCCGCAACGGGCGGCTCGGCTCGCACCTGCCGTGGGGCGACCCGCGGCGCGGCTGGGACTTCGTCTCCGCCGGGCACGGCGACGTGCCGTGGGAGGACGTCTTCCGGATGCTGCGGTCCATCGGCTACGAGGGGCCGGTCTCCGTGGAGTGGGAGGACGCCGGGATGGACCGGCTGGTGGGAGCGCCGGAGGCGCTGGCCACACTGAAGCGGTACGACTTCGAGCCGCCCGCCGCCTCGTTCGACGCGGCGTTCGGGGGCGGCGACTGACGTCCCGTTCCCCGGCCCCGTACGGCACGGGGAGTGGTACGGCGAAGAGTGATACGGCAGGGGTAGTACGGGTGGCGCGGGTGTCCTGCGGCCGTTTCGCGCCGACCCCTGCCCCTGCACGTGATTCCGTACGCGACGCGCTCGGGGCGGCTGCCGGGCTGAGCGCGCACACCTACGCCATGACCGCCGTCTCCCGGCACGAGGCGCGGGACGGACCCACCGCCACCCCCTGGCCGCGCTCGCGACCGTCGCCGCCCTTGGGCGCCGCGACCGCACGCGGGCAGCGCCGTGCACGGGGCGTCACAGCCGACCCCGTACCCGCCCCCGTACCCGTGCCCGGACCTGTATCCGGGCAGCGCTCCCTCACACCCCGCATCCCGCACCGTCCGTGATGAGTCGGTCGCGTACGGTGCTCGATGTCGGAGAATGCCGGGGAAATACGCCGTCCGCATCCATCGCACCGCACTGACCACCGGAAACGCGGGTGAGAGCCACCCTGAACCCCTGGTATTGTTTTCCATGTCGCCACGGGAAACCGGGGCCGACCACCTGGTCCGGGTGGCGGAATGGCAGACGCGCTAGCTTGAGGTGCTAGTGCCCTTTATCGGGCGTGGGGGTTCAAGTCCCCCCTCGGACACCAGAGGTCAACCGACCTGATACGGCCGGTCGATCCGACAATATGTCGGATCGGCCGGCCGTTCTGTTTTCGGCGGGCAGGCCGTGGGCGGGTGATGCTTCGAGCCTGCTTTCCGCAGCACACCTGCGTTCCCGCTGCCTGCGGCGCGGTTCGTTCCAGCTCTCCGTGGTCTCGGCGTCGGCGATCCGGCCGCGCAGCTCCGGGAGTGTGGCGGGCGGGAGCATGCCACCCCACAGCATGCCGCCCCACAGCATGGCGCCCCCGGCATGGCGGCGAGCCGACCGAAGCGGCGCCGGGGGAGATGGCCGACCGGGTCGGGGTGAAGACGCCATCACGGTTCTCCTCTTGTGCGCAGAATTGACACCTCTCAGGCGTTTTCTGCCCACGGCGTGGTGGTGGTCTGTGAGGCGAGGTTCGGGTCCGACGTGGTGTCAGCAACACCTGGCCGTCGCAGCTTTGGCGTGAGCGTGACGTAGCGTTGCCCTTTTGGCGGTGTTCGGCAGAGCACCGCGGAGCGTCGTTGCGCCCTCCTCACCTGTGAGGGCGCCGAGGGGTGTTGGGATGAAGCTCTGCTTCCTCGTCGAAGAGCTGTACCGGAATGACGGCATGCCGCTCGATGTGGCCCGGCGATTGTCGTCGTGGGGTCACCAGGTGGACGTGATGCGGCCGGGCGGTTCGCTGTTGCGGGTCTCGGAGGAGGTGCGGGCGGGCACCCACGACGCCTGGGTGCTCAAGACAGTGTCCGGCGGTCCGGGGCTCGCCCTGCTGGAGGCCGCGGCGGCCGTGGGGCTGACCACGGTGAACGACGCGCGGGCGATCCGTGCGGTGCGCGACAAGGTCCTCACCTCGGTCGTTGCGCGGCAGCACGGGCTGCCGGTTCCGGTGACCTACTCGGCGCCGCGGGCCACCATGTTCGCGGACGTTCCCGACGAGCTGTTCCCCCTGGTGGTCAAACCCGTCGACGGCAGTTCGGGGCGCGGGGTGCGGCTGGTGGCGGACCCCCGGGGACTGGCCGGGGCGGAGCGGGCGGGCGAGGGCCAGCTGATCGCGCAGCCCCATGTGCCCAACTCCGGTACGGACCTGAAGGTCTACTGCCTCGCGGGCGAATTCCACGCGACCCTGCGACGCTCCCCGATCCACCCGGAGGGACCGGCCGACGAGGGCCCGGTGCCGTTGTCCGCCGAGGTGGCAGCGGTGGCGGAGGAGGTGGGGAAGGTCTTCGGGCTCGACCTGTACGGCATCGATGTGGTGCTCGGACCCGACGGCCCCGTGATCGTCGACATCAACGACTTCCCGAGCTTCCGGCGGGTGCCCGACGCGGTGACCCGGGTGGCCGGAGCCGTTCTCGAGCTGGCCAGGACCGGCGGCTCCGCAGGCGCGGGCGTGCCCGCCCCGGCTCCGCCGGTTCCCGCTCGGCTGCAGATCCCCCTCGGCCGGCCCCGCCCGCAGATCGCTCCGGGCCCCGGAGCGGGCATGCCGGTGGCCGTACCGGGAGTCGTCCAGATATGAGGGTGTGCCTGCTGACCGACAAGCCGGACCACCCGATGCTCGCCGCCACCGCCTCCGTACTGGTCCGGGAAGGGCACCGGGTGACGTTCCTGGACCCGGACTCCGGGGACGGACCCGCACAGGACCGGGTCGCCCCGGACGACCTCGCCGACACCTACCTCCTCAAGGCGCACACCCCCGGCGCGCTGGCCCTGGCCCGTTGCCTGGAGGAGCGCGGCGCCCGGGTGGTGAACTCCGCCGCCGCGACGGAGCTGTGCCAGGACCGGAGCCGGCTCGCCGCGGTGGCCGAGGGGGCCGGTCTGCCGATGCCCCGCACCAGGACCCTGGACGCGCTGTCCGAAGTCCTTTCCGGAACGGAGTGGCCCGCGAGCGGCTGTCCGCTGATGGTCAAGAGCCGGCACAGCCGGCGCGCCGACCTGGTGGCCCGTGCGGACGGTCCGGCCGAACTGCGGGAACTCGCCGCCCGGTGGCCCGATGAGCCGGTCGTGCTGCAGGAGTACGTCGCGAACAGCGGTTGGGACCACAAGGTGTGGGTGATCGCGGGGAGGGTCTTCACGGCGGTGCGTCCCGCGCCGGTGGGGGCCCCGCCGGACGGCGCCCGGTCCGCGCCGCTGGTCGGCGAACTGCCCCGGGCCTGGGCCGACACGGCTCTCCGCGCGGGCGAGGTGTTCGGTCTGGACGTCTACGGCGTCGACCTGCTGGATCGCGAGGGCGAGCCCGTCGTCGTCGACATCAACGCCTTCCCGGGCATCCGGGGCCCCGAGGAAGCCCCCGCCGCCCTGGCCGCCCTGGCGCTGCGACGGGCCCGGACCGGTTCTTCCGTCTGAGCGTTCGGGCCTTCCGGCGGGACCGTGCCCGAACCGGCGGGATCGTGCTCAAGTCGATTGAGCCGGTCCCGAGTTGCTCGGTTCGTGTCCGAGCCGGCGGGACCGGCCTTGCGGGCCGGGCGCCGCCTTCGGCGGAAACTCACCGGGGGCGACGCCCGGCCGGCGTCGTGGAGGCGCGGGGATCAGTGGAAGTTCAGGGAGGCGGAGCCGGCCGGGGCGGAGATCGACCCCGGGCAGAGGAAGCTGCCCGAGCTCTTCGAGGCGGTGAACGCCTTGTTCTGGTAGCTGCGGGTGGAGCCGTCGCGGGTCCAACCGACGTTCGTGGCACGGTAGCTGCAGGTGACGATGGACTGCTTCACCGTGATGTCGATGAGGTTCGACGTCGCGAGGCCCGCCGCGTCGTCGAAGGTGAGTGTCGGGCTGTTGTTGAGGGTGGCGCTCGCACCGCCACTGCAGCTCACGCTGCTGTTGATGGTGGCGCGGTCGATGGTCAGGGTGGTGGGCGGGTTCGCGGTGGCGGTGGCGTTGGTCCAGGTGCAGGTGCTGCCCGCGGCGGTGATGCTGCCGTCGACCTGCTGCGAGGCCGCGGGGCCCAGTGCGCTCGCCGCGGTGGACGCGCCTGCGACGACCGCGACGGCCAGGGCGGCGACGCATGAGATTTTCGGTGTGAGCCTCATGTCACTCCTTCGTGCCGCGCCCTTGTGGGGGGACGAGCGGTGCCTCGTCCGCGTGCGCGGCGTGGGTGCGGACGGGCGTGTGCCATGGACGGTCCCAGAAACGCCCATGAATGTCAGGTGCGCGTCAAGAATTGGCCGGATGGCGCCCTCGGGGCGAGGGGGATCGGCGGGGCTCTGAGGCGTTCGGCCCCGGCTTGCCCCGCCCGGCCGGCCCTGCCTCGCCCCGCATCGCGCTCGTCACGATCCGGCCTCGGGGAGTGGATGGGGTCTTGATTCCGGCCGTGTAATCGTTTCCATCGGCTAGCTAGCGAGGGGAACTTCACCACGCTCAACAACCCCTTCTTCGTACAGATGAAGGCGGGCGCGCAGGCCGAGGTCGAGAAGGCCGGGGCCGACCTCACCGTCACCGACGCGCAGAACGACGCCTCGCAACAGGCCGACCAGCTCCAGAACTTCACGAGCTCGGGCATGAAGTCGATCATCGTCAACCCGGTGGACTCGGACGCCGCGGGCCCCGCCGTCCGGGGCGCCGACAAGGCGGACATCCTGGTGGTCGCCGCCGACCGGGGCGTCAACGGCGCCCGGACCGCGACGCTCGTGGTGTCCGACAACGTCGCGGGCGGCAGGCTCGCCGCCGAGGCACTGGCCGAGAAGCTCGGCGGCCGGGGCAGCATCGTCATCCTGCAGGGAACGGCCGGAACCTCGGCCGGCCGTGAGCGCGGCGCGGGATTCGCCGAGGGCCTGAAGGCGTACCCGGGCATCGAGGTCGTGGCCGAGCAGCCGGCGGACTTCGACCGTACGAAGGGCCTGGACGTCATGACCAACCTGTTCCAGTCCCACCCCGGCATCACCGGGGTCTTCGCCGAGAACGACGAGATGGCGCTCGGCGCGGTCAAGGCACTCGGCGCCAGGGCCGGGAAGTCGGTGTCCGTCGTCGGATTCGACGGAACCCCGGACGGCCTGAAGGCGGTCGCCGCCGGAACGCTGTACGCGTCGGTGGCCCAGCAGCCGAAGGAACTGGGCCGGATCGCCGTGCAGAACGCGGTGAAGGCGGCAGAGGGCGAGAAGATCGACGACATGGTGAAGGTGCCGGTCAAGGTTGTCACCGGGAAGAACGTCGCCGACTTCTCCTGAGTACGACTTCTCCTGAGTACGACCGGGCGGCGGAAACGCGCACCGAGCAGTGCCCGACCACGGAAAGCAGGAACCATGTACGACAGCGAGCACGACCGGTACGACCTGCTGGTCGTGGGCTCCGCCAACGCCGACCTGGTCGTCGGCGTCGAACGCCGCCCCGCCCCCGGCGAGACGGTCCTCGGCTCCGATCTGGCCGTCCACCCGGGCGGCAAGGGCGGGAACCAGGCGGTCGCCGCCGCCCGCCTCGGGGCCCGGACGGCCCTGCTGGCCCGGGTCGGCGACGACGCGCACGGCCGTCTGCTGCTGGAGTCCCAGCGGGCGTCGGGCGTCGACACCGACGGCGTGCTCGTCGGCGGGGCCCCCACCGGCGTCGCGCTGATCACCGTGGACCCCTCGGGCGACAACAGCATCGTGGTGTCGCCGGGGGCCAACGCCCGCCTCGCACCGGAGGACATCCGGGCGGCCGGTTCCCTGCTCGCCGCCGCCCGGGTCGTCTCCGTACAGCTGGAGATCCCGCTGGAGACGGTCGCCGAGGTGGTGGCCACGATGCCGCCCGGAACCCGGCTGGTGCTGAACCCGTCCCCGCCCGCGCCCCTGCCCGACCGGGTGCTGGCCGCCTGCGACCCGCTGGTGGTCAACGAGCACGAGGCGCGCTACATCCTGGGCGGGGCCGCGGGCAGCACACCGGGGGAGTGGGCGCGGGCGCTGCTCGGGCTCGGCCCGAAGTCGGTCGTGATCACGCTGGGCGCGGCGGGAGCACTCGTCGCGGACGGCCGCACGGGCGATGTCGTGCCCCTGCCGGGCATCGCGGTCGAGGCCGTGGACACGACCGGGGCGGGCGACGCGTTCACCGCGGCCCTGGCCTGGCGGCTGGGCCTGGGCGAGGAACTCGCCGAGGCCGCCGCGTTCGCCGTGCGGGTGGGCGCGGCGGCCGTCACCCGGCAGGGCGCGCAGGCGTCCTTCCCGACCGCGGCGGAAGTCCCGGCCCCGTGAAGCGGGCCGGAATCCTCAACCGTCACCTCGCCGGGGCCCTGGCCGGACTGGGCCCCGGCTGGTGCGGACGGGGGGAGGCGAGGCCGTACGCGAAGGTGCTGCTGCGGTGCGGGGTCTTCTTCTGACGTGAGGCCCCGGCGGCCCCGGCGCTGATACGGCCCGGCCGCCCTGCCCGGCCCGCCTATGCTGTCCGGCCCACCCCGGCCTCCACCAGGAACTTGCTCGGTGTGCCCGACCACGACACATGCAGTCCGTCCCGGGCCCGCGTGCACGCGACGAACAGCAGGCAGCGTTCCGCCAACAGATCCGACTCGTGCTGGAGCCGGTCGACATCGGCCGGGGTCACCGCACGCGAGTACGGCAGCGCACCGTCATTCACGCCGATGACCGCGACGCACCGGAACTCCAGCCCCTTGAAGGAGTGCATCGTGCCGACCTGCACGACGTCCGCGTCGGAGGGCGCATCGCCCCGCAGGCGCGCAGCCGGAATCCCCGCGGCCCTGAGGAACTGCACCGCCTTGTCGCAGTTCTTGTTGAAGCGGGCGCTCACCCCGATCTCGCCCGGGGAGATCCCACTGTCGATCCAACCCCGGACGCGTGCGACGAGTACGTCCAGTTCGGCTTCCTCGGAATCCGCCCCGCACGCCTCGGGCCCCTTGCCGTGCAGAGCCGAGCGATAGCCCAGCAGGGTCTCGTTCGCCGAGTCGTCCGCCAACTGCTCGAAGGGCCGGCCGACGAGCAGGGCGGTGGACCAGGAGAGGATCTCGTGCGTGGAGCGGTAGTTCTTGCGCATCTTCGCCGATCGGCCGGCCACCTTGATCCCGACGGCCTTCAGCGACACCTTCGAGTCGTAGATACGCTGATGGGGATCGCCCGCGATGAAGAGATCGTCGGGACGGGCCGGAGCCGCCGCACGCAACAGCCGCCACTGCGCGGGGTGCAGGTCCTGCGCCTCGTCGACGACCACATGCCGGTATCGCGCGCCACCGGCCTCCAGCAGGTCCGCTGCCTCCGCGCACGTGCCGAGATAGGTGCGGAGCCCGTCGGAGGCGAGCCGATCGGTGAACTCCTCGATCGTGCGCCACACCAGCGCGCGGGCCGACGTGGGCAGTCCGCTGCCGCGTCCGCGCCGCTCGCATTTCTCGTACGCGTCCAGGGTCCGCAGGTTCTGTGCGAGGACGACGTGCTTGTACTCCTGTCCGAGGAACTGCGCCGTGCCGGTGAACCCGGTGGCCTTCGCGGCCTGCGCCCACCGCGTCTCCTCCTCACCGCCGCGGAGCGGCCGCCGCGAGGTGGACACGACGCGGCCCGCGAACGCGTCGACCGTCATGATGTCCACCCGGTCCCGCAACGCTTCGTCCTCCACCAGGGCGGCGAGCCCGTTGCGCAGCGCACCCACCAGAGCGTTGGTGTACGTGGTCAGCAGAATGCGGTCGCCATCACGCAGATACCCCAGCAGATGGCGCACCCGATGCAGAGCGACAACTGTCTTGCCCGTCCCGGGGCCGCCGGTGACCTGTGCCGGCCCGGAGTACGAGGCCCGGTAGGCGACCTTGTGCTGGGAGGGGTGCAGAAAGACCCGCCAGGCCGCGAAGGGCTTGTCGAGGATGTCGCGCAGCTCCTCGGACGCGGTGACAAGTGCGATCCGGGTCCTGGTGCGGTGGATGGCGGTCGCGAAGTCGCCGGTGTCCACGGGCGTGGTGTCGGCGGGTGCGGCGGAGAGACCGACGGACACCACGTCCCGCCACACCTCCTCCACGGTGAAACCTGCCGCGAGGTATTCGAGGACTTCGCGCTGGTCCTGCGGGAAGTACGGCGCGAAGACCTCCAACTGTTCGAGGTCGGTGAGGGCGCGGGCCTGGCGCAGGGTGGTTTCGTCGATGCCGAGCGCCGTCAGGTCCCCGTCGGACACCTTCGCGAACAGCCGCCGGTCGGGAGCGGGCGCGATGCTCTCGTACACGGGTGTGAGCTCGTCGAGCATCGCGATGTCGCGGATCTCGACGGCCCGGGTCACGGTGTTGATGCTGGCCTTCTGCTTGACGGCCCAGTCGATCGCCTTGTCGTGCGGCATCACGCGCAGCAGTACGTAGGTGTCGCCGCTGTCGGGGGCGAGGACGACACCCCGCGTCCCCTGGTCGATCCGGATGGTCCGGATATGAGGATCACGGGCCCGCTTCAGGCTCTCCAGCTTCAGCCCGGGATCCTTGAACAACTGGTCCAGGGTGAGGCGTTCGAACTTCTCCCACGCGTCGAACACCCCCTGCTTGACACTGCCCCGAAGCTTGCCGAGCTGGGCACAGAAACCGATGTCGAACGCGAGGTGGGGCATGGGGCGAACTCTCCGGGAAAGCGGACGGAACGAGGGGAGACGGGGGAGACGGGGTCAGCCGGCCGGACCGTCGAGATCGAGACCGATCAGCGCCAGCGCCTCGCCTACCTCTGCGGTCATCTCGTCACCAGGCCCGAAGACCAGGCACAGGTCGTCGTGCAGCGGTCGAAGAATCCGATGGGCCTCGACCGCCTGCCCTTGGGCGAGGAGCAGCATCCCGATGTCGCGGCGCAGTTCGACGGCTTCCTCGCTGAGATCGCCGTCAACGGTCCGTACGACGTCGAGGAGGCCGCGCAGCGCGGCGAGCGCGTCGGTGACCCGGCCCAGTTCGGCACGGCACCGCGCGGCCTGGGCGCGGCAGGCGCGGGCCGGCTCGCCGGTGGGGCCGTCGGTGCGCGCGTACGCGTCCGCCAACGCGTCGAACTCGGGCAGCGCGGCCCGGTAGTCCCCGCCGAGCAGCTGGATCGCGGCCCGACGGGTCCGCAGCTCCAGGACCTTCCGGCTCTCCGCGCCGAGTGCGCGGGCGGCCGGCTCGATGATCTCTCCCAGCACCTCGGCGGCCTGCGCGAACCGTTCCTCGTCCAGGAGGGCGTCGGAGTGTGCGTACGCCTCGTCGATCTCCGCACGCAACTGCGCGGGTACGGGTACGGGAACGGGCGCGGCCTGTCCGGCAGCCGGATCGGCGGCCACCCGCGCGGACCTGCCCGCACCCGCGCGGGCGCGGGGCGCGTACGGGTTGCGGAAGAGCCCGGTCGGGTCGGGCACCCCCGCCGGTCCGGCTTCGCCGGCCGCGGGCATCCGGCCGGGCGGCGGCAGGAACGGCCGCAGCCGCTCGTACACCTCCTGCACATCGGCGGGCCGGGCCTCGGGCGCCTTGAGCAGCAGATGCAGGACCAGCTCCTCCAACTCCTGCGGTACTTCGGGACGTAGTCCGCGCAGCGGGGTGGGAGCGGCGTTCACGTGCTGGTGCATCACCATGTACTCGCTGTCCGCCGTGAACAGCAGCCGCCCGCTGAGCAGTTCGTGCAGCACACAGCCCAGCGCGTACAGATCGGCCTGCGGAGTGGTCCGCCCACCGCGCACCTGCTCGGGAGCCATGTACTGGTAGGTGCCGATGGGGGTACCGGTCGCGGTCAGCTTGGTGACATCGGTCCGCAGGATCGCCGCGATCCCGAAGTCGAGGACCTTCACCGTCCCGTCACGGGCGACCAGGATGTTGCCGGGCTTGAGGTCGCGGTGGATGACCGGCACCTCGTGCGCGTACGACAGCACGGTGGCGACCTGCGCCGCCACCGCCACCGCCCAACTGACCGGAAGCAGCCGATCCGGATGGATGTACGCGGACAGCGACACCCCGTCCACCAGCTCCATGACCAGGAACAGCCGCTCATACGTCTCGTCGAGCACCGCGTCGTACACCTGGGGCACACCGGGGTGCTGGATCCGCGCGGTGATGCGGGCCTCACGGCGGAAGCGCTTGGCGAACTCTTCCGCGAGCTGCGGCGAGCCGTTGACGGCCTGCTGCCGGATCAGCTTCACGGCGACGGGCCGGTCGAGCACGGCGTCGTAGCCGCGCCACACATCCCCCATGCCGCCGTTGTCGAGCGGCTCCAGAAGCTCGTACCGGCCCGCGATCGGCTGCTGTTGCGGCACATTGCCCCCGTGTGTGCGTGTGCTGACCGGTGTGTGCTGCTGGACCGGCTTTCGGCATGGTGGAGGGCAAGTGTCCCTGGTGGGGCGATCTTCAGTCCAGCGGCGGTGCGTGCACGGGCTGGATTCGGGGGCGGAGGGGTGTATTCAGGCCGCCGGTGCCATCCGGCCGAACCGCGGGAAGCGATGGCACCGACGCGGCCGAGTCGCGCCCCGGTCCCGCCGCCGAGCAGAGCTTCGGCCGCCTGCTCCGCTCCATTCAGCATCTGGTCCGGCATCGCTACGTGGAAAGTCCGAGTGCCACCGACCTCCATCCGCCTCTAAGGACTTGTTTCCCGGCAAGCCCTAACGGAGGATGAGTTCTTCGTCGGTGTGCTGCCAGCCGTTCCGTTGGTACTCGCGTGGTGACATCCCGTGGGCGCGTGTGAACACACGTGTGAGGGCGGAGGCGTCCGTGTAGCCCAGTTTCCGTGCGGCTTGGCTGACCGTCATGCGTTCTTCGAGGTATTGGCGGGCGAGGGTCATACGGAGCTGGGCTCGCCACTGCACATAGGTCTGACCGGTGGCGTCGATGAAGTCGTGACCGAGCGTCCTGGCGTCCACGCAGAGTTCCGCGCCCCACTGGACCAGCGTGCGTCGGCTCGCGGGTTCGCGTCGGATCTCCTCGACGATCCGGCTGACGGCGGAGACGCCTGATCCGCCGGCGGCTGTGAGGAGACGCGGCGCGGAGAAGAGTTCGAGAAAACGTCGTGTGACGTCGTTGGGGTCGTGCCCCTCGGGGCGGATGAAGCTGTAGTTGGCGACGACCGTGTGCAAGAGGCGGGCCTCGGCCTGCGGGGGAAGGCTCTGGATGAGGACGTCTGCCGGCAGGGCTGCCGAAGACCCCGGACGGGAGCCGAGCGGCAGCAGGAGCGCACCGCGCGGGAGCGTGATGCTGTTGGGCACTCCCGCCGGGAGCCAGGCGGCATCGCCTCGCCGTAGCCGGTGCTTCCGGCCTCCGATGACGAGCTGCGCAGTCCCGCGGCAGGCCCAGACGAGCACATGGAAGTCGTTGATCCGGTTCCAGGTCCGCGACGCCGGTATCGACGGCGGCTTCGCGATCGCCTCTCCGCCCGCTGCTCTGTGCATGTGGGCGTCGATCTGTGCTTCGAGAGGGCTCGGGGACGGCCGGGCCCCGGTCGGTTCGTCGCGGTGCTGTCCCTTGTACTCGCTGGGTGTGACTCCGGCGTGCGCGTGGAATGCCTTCGTGAATCCCGCAGGGGTCGAGAACCCGACCTGTCTCCCGGCCCAGCCGATGTCGTGGCCGAGGTTGAGGTAGCTCGCCGCTGCGGCGACCCGCGCGGCGGTGCGCCACCGGGCGAAGGGCAGCCCCGTCTCGTTCCGGAACTGCTGCTGCAGCGTGCGGACGCTGATGCCGGCCGACTGCGCCAGTTCACCGATTCCCGCGCCATGGCTCGGATCCTGGAGCAGCGTCCGCGCGATGGTGAGGGCCTCGGGCGATGTGGGCAGCGGTGGGGCAGGCAGCGGACCGCGGTCGTCGTGCGCCGGGTCTGCGGGGTGTGCGTTGGCAACGAGGTCGAGCAGGCCGCTGTCGTCCGCGGCACCGCGCAGGTAGCCGAGGCTTCGGGCGAACTGATGGATGAGCCAGTCCGACCAGCTGCCCGGGAAGTCGACGCGGAGAGGGCGGTCGATCACGGTCGACCGGGAACCCGCGGCCGGGAAGATCGGAACGGCGAGGGAACCGGCCTCGACGTCGACCTCGTAGGGGACGCCGGCGGGCATCCAGATGCCCTGGCCGGCCGTGAGGCGGTGCTGTTCCGTTGCCGTCTGTACGCGGGCGGCGCCCGTGTGCATCCAGAGCAGGGACGGCTCGCGCGCGTTTCCGGGTGAGGTCGCCCGTGCAGCCGGGATCTCCAAGGTCGGCTCGATCGGGAGCTGATGGTGCGCGACCACGTCATTCACGTTCTGCCAGTCCATGAATCATGCGCATCAGGATAACAATCGCGCGAATAGTAAGGCTAGCCTTACTTGTGTGGCCGCTGTGGCGACCTGACGCCCCGTTCCCCCGGCCGTGTCCCGCTCTTCGAGGAGTTCTTCCGTGTCTGTCCCCGCGCGCCCGCTGACCATGTTCCCCGTGGCCCTGCGCGAACTGGTCGTCGCCCGGATCGTCGACGTCACGGCAGGAATGCGGCGTGTGACCCTGACCGGTGACCAGCTGGGGACGTTCACCTCTGCGGATGGGACGAAGTGGCCGCCGTTCACGTCGCCGGGTTTCGATGACGACATCCGGCTGCTGTTCCCGTATCCGGGTGAGAGCGAGCCCGTCCTCCCCCTCGTCGAGGACGGACGTGTGACGTTCGCGGAGGGGCGTCGGCCCATCGCTCGGGCCTACACGGTGCGCCGCTACGACCCGCGCGGACGTGAACTGGATGTCGACATCGTTCTCCACAGTGACGGGGTCGCATCGAACTGGGCTCGTGCAGTGGCTCCGGGGGATCGGATGCATATCGCCGGTCCTGCCAAGACGCAAGAGATCCCGATCGGTGCGGACCGGCTGCTGATCGCGGGCGACGACACGGCGATTCCCGCGATCGCGCGTCTGCTGGAAGAGCTTCCCGCCGATACTCGCGGGCGCGTGTTCATCGACGTCGAGCACACATCGCACGCGCAGGAACTGTGCGGTCCTGCCGGGGTCGACGTCACCTGGCTCCCCCGGAACCCGTCCGCTCCCTCGCACCCCGGTGGGCTGCTGGAGGCCATTCGCACGATGGACTGGGCGAAAGAGGAATGGTTCGCGTGGCTGGCCGGTGAGCAGTCGGCGGTTCAGGAGATCCGTCGGCACCTCGTCCGCGATCGTCACATGCCCAAGTCCGCCATCGACTTCACGGGCTACTGGAAACGCGAGCCCGCGGACGGCGTCCACTCCCACCAGCCCTGACATCCGGCACCGGCGGACGGCCACCGGCCCCGCCGCACGCTCCGGCGCCTCCTCGCCGGTCGTCCGGGCAGCCCTGTTCGCCCCTACCCCCGAGAAACACAAGAACGGCACTCATGAACATCACACGACGCCGCGGCATCACAGGCCTGATCGGCGCAGCACTGGCCGCCGCTCTCGCACTGACCGGATGCTCGTCCACGGCACCACCCCAGAAGACGTCGACGGCCGGCGACGGGGCGAGCCTGCTGCCGGCCGCCGAGGGGCACACCTCCTACCCGCTGACCTTGGAATCGCCCTTCGGCAAGACCGTGCTGAAGAAGCGTCCTGAACGGATCGCGGCGGTCGTGCCGAACGCGATCGACACGGAACTGCTTCTTTCGCTCGGTGTGAAGCCCGTGCTCAGCTCCAGTCTCGTCAGCGAGGGCGGGTACCTCGACGAGCACGGCGCGGGCGACATCGAGACATATGAGTTCGTGATGGGTGAAGAGGTGCCGGTGGAAGCGATCGCCGCGAGCCACCCGGACCTCATTGTCGCCGTCGGGTGGACGAACGGCCTCGGCGGAGTGAAGCTCGCCGACTACTACGACCGGCTGGCTACCATCGCCCCGGTCGTGACCAGCCCGGACCCCTCCTCGCAGCTGCTCCTCCCGTGGCAGGACTCGATCCGTGTGCTCGGAGAAGCGCTCGACCTCGCCGACGCCGCGAAGGGCGTCGTCGACGACAACAAGAGGTACTTCGCGACGGTGCGCAAGAAGCACCCGGAGTTCGAAGGGCTCACGGCGACATGGGCGATCTACTACGGTACGGCCAACGGGCTCCAGTACCTGTCGCGGCCCGATTCCGCACCGGAGACATTCCTGGGTGAGCTCGGCTTCGCGAAGAACCCGAACGCACGGCAGTTCGCGCAGGATGCCTCGGTGAGCGACGAACTGCTCTCGAAGACCGACGCCGACGTGCTGCTGCTCGGGCGGAGCGCGGCCGCGAGCGAGGCGGAGATGCGGGAGCTGACCGGTCGCGGCCTGTTCAAGAACCTCGGCGCCGTGTCCTCCGGGCACTTCGTGCAGCTGTCACCGAAGACCGATGACGGCGGGGACCTGCTGTGGGCGATCAGCAGCGGCGGGCCGATCGGGAACAAGTGGGCAGCCGAACATCTCGTTCCGCTCATCGCCGACGCCCTCTGACACCCCACATGTGCGGGGCGTGAGCATTGCCGCGCCCCGCACACGCCTGATCGAGGAGAACCATGACCACGGACGCGTCGCGACCTCGCCCGCTGGAGGAGAGACGCACGGAACAACTCCCGCAAGCCCGGCGGCTGCTCGGACTGGTGGCGCTGACGTTCGTGCTCGCCTGCGTGCTGGCACTGAGCGTGAGCTTCGGAGCGAATCCGGTCCCGCTCCGGGACGTATGGCAGAACGTGTTCCGTCCCGACGGGTCCGAGGCGGCCTCGATCGTATGGACGCTGCGCATGCCTCGCACCTTCGTCGGCATCGTCTCGGGCCTCGCTTTCGGAGTCGCGGGAGCACTGATCCAGGCGATCACCCGGAACCCGCTCGCCGACCCGGGAATCCTGGGCGTGAACGCGGGGGCGGGGTTCGCCATCACGATCGGCGTGGGCCTGTTCGGGGTGTCGGGCATCACCGGGTACGTGTGGTTCTCCTTCCTCGGCGCGGTCGTCGCGACAGCGGTCGTGTACGCCATCGGCTCCTCCGGGCGGGGTTCCGCCTCACCGGTCACCCTCGTGCTCGCCGGTGTGGCCCTGGCCGCGGTGCTCACAGCGTTCTCGACGTTCCTGATGCTCATGGACGAAGAGACCTTCCGGGCCTTCAAGAACTGGGGCCTCGGATCGATCGCCCGTACCTCGGTTCCCGACGTGCTCTCCGTGCTCCCGTTCATCGTCGTCGGGCTGGTGATCGCGTTCTGCCTGGGCGGCGCGTTGAACGCCGTCGCCCTGGGCGACGATCAGGCCGCATCGCTCGGCGCGAGCGTCATCCGCACGCGCGTCGCCGGGATCGCCGCGGTCACGCTGCTCGCCGGTGGGGCCACGTCGCTCACCGGAGGAATCGCGTTCATCGGGCTGATGGTCCCGCACGTCGTGCGCTGGTTCACCGGACCGGATCAGCGCTGGATCATCGCCTACACCGCCTTGGCCTCGCCGATCCTCGTCCTCGCCGCCGATGTCATCGGGCGTCTCGTCGCCCGCCCCGGGGAGATCGAAGCAGGCGTGCTGACGGCCCTGATCGGCGCCCCCGTACTCATCGCACTCGTGCGCCGCAGGAAGGCGGCCGGACTGTGAACCGCTCCGCAACTCGGTCCGAACCGATCGATTTCGGCTACCGGCATGTCAACCTCCGCATCGGCGGCCTCGTCGCGACGCGCTTCAGCATCCGAACCCTTGCGGTCAACGCGGTCCTCGCGGCAGCCGCCATCGGCGTCGCGGTGCTGTCCCTCGGCTTCGGCGACTATCCGCTCACCCCCCTCCAGGTCGTACGGGCCATCGCCGGGCAGGGCGACGACTTCCACCGACTGGTCGTGATCGAATGGCGTCTGCCGATGGCGATCGGCGCCGTGCTGTTCGGCGCGCTGCTGGGCATCGGCGGGGCGATCTTCCAGTCCCTGACCCGCAACCCCCTCGGGTCACCTGACGTGATCGGTTTCGATGCCGGCTCCTATACGGGAGTCGTCATCACGATCCTGCTCCTCGGCTCACACCACCACTGGTCGGTGGCCGCGGCAGCGATCGCGGGAGGTCTTCTCACCGCGGGCGCGGTCTACCTGCTCGCGTATCGGCGGGGTATCCAGGGGTTCCGGCTGATCATCGTCGGCATCGCCGTCTCGGCCATGCTGGGATCGATCAACTCCTACCTCATCACCCGTGCCGACATCGACGACGCCATGAGTGTCGGCTTCTGGGGAGCGGGCTCACTGAGCCGCGTGGGATGGGCCGCGCTCGTCCCCTCCCTGATCGGCGGGGCGCTCATCCTCGGATGCGCCACCCTCTTCGCCCCGGCGCTAAGGCAGTTGGAGCTGGGCGACGACGCAGCGCTCGCGCAAGGGGTCAGCGCCGCCCGCGCCCGCCCGGTGCTCTTGATCACGGGCGTCGCCACGACCGCATTGGTCACCGCCGCGGCCGGACCGATCGGATTCGTCGCCCTCTCCGCGCCGCAGCTCGCACGCCGCCTGACCCGCACCCCGGGGGTGCCGGTCGCCTCCGCCGCCTTCATGGGGGCCGCGCTCCTCGCCCTCGCTCACGCGTCGTCACTGGCGATCGCGCAAGCGTACCGGTCCGTGCCTGTCGGTCTGATCACCGTCTGCCTGGGCGGGCTCTACCTGATTTGGCTGCTGATCCGCGAAACGAGACGAAACACATGACCCATCCCGACACCGGAGCACGCGTGAACACATCGAACCGTTCTCGGCTCCGCGCCGAGAACGCGACGATCGGCTACGACAGACGTCCCGTCAACACCCGGCTGTCCGTGGCGATCCCCGATGGATCATTCACTGTCGTCGTCGGCCCGAACGCGTGCGGGAAGTCCACGCTGCTGCGCGGACTCTCCCGGCTCCTACGGCCCGCGAACGGGCAGATCGTTCTCGACGGCCAGGACATCCACGCCTACAAGGCCAAAGAGGTCGCGCGACGACTCGGGCTCCTCCCGCAGTCCTCGCTCGCCCCCGACGGCATCCGCGTCGCCGACCTCGTCGCCCGCGGACGCCACCCGTACCAGAGGCTCATCCGCCAATGGACCGGCGCGGACGAGCAGATCGTCGCGGAAGCGATGGCCGCGACCGGCGTCGCGGATCTGTCCGCGCGTCCGGTCGACGAGCTCTCCGGCGGGCAACGCCAGCGGGTCTGGGTGGCGATGGCGCTCGCCCAGCAGACGGACATCCTCCTCCTCGACGAGCCGACAACCTTCCTCGACCTGACCCACCAGATCGAGCTGCTCGAACTGTTCACCGACCTGCACCTGGCCGGCCGAACCCTCGTCGCGGTGCTCCACGATCTCAACCAGGCGGCGCGCTACGCGACGCACATGATCGCCATGAAGGACGGCGCCGTCGTCGCCGAGGGCCCGCCCTCCCAGATCGTCACCGCGGACCTGGTCGAGGACGTCTTCGGGCTGCGGTGCCTCGTCGTCGCCGATCCCGTCGCCGGCACACCCCAGGTCGTTCCGATCGGACGCGACCGCACCACCCGGCAGGAGAACGCCGATGACGCCTGAACACGCATCCCACTCGCCGTCGGTCGGCCGTTCGCCCCTTGCGCGTGCGCTGCACCCCAGCCTCCCGTTGCTCGGCGTCGCCTCGTTCGCCGCAGCGGTGGCCGGGCTCTGCGGTCTCGGCGCGCTCTGGTCCACGACGCGTCTCCTCACCGACCCGACGCCCGCGTATGCGGTGTGGGCCTGTGCGGCATGGCTCACCAGCGGCCTCCTCTCGGCCGTGTCCTCGTGGACGGCGCACCGCGGCGAAGCGCGTTTCGCGGAACGTCTGCGACGCGAAGTGGCGGGACACCTGGCCCGGATGCCGATGAGCGCTCTGGCCAGGCGCGGCGGTGACGCGCTACGCCGCCTTGTCTCCGACGACATCGCGGCCCTGCATCACGCGGTCGCTCACCTGCCGGCCGAGAGCGCGACGCTCGCGGTCGTGCCCGTGGCGAGCGTGCTCGTCCTCCTCGCCGTCGCGGGGCCGGCCGCGCTGCTCGCGCTCGTCCCGGGGCTGCTCGCCGCCTGCTACTACCTGATCGTCGTCCCACGGACCTCCGCACGCCACGGAGCCGAGAGCGCCCGGGTGATGAGCGACATCGCCACGGCGGTCGACGACTACGCCCGCGGAATCCGCGTCTGCCGCACCTACGGAGCCCAGGGCGGGGCCGCAGCCGCCTACGCGGCGGCAACCCGCCGCTTCACCACGGGAATGGTCCGCTGGGTGGGACGCGTCGCGACGCTCGCCGCCGTCGCGGGAGCATTGCTCCAGGCTGCCGCGACCTATGCGATCGCCTACGCCGTCGGCTACCAGCACGATGCCGGAACGCTCGCCGCGATGCTGCTGTTCGGCCTGGCCGTCGTCACCCCGGCGCTGCGCCTCGGCCACGGGCTCGACTATGTCCGCGCGGGCCGCGCCGCCGCGGACCGCATCGCCGAGGTGTTCCAGGAACCCCTCGTCACGCCCTCCTCACGTCGACCCGGCGAAGGGGTGAGCTCCACGGGAACAACCCTGGCCGGCCTCACGGTCGGGAGCGCGGAACGCATCCTCGTCCACGACGTGACCCATGCGTTCGATCCGTCGACGATCACGGCTGTCACCGGACCCAGCGGAAGCGGCAAGACAACGCTTCTTCGCGTCATCGCCGGACTCGAATCAGCCACGGCGGGGGACATCGTCCTCCCGCCCGCTCCGGCCGCACGGTCACATGTCCGCTCGTCATCCGGACCGGTCCTCCTCGTCCCGCAAGGCGGGGACGTGCTGCCCGGGACGGTCCGCGACACCCTCCGCCTCTCCGCCCCGGACTCCGACGACCGGAACCTGGCCGAGGGACTCCGGCGGGCCCAGCTCGGCATCCCGCCCGAGATGGAGACGACGAACCTCTCCGGCGGCGAGAGACAGCGCGTCGGACTGGCGCGGGCCTTCCTCACCGACGCGCCCGTGATCCTCCTGGACGAACCGACCAGCGCACTCGACGAGCAAACGGCCACCCGGCTCATGGCGGAACTGCGTCTTCTCGCCGACGAGGGCAAGACGCTGATCATCGTCACGCACGACCTCCAACTCGCCGCGACCGCGGATGAACAGCTCACGCTCGCCGACGGGCACCTCACGACGACCGGAGCCATACGATGACCACGCCCGCTCCCCAGGCGCTTCCTGTCACGGCAAAGCGCCGACTGCTCCTGATCTCCTTCGGATGGGTGCTCGTCGCCGTCGCAGAAGCGGCCGCGTACACGGCACTCGCATGGGCGATCGCGAACGGACAGCCGCCCGGACCGGTGCTCGGCGCAGCGGGGGCGGCCGTCGCGATCACCGTGCTGGTCTCACGCGGCGGATACCTCACCGGGGCTCGGCTCGCGGGCGACCTCTACGACGCGCTCGGCACCGCGTTCGCGCGAGCCAAACTCTCCTGGTTCACGGAGGCCAACCGCGCACTGATCGGGACCGTCGCCGGACGCGCGATCCCGACGCTGATGAGCGTGCCCGCCCATCAGCTGCAGACGTTCATCCTCTCGCCACTGATCCCCTTGCTGCTGCTCGCCGGCATCGGGATCGTCGGCGGGCCGTCCGCGATGCTGTTCGTGGGTGCGCTCCTGGCGGTCGCCTTCGTCGCGCAGAGCGCCGCCCAGCGGGCCCTGGCCCGCGCGGACGCCGGCCGGGGCGACGCCGAACAGGCCGCCGCCGCGGCGTCGCTGGAGTTCATCGATCATCTCGAACTGCTGCGGACGGCCGCGGGCCCCGATCAAGCCGTCGCACGCCTCACGGCGAGCTGGCAGGCTCAGGAAGCCGCACTCGCGCGCACGAACAACGCCTCCGCACCAGCGACCCTCGTCTCCGGCCTGGCCGGCGTCCTTCCGCTCGCCGGTATCGTCGTGCTCCTCGCGGTCACGGGGATCGACGACCCCGCATCGGCGCTCGCACTCGTCATCCTGACCGGACGGGCCGCGGCACCGCTGGACGCACTCGCGCTCACCGGCCTCACGGTGAACGACCTGCGCACCACGGTCCAGCAGTACCGCACCGTGGCCGCCCCACCCGCTCTCGCGGAACCATCGCGGAGCGCCCCGCGGAACGGCCACGAACTGGAACTCGCGAACATCTCGTATCTGCCCGTGCTCCGCGACGTCTCTGCCCTCGTCCCCGAAGGGGCACGGGTGCTCATCACCGGTCCGACCGGCAGCGGCAAGAGCACCCTGCTCAACATGCTCATGCGCTTCGACGACCCCGAGGAGGGGCGCGTGACACTGGGCGGAGCCGCCCTGACGGACCTGTGCCACGAGGACCTCGCCGCGCACCTCGCCTACGTGCCTCAAGAGCCGATCGTGTTCGACGGCACCCTCGCGGAGAACATCCGCCTCGGCAACCCTGCGGCCACCGACGACGACGTCGTCGAAGCCGCCCGGAAGGCACACCTGGACACCGTCGTCGCCCGGTCTCCGCACGGCATCCACCAGCATGTCGGACATCGCGGAAACGCACTCTCGGGTGGGGAACGCCAACGCGTCGCCCTTGCCCGCGCACTCCTGAAGAACGCACCGATCCTCATCCTCGACGAAGCAACATCGGCGCTCGACACGGCGACGGAACAACGCATCGTGCACATGCTGCGGCAACTGCCCGGCACGATCATCGCGGTCACCCATCGCAATACCGAAATCTGGGACGCCACGGACGTCATCACCCTTCATGGGCGTACGCCCCGTGCATGACGCGACGAAGACCGAGGCGGACCACCCGAAGCGGGTGCGGCAGGGGCAGGGAATGTCAGGGACTGTAAGGCGATCAGCTGCCGGCCGGACCTATGGCATTCCCGCTCCCAACACGGCCCAGACCGTCTTGCCGGGGCCGTCCGCACAGGGGTACCAGCCCCAGTGGTCCGCGAGCGCGGCCACCAGGAGCAGGCCGCGGCCGTCTTCCTGGTCGCCCGATGCCGGTTCGGCGGGGGTGGGGAGGCGTTCGCCTCGGGTGTCGGTGACCTCGACGCGAATGGCCGTGCCCTCGGTGGAGAGGCGGAGCCGGAAGTCACGGCCGGGCACCCGGCCGTGACGTACGGCGTTGGCGCTCAGCTCGGCGACGACCAGCGTCACCGTGTCGTGCGTGTCGCTGCCGTACGGGACGCCCCACGCGTCGAGCCGCTCACCGGCCAGGCGCCGGGCGAGACGGGCACCGCGCGGCGTGGAGCTGAAGCGCATCGAGAAGTGGTGCCGAGGGAACCGGGGTTGGTTGGTGCGAAGGGGGCGCACGGGGAGTGGCGAATTGCTGGTCATGGCTCCACGGTGCCGTTCGGTGGCGTAGCGTGACCAGAGGTGACGCGCCGTCGCGGGCTGGCTGTACGTGGCGTGCGTCCGGCTTGTACGTACGTGGGACAGGCGGTGGCGATGACGGTGACGCGGGGCGACGTGGAAGCGGGCGCGGGTTCAGGTTCGGAGCCCGGGAAGCGGCCGGACGAACTGGGGTCCGGGGTGTTGATCGCGTTCGGGCAGCAGTTGAAGCTGTTACGCCTGCGGGCGGGGCTGGACCGGACGGAGTTCGGTAAACAGGTGGGTTACGCGGCGCAGTCCATCGCATCGTTCGAGCAGGGACGGCGGATTCCGCAGCCTGAGCTCATCGACAAGGCGGACGCGGTGCTGGACGCTGGGGGCTTGTTGATCGCGTTGAAAGAGGAGGTGGCGCGGGCACAGTACCCGCCGTTCTTCCGGGACGCGGCGCAGCTGGAGAAGAAGGCCGTGGAGCTGTGTGCGTACGACACGCATATGGTCAAGGGCCTGTTGCAGACGGAGGAGTACATGCGTGCGGTGCTTGCCATGCGTCGCCCGCTGCTGGACGAGGAAACCATCGAACTGCGAGTGGCCGCACGCCTGGCGCGGCAAGAGATCTTCAACCGCTGGCCTGCTCCTCTCCTGAGCTTTGTGATGGAGGAGTCAGTTCTGCGAAGGCCGCTCGGAGGCAGGGACGTTCTACGAGGGCAGCTTGAACAACTCCTTTTGCTCGGCCGGAACCGCAACGTAGAGATCCAAGTGATGCCGCTCGACCGAGAGGACAACGCGGGTGTGGACGGCCCGTACACCGTGATCACCTGCAAAGGCGGGGAACAGTTCGTGTACATGGAGGTCCAGGGGCGCAGCAGCCTGCTGACTGATCGGGACGAGACACGACTGGCCGCAGCGCGCTATGGGATCATCCGGAGTCAGGCTCTCACTCCGCGAGAGACTCTGGGATTCATCGAGAAGTTGCTGGGAGATCTATGAACACCCCCGATACTCCTGCTATGCGGGAGCTGGCTTGGTTCAAGAGCAGTTACAGCACTGGCGATGGCGGCGAGTGCGTGGAGGTTGCCTGGCGCAAGAGCAGCTACAGCGGGGCAGAGGGTGGCGACTGCGTGGAGGTTGCTGCCGCCGCCACGCATGTGCACATTCGTGACTCGAAGCAGCTCAGCGGCCCCATGCTGACCGTCGGTCCGGGCACGTGGGCCGGATTCGTCGGCTTCGTCGTCGGCTGAGGTACACAACGCGAGGAGGGTCTCGCCGTTCGCCTCCGGGGCGTAACGGCGGGACCCTCCCATGTGTGGCGGGGCTACTCGTCCACGCCCTCCTCGCGGCGGATCATCCGCCAGGCCGCGCGGCGTGCGCTGCGGTCGAGGCTGGACTTGAATCCCTTGTCGGGGCCGAAGTACTGCCGTCCCATGCCGGCGATGGTGTCGATGTGGTCGGCCATCTTGTCGGCGAAGACCTTGTCGAAGACCTTGCCGAAGTTGTCCTCGTCGTTGGCGACCGCTGCCAGCCGGACCTTCTTGTCGGCCTTGGCCTCGTTGAAGGGCTGGATGACGTCCTGCTCGGTGAAGTCGGTGCCGAACTTGGCGTTGAACTTCTCGATCAGCTCCGACAACAACGACTTCTCGGCTTCCGCGGCGCCACCCGCACCCTCTCCGAACCCCTTGAGCTCTGCCGGGCCTTCGGAGGTGAGCGACTTGTCGTGCTCGCCGGTCTTCTCCACCCGCAGATGGCTGAGGTCGATCTCGCCTATGTCGACGCCACCGTCGGCACGGCGCGGAAGTCGGTTGAGGAGGTAGCGCCCGTAGAGGTGCAGCCGTTCCAGCTCCGCGTCCTGGTAGGGCACGATCTGCGCGAGGAACCCGTATTTGCGCACGTAGTCGTTCAGGTTGGCGCGGAAGTCCTCGGCGGTCTCCACGTCGTCGTCCTCATCGCTCTCAAGGAGCGGCGTGAACCGGGCGACGGCGGGGGACAGCAACCGGTACAACTCGGCGTGCAGCTTCTCCCACTTGGCCTGCGAACCGGCCGCCTTCTCCTTTGCGGCGAAGTACGCGGCGGCGAACTCGTCCATTTCCGTCTCGGAGATGATCGGCGCCGACATGACACGACTCTGCGCGGTGTAGAGCAGGTTCGGGTCGGAGGGGAGGGTCGTCGCCTCCTCGAAGTACGGGCGGAAGGCGTCCTGTATGTCCTGGGCGTCGTTGGTGAAGTCCAGGACCGCGAGGTCGGCCTGGGACTTGCGATCTGCGGTGCGGTTGAGACGGGAGAGTGTCTGTACGGCGGCGATGCCGGTCAGCGTCTTGTTAACGTACATGGTCGTCAGGAGCGGCTGGTCGAAGCCGGTCTGGTACTTCTCCGCGACCACCAGGATCTTGTACTCCTGCTGCCCGCGCCCACCGGCCGCAACCGCCTTGTCGTCGGCACGGGTGTACGCGAACGCCTTCGGCAGCGCGCTCTCGGCGATCCCCCCGTTCTCCTTCGGCTCGGTCGTCTCCTTGTCGTCGATGGTGAGCGAGCCGGAGAACGCGACCAGGACGCCCAGATCCGGGTACTTGGTGTCGTACTCCTGGTCCTTGATGTAGCTCTTGATCGCCCGCGCCATCTGCACGGCGGACTCCCGTGAGGCCGTCACCACCATGGACTTGGCTCGCCCGCCGAGTCGGCCGCGGGAGTGTGCGAGGAAGTGCTCGACGATCACCGTGGCGTGCTGCGAGACGGTGTGTTCGTGGGTCAGCGCGTACCGGGCGAGCAGGCTGTTGGCCTTGGACGGGTCCACCTCGCGTTCGTCCGGATTCTGGTTCACCAGCTTCCAGTACGTGTTGTACGTGACGTAGTTCCGCAGCGGGTCGAGGATGAAGCCCTCCTCGATGGCCTGGCGCATGGAGTAGGTGTGGAAGGGGCGGTAGACGGCCTTGCCGTCCACGGTGTGTTCCGTGCCGAAGAGTTCGAGCGTCTTGGCCTTCGGGGTGGCGGTGAAGGCGAAGTAGGAGAGGTTGGCGGCCTGCGAGCGCTCGGTGGCCTTCTTCCTCAGCTTCTCGTCGACAGTGACGGTGGTCGTGCCCTGATCCTCCGAGTCGGAGTCCAGGCCGAGGTCACGGAGCACGGCCCGCACGTCCGTGGCCGCACCACCGGACTGCGAGGAGTGCGCCTCGTCCACGACGATCGCGAAGTTGGTGCCCTTGATCTCGGTCGGGTTGCGCTGAATGTAGTCGATGAGCGCCGGGAACGAGTGCAGGGTGACTGTGATGATCTTTCCCGCGTCGCGCGACAGGGCCTGGGCCAGTTGCTCGCTCTTCGCCCCGTCCCTCTCGTTGACCTTCACGACCAGGCCCTCGGTCTGCGAGAAGCTGCCGACGGTTTCCCGGAGTTGGGCGTCCAGGTTGCGGTGGTCGGTGATGACGATGACCTTGTCGAAGACGGGCGCGCCCGGCTTGAGGCGGCCCTTCTCCACGGCTTCCGGGTCGAGTACGCGCGGGTCGGTGTCCGCGTGCAGATCGCTGAGGCGGTGGGCGAGCCAGCCGATGGTGTTGGACTTGCCGGAGCCGGCGGAGGCCATGACGAGATAGTTCTGGCCGACGCCGTGGGTTGCGGCGTGGGCAGTGAGCTTCTTGACCACGTCCCACTGGTGGAAGCGCGGGAAGATCGTCGACTTGGTGGTGCCACCACCGGGCGTCTTGGTTTTTTGCTGGTGCACGTAGCGCTGGAGCAGGTCGAGCCAGTTGTCCCGCGCCCAGACCTGTTCCCACAGGTAGGAGGTGGCGTACGTGCCGTACGCGGTCGGGGCGGGGTTGCCCGCACCGCCGGGCTGACCGGCGCCGTTGGAACCGGTGTTGAAGGGAAGGAAGCGGGTGTTCTTGCCCCGGAGCTGCGTCGCCACGAAGACGAGATCCGGGTCCACGGCGAAGTTCGCGACGACGCGGCGGGTGAAGATCAGCTCAGTCGGGTCGCGGTCGGTGCGGTACTGCTCCTTGGCGTCTTCGACGCCCTGCCGGGTGAGCGGGTTCTTCAACTCGGCGGTGGCGACCGGGATTCCGTTGAGGAACAGGGTCAGGTCGAGCCGGTTGTTCCAGTCGGCCTGCTTGGTCGCGTAGGCGAGTTCACGCACGACGGTGAGGCGGTTGGCGCGGTAGCCGTCGAGGACGGAGTCGTCGGCGACCAGATTCGGCTTGAAGTAGGCCACGCGGAGGCGGACACCCTGGTCCTTGACGCCGTTGCGGAGGACGTTGAGCAGCCCTTCCTCGCTGATCGCCTTGTCGAGGCGCCGGGCGAAGCCGCGCTGGGCGGCGTTGACGTCTTTGCCGTAGACGGCGAGCAGTTCGTTCCACTCGTCGATCTGCGTCTCGCCGAGGAAAGTGAACAGCTCGTTGGTGTCCAGCCCGAGATCGGCCTGGTAGTCCTCGGGCTGCGCCTCACGCCAACCGCGCTCGGTCATCGCGACGACGATGGCGTCCCCGAAGGCGGACTCGCTGTGGATGGGGCTCACGGGTGGACTCCGTCCGTTACGTTACGACCGCTGGCGGTGGAGACATCGAACTGGCCGGTTACGGCGGCGGTGATGAGGGCTTGGCGGCGTTCGGCGAGGCCGTCCACGGAGCGGCTGAGGAGCCTGCGGGCTTGTTTGGTTTTTGCTGCACTCCGGTCGAGAGAAGCAACTACGGACATCTGTTTCTCCACAGGGACCTTAGGGACTACGCAGTCTTTGACAACGGCAGTCGGAAGGTTGTTCGCCATGCCTTCCGCGCCCGAAATTCCATTCTTGATGTGCTCTCGCACCCGATGGCTTCGGAGCATGTGAGCCACGAACTCAGGATTTCCGAGAGTTCGGTCTAGTTTTATGCGATATACCTTGTCGCAGAGGAGGAGATTATTATCCAGATTTTGAACAATTCCTACGCTCCCGATCAGGTCGGACGATCCGCTGGCGCGAGACATGAGCAAGTCGCCAGAGCGCAAGGTGTATTCGCGGCGTGGCTGGATTCCCGTTGGCAGGGCCTTGTGTTGGCGGGGATCGAAGTTTCCTGAGTTTACGCAACCCGCCTTGACGATGCCCCATTCATCACCTTCAACGGTTCGATCCTCGCACTGTGGAGACCAACCCTGCTCGATGCGCATCAGCATGTGTCGCAGTCGAATGACGCCATATTGTCCTGAAAGTCCTTGGTAGGTGTTTGACAGGTGACTGGTGCCCTGCTCGGACAGGGCCTGTGACTGTGCCCTGCGTTTCGAGATAAGGCGGTCGATGCGGGCGGTCTCGGCGTCGAGGAAGTCGGCGATGCGGCGCTGCTCCTCAATCGGCGGCAAGGGGAGTTGGAAGCGCTTGATGTCCCTTTGGAAAAGGTGCGGGACGCCCATTCCGTCCTTCACGGAACCGATATGCCCCTGGATCACGCTGCTCGCGATTACGAAGCGGAGAAAACGAGGATCTATGCCGAACGCGCGAAGAACGGCGATTGACCCGTTGACTGTGGCCTCCTGCTGGAGGTCAGTCACGACGTTCACGATTCCCAACGTGCTCCCGTCCTTCGCCAGAAGGACGTCCCCGTTTTGCAGCTTGAGTTCGGGAGATTCGTCGAATCTGAACTTCGAGATGTAATTGACATTCTCGAAATCGATCTTCGGGGTCTTGATGTTGGGTGTGGCAAGAAAAGGGTAGCCGGCCAGCTGGTATTCGGCAGCAGTAAGAGCCTTCCAGCCGATGCGGGCATGCACCGTGGCCACATGGTCCAGACGCGTGGTGCCCCACGCTGACGGCATGGTGGTAAACAGTCCGCCGCTCATTCAGTCATCTCCCCCAGCAGCGCCTGAATTTCCGCCTCAAGCGCCTTCAGCTCCGCATCGATCTCCGCCAACGGCCGTGGCGGCTCGTACACATAAAAGTGCCGCGTGAACGGGATCTCGTAGCCCACCTTCGTCTTCGTGTGGTCGATCCACGCATCCGGCACGTGCGGGTGCACCTCCCGCTTCAAGTACTCTTCGACGTCCTCGCCCAGCGGCACGTTCTCGTAGTCCCGCAGTTCGCCGTCCGGCTCCGACTGGCCGCCCTTGACGGTCTGGACCTCCCCCTCCGGGTCCCGCACCCCCACCGCATCCCGCAACGCCTTCGTGAACGGTGCCCCAGTCGGGCCCTGCACGCCGGCCTCCGCCATCGCGTTCCGCACCGCCACTTGAGCCTCGGACTTGGTTGCCCACTTCGAGCCCAGCAGCGGGCTCAAGGCGTCCCCGAGTACCTGCGTCTCGGCCTCCGCCAGCTTCCGGAACTGCGCCTCTTCCTCCTCCGTCAGCTTCCGCCGGGCCTTCGCCTTCGCTGCCAACTCCGGCTCACGCGGCAGGAATTGATCCTCCGCCCACTTCTGCACCGGCTTCGACGCGAGCAGCGCCGCCAGCGTCTCGTCCGTCAGCTCGAACCGCAGCTTCAGCGGGCGTTCCACCGTGATGCGCTGGTAGCCGAACGCCGAGTTGTCGAAGACCTTCACCTTGCCGTGCAGCGGGTGTTCCGCGTCTGCCGCAGCCGTCATCGCGTCCCCGTACAGGCGGGTGATGTCGGCGATGTGGTTGGGCTTGCTGCCCGTTCCGTCGCCGAGTTCCTTGCGCTTGTCGCCGAGCGACTTTCGCATCTTCACCCACTGGTCGCGCGCGTCCAGCAGCATGACTTTGCCCTTGTGCTGGGCGTCCTTGCGGTTGGTCAGGATCCAGAAGTAGGTCGAGATGCCGGTGTTGTAGAAGAGCTGGTCCGGCAGGGCGACGATCGCCTCCAGCCAGTCGTTCTCCAGGATCCAGCGGCGGATCTCCGACTCGCCCGAGCCGGCCGCGCCCGTGAACAGCGGCGAGC
Organism: Streptomyces sp. ML-6; assembly: GCF_030116705.1. Classification (NCBI taxonomy): domain Bacteria; kingdom Bacillati; phylum Actinomycetota; class Actinomycetes; order Kitasatosporales; family Streptomycetaceae; genus Streptomyces; species Streptomyces sp. ML-6. The sequence goes on from NZ_JAOTIK010000001.1 coordinate 6,878,463, forward strand.
CGTTGAAGACGATCGCGATGCGCGAGCCGCCCCCGCCGTTCGCGTCCACCGGCTTCATCTTCGAGATCATGTGCTGGAGGAAGAGGAGCGAGCCGTCGTTGATGCGGGGGAGGCCCGCGCCGAAGCGGCCGGAGTCGCCGAGGTTCTTGTGCTCGTACTCGACGTCCTCCTTGACCTTCTTCCACTCCACACCGAACGGCGGGTTCGCCAGGAGGTAGTCGAACTTCTCCCGTGCGTGGCCGTCGTCGGAGAAGGAGTTGCCGGAGGCGATGTTCTCCGGGTCCTGCCCCTTGATCATCAGGTCGGACCGGCAGATCGCCCAGGATTCCGGGTTGAGCTCCTGGCCGTACACCTCCACCGTGGCGTCCGGGTTCAGGGCCTTGATGTGTTCCTCGGCCGCGCTGAGCATGCCGCCCGTGCCGCAGGCCGGGTCCATGACCGTGCGTACGACTCCCGGCAGGCTGAGCGCGTCGCCGTCCGGGGCGATCAGCAGGTTGACCATCAGCTTGATGACTTCGCGCGGGGTGAAGTGCTCCCCCGCGGTCTCGTTGGACTGCTCGGAGAAGCGGCGGATCAGCTCCTCGAAGATGTAGCCCATGTTGTGGTTGGGCACGACCGCGGGGCGCAGGTCCAGGTCGGTGAACTTGCCGATGACCTTGTAGAGCAGGTTCGCGCCGTCGAGCTTCCTGACCTGCTGACTGAACTCGTACTTCTCCAGGACCTCGCGGGCGTTCTCCGAGAAGGAACCGACATACCGCTGAAGGTTCACCGCCGCGTTCTGCGGGTCGCCGACGATCTTCTTCAGGGTCAGGTCGCTCTTGTTGTAGAACGAGTGGCCCGACGCCCGGCGCAGGAAGTGATCCGTGTCGATCTCCTGGCCCTTGAAACGGGCTGCTGTCTCCGAGACCTTCTCGCGCGTCGGCTCCAGGACGCACTCCAGGCGGCGCAGCACCGTGAACGGAAGAATGACCTTTCCGTAGTCCGACTGCTTGTAATCGCCGCGCAGGAGGTCGGCGACGGACCAGGCGTGGTTCGCCAGCTCCGTGTGCTTGCTGCTGTTCAAGGGATTCCCCGGTTTCCTTTCGGACCCGCCCACCCCAAGCGGAGCGGGTTCGGACAAGTGTGATGGACGCGTGAAGGCCGTGGTGTCGTTCAGGCCGAATCGGACGGGACGGGAGACCCGGCGTCGGTCGGCGACGGGACCAGCCCGCCGCCCGTCAGCCCGCCCGCCAGTAGCCGTGCCGTCTGCTCGGCCAGTTCCGTCGCGTGCCGTGCCTGGGCCCGCAGCTCGTGGAGGTGGCGGAACGCTTCCCCGTATCGGCGCTGTTCCTCCAGCGGCAGGAGGGGGACGCGCAGCCGGCCCGGGCTGATGTGCAGGACCGTGCTGCCGGTCGACGCGCCGGCGAGGTTCTCCTCCGCGCCCAGGAAGCCCGCGAGGAACCAAGGGTCGAGCCGGGCGGGGTCGGGCCGGAAGAGGTGGACCTGGCGGCCGAGGAGTGCTCCCTCGTCCGACTCGGCCGCCACCCGGACCATCGGCCCGCTGCCGCCCGCGATCGACCGGACGAGCACATCGCCCGCAGCGATCACCGGGGTGGAGTCCGGGCGCAGTCCGGTCGGGTCGCCGGTCGGGCCGGTGCCGCGCGCGATGTCCTCGCCGGTCAGGGCGGCGGTGGCGGGTGGTACGGAAGGTGTGCCCTGCGGCTCCTTGGGCTCCTTCGCATCGGGGGCCGTACGAAGCAGCGCGAGCGCGCCGCCCCGGGCCAGGTCGGACGCCGTCGCCGTACGCCACTCGCGTGCCGTCGGCCCGGCCGCCTGCCAGCCGACATGACCTGCCGCCCTGCTCAGCGAGTCCGCGGCGGCGACGAGGCGGAGGCGGCTGTCGTCCGTTTCCCGGGCGAGCTCCGCCGGTTCGATGTCGGTGCGGGAGACACGTACATGCCGGGCGGGAGAGAGGTCGACGAGGTCGCCGATGAGTTCGACCACCGGGACCGCGCGTGCGATACCGGGTTCGTCGGTGAACTCGTCCGGGGCGGCCGCGAAGGCTGCCCACGCGGTGAGCACCCGGTCCGTCAGGGCGGGCCAGTCCAGGGAAGCCCGGCCGCCGCCCCGGGTGCCCCCGCGAGAACCGGCCTCCGCCGTGCCCGCGGCCCGCACCATGCCGGTCTCCTCGGACGTGTCGACCGTATCGACGAAGAGAACGGATCTTCGTTCCGGGCCGCTCGGTTCCGGCCGTTGCAGGACCCAGATCTGCAGCCCCACATGCAGCGGGGCCGCTGCTCCGGCAGGCAGGGCGACGACCGCGCGCAGGGCTCCGCTGCGTACCAGTTCCATCCGTACGCGGCGGCCCGAGGCGCGGGAAGCGGTGGCGGGCGGAAGGATCAGGACGGCATGGCCGCCCGGTACGAGATGGGCGAGTGCGTGCTGGACCCAGGCCAGCTCGGACTCGGCGCGCGCCGGTACGCCGTACGCCCAGCGCGGGTCATAGGCCAACTTGTCGTGGCCCCAGTCCCGGTCGCCGTAGGGCGGGTTGCACAGGACGGCGTCGACGGCGAGCCCGCCGAAGGCGTCGGCGCGGAGGCTGTCGCCGGTACGGACGGTCACCGTCGCGTCCGAGGCGGCCAGCATGAGGGCCACCGCGCTGCGCCGGGCCTGGACCGGCACGCTGTCCTGCCCGTACAGCTCCGTCGCGCCCCGCCGGGCGACCGCCGCGAGCAGCGTTCCGCTGCCGCAGGCCGGGTCGAGAACGCGGGACGGCGGACCCGGTACCAGTCGGGCAACGAGATCCGCGAGCGGGGCGGGGGTCCGGTAGGTGCCGCTGGTGGCACCTGCCTCCAGCTCCCGTTCCGCCAGCACGTCCAGCGTCGCTTCGCCGCCCTCGTCACGCACGCACCGGATCAGAGCCCGCAGCGCCGGGGCGTCGCCGGCCGAGAAACGGGCGGTCTCCGCACCGGGTACGACCCTGGCGAGCGTCGAGGCCGTGCCGTTCGCACGGGCGGCGAGATCGACGTCCGGCAACTCGGTCAGGGCCGTCAGCTCGTCCGACGCGCTACGGGCGGCAGCGAGGACGGAGGAGAGGAAGCGCGCTGTTTTGCCACTGCCCTGCGGGTGCAGAAGCAGCAAGGTGCGCAATTCCTCCACCGGGCCGACCGCTGCCGTGTGCCCCCGGGCGTCCAGCCAGGCGCGCACGGCCGGCAGGTCGTACAGCGGGCTGCTCTCGGTGCCTCCCGAAGGGGCGGGGAAGTCGTCGTGACGTCGGCGCCAATTGCTGACAGTGGCGCGTGTGACCCCCGCGATGCGTGAGATCTCGGCGGCTGTCACCTGTGCGGATGGCTGGGGCATGGCGCGAGTCCTGTGTCTCTCGGTAGGGAGCTGTTAACAAACTACACCGGCCGTCAAATCTCGCAAGCTGTTTGACAGTGCTTTCACGATAATGCTTATCTGGTGTTGCTTCCGGATGGCGGTCGCCGTCCGAACGACAAGCGATCCCTGCGGCCTGCCCGCCCGCCGCCTCACCGCTTCCTTGGGGGAACTGCCATGCGCCTCACCATGCCGACCGCCGTCGTCGAGGGAACCCAGCTCACCGTCATGCCGTTCCGTGCGGACGCCGTGATCGGGACCATGTCCGTACCCACGCTCGTCCAGCTCGTGCCCTCGCCCCGCCGCGAGGAGGACACGAAGACGCTCAAGGCCGCGTCCGGCGCCGTGCGCCGCCACGCCGAACTGCGAGCGCTCGTGCAGCGGGCGCTGAAGTCCACGCAGAAGGGGAAGAACGTCGGCTCGTACGCCGAGTACATCGCCGACGGGGTGAAGGGTGAGCTGGGCGCCGGCTGGTCCACCCCGCCGATCACCTTCTGGCACGCCGGACCGCTCGCCGCGCTCAGCGACGAACTGCTGCCCGGCACCGGGCTGCGGACCCTGACCATCACGCCGGGCACGTCCGTGGTCGCCATCGACGGCGAGACGCAGACGACCGCATGGCACGAGCTGTACGACGATCCCGAGCGGTACGGGCTCACGTACGCCGAACTCGCCCAGGTGCGCGTGCCGTTCGAGCTGTACGTGGACCTGACCGTGGCCGATGCGCGGCAGATCTTCTACGACCGCAACGTGCAGGGCGTCGCCGTGGCGAAGAACCTGGCCATGTCCATGGACCAGCGGGACTTCGCCACCCGCCTCGCACACCGCGTCGCCGAAGCCGTCAAGGTCGACGTCGACGGCAGGCTCGTGCCGTTCACCAAGCTCGTCAACGCCAGCAAGCGGCAGGTGGGAA